>NZ_JBFTGV010000008.1:0-254691 GCF_056393925.1 Agrobacterium sp. 10T429
ATGCAGTCGCGATAAATCCAATAGGGATTTACGCTGGTCGCGATAAATCCCATAGGGATTTACGCTGGTAACGCGGGGTGGAGCAGCCCGGTAGCTCGTCAGGCTCATAACCTGAAGGCCGCAGGTTCAAATCCTGCCCCCGCAACCAATATCTTCAAGACTATCAACAACAAAGCCCTCCCATCCCGGAGGGCACCTTGCGTTTAGGGCCTTGGATACCGCAAATGAATTGCTGGCGGTATAGCCACGTGGGGCTCTGATAGCGTGCAGCGGTCGATCCATTACGCCCACTCGAGCTTCGCGAACTCAACAGGCTCACGGCCCCAATTCATTGAACACCTCCATCAAAAGTTCTTCTGACCCCATCAAACAGCCTATCGTGCTAGGTCTAAGGCAGCCGAAAGTGAACCCGATCGTGCGGGATTACCGGGTGGCTTTGGACAATGCCGAGTACGCTTATGGACCTGCCAAAGATAAAGACGCTGATTGATTTTGTCGGACGAACGAACGTCACCGAACTCATGGTGACAGAGAAAAGCGTAACTGTGCGGATATTCAAAACCGCACCTCGAACAGAGACTGGCAGCAATGTCTCGGTCAAAGCCGAGGATGACGCCCTGATCGATCGGTCGGAGTCGATCCTTCCTGCCACCACATCGGCCACCTCCGTTCATGCCCCGATTTTTGGCGTTTTGCATCGCGCTTCCGCGCCGGGACAACCTTCATTTGTCGAGGCTGGAGATGTGGTCGAGGAGGGGCAGGCCCTCTTCATCATCGAAGCCATGAAAGTCTTCAATAAAATTGTTGCGCCACGCGCTGGCCGGATCACCTATCTGACGGAGGTTGATGGTGGCGAGGTTGAGGCCAATGATTTGCTGGCGGAGATCGCGTAGTGGCGGAAGGTCTCAACACTACATCGGATATGCCGGGTTTCGACACGGTCCTGATTGCCAACCGGGGTGAAATTGCTGCACGCATTCAGCGCGCCTGCCGCGAATTGGGCTTGAAGACCGTAGCCATCTGCTCTGAGGCGGACAGGCAGGCTCCATATGGCCAAACGGCTGACACCTTCCTTTGTGTTGGACCGGCGAATGCTGCCAAGAGCTATCTCAATCAGAATGCTATCTTAATCGCTGCCCGTCTGACGGGTGCGGGTGCGATCCATCCCGGTTATGGATTTCTGTCCGAAAATGCCGCCTTTTCTCAGGCTGTCGAAGATGCCGGTCTCGTATTCATCGGTCCGGACGCAAGGTCGATCTCCACGATGGGCGACAAGATCGCTGCCAAACGGGCAATGATTGCGGCCGGTGTGCCATGTGTACCGGGACCGGATACAGCGCTTCCCGAGGATGCCGCAACGGTTGAGCGTATCGCGAATGAGATCGGCTATCCAATCATCATCAAGGCTGCGGGCGGTGGTGGCGGGCGCGGCATGCGAGTAGTGCAGGAAGCTGCCTTGCTTCATGAAGCCATTACCTTGACGAGGGAGGAGGCGAGGCAGGCTTTTGGCTCTGCTGTCCTCTACATGGAGAAGTTTCTCCAGCATCCCCGTCATATCGAGATACAGGTCTTGTGCGACACGCACGGCAATGCCGTCTGGCTTGGTCACCGCGACTGTTCGATGCAACGTCGTCATCAAAAAGTGGTCGAAGAAGCGCCAGCGCCTGGAATTTCGGTCGATGTGATCCAGCCGGTTGGTATGGCTTGCGTCGAGGCTTGCCGACAGATTGGCTATCGCGGGGTGGGAACTTTCGAATTCCTGTTTGAAGACGGCAAGTTCTATTTCATCGAGATGAATACGCGCTTGCAGGTCGAACATCCCGTTACGGAAATGACGAGCGGCATCGACATCGTTCAGGCCCAGATCGAGGCGGCGCAGGGTAAGCCTCTGGACTTGCGGCAGGCAGATGTTATCTGCGACGGACATTCTTTCGAATGCCGGATCAATGCCGAAGATCCTGATAAGTTTCTCCCCTCGGCAGGCATCGTGACCGATCTTGTGCTGCCGGAAGGAGAGGGGGTTCGCGTCGATACCCATATCCATGTCGGCTACCGGGTGTCACCCTATTATGATTCCTTGATCGCCAAGTTGATCGTACATGCGCCGACCCGTGCTGAAGCCATGGTTAGGATGCGCCAAGCGCTTGCGGGTACACGGGTGGAGGGTATTTCGACCAATCTTCCGCTCCTGCGCGCCCTGTTTGAGGACGACGCTTTTGCGCA
Organism: Agrobacterium sp. 10T429; assembly: GCF_056393925.1. Classification (NCBI taxonomy): domain Bacteria; kingdom Pseudomonadati; phylum Pseudomonadota; class Alphaproteobacteria; order Hyphomicrobiales; family Rhizobiaceae; genus Agrobacterium; species Agrobacterium sp. 10T429. The sequence continues at coordinate 2,224 of NZ_JBFTGV010000008.1, forward strand.
GGGCGAAACAGACATTCACTATCTTGAACAATGGCTAAAAGAACGGAGCGCAGCATGAGCAGGCCCGACTTTAGCGACCCTGCCTTACTCACAGCTTTGACCGATATGCTGACGGATGCAGGCGTGGATGGCGTGGAAATCACGACGCCTGAGGGTCAGGTACGCATTATTGTTTCTGCTTCGGCAAGATCTGCAATTTCCGTCGCTGGCACTGTTTGCTCACCAAAGGCCGCTGTTTCGAAAGTGGTGGTAAAAGCGCCGATTGCCGGCCTCTTCTGCTCTTCTAAGCCTGCTCTGCCTGCAAAAACGCAAAATCTTCCGCGTTTGGTTGCTGCAGATGACGTGATCGGATTTATCCGGATCGACCACATTCTCATCCCCGTTGTCGCGGGTCGTAACGGTTCGCTCGTCAATCAGCTTGCCGTGCAGGATGCTCTGGTTGGTTTTGGTGATCCGCTGTTCGAAATCGAGCTTCAATCATGATTGCGACATCGAACACTCTAGCAACTCGTCACGAAATCCAGCCCGTCATAAAAGGCCAGGCGCGCGTTTCGTTCATAGGCTCCCGGTCATTCTTGCTCGAAGCATCCGGCGAATTTGATCTGCCAGCACAACGCTGGATCTGGGCGCTTTCGCAAACGGTAAAAGTCTGGGCAGGTGTTGCGGAAGTCATTCCCGGCATGACGAACCTTCTGGCGATTTTTAAGGAAACGCCTGAAGATCCAGAGTCCATCGTGTCTCAGTTGCTCGATGCCTGGGATAAAGCAGCCAGTCTGGATATTGTCGGGAAGAAAGTTGAAATACCGGTACATTATGGGGGCGAATACGCTGCCGACCTTCCAGCCATCTGTGATTTTTCAGGGCTGAGCGACCGCGAAGTCGTGCGGATTCACCATGAGGCGACCTACCGCGTCTTCGCGCTTGGGAGCGCGCCGGGCTTTGGTTATCTGCATGGTCTTGATGCGCGCATCTATATGCCCCGAAAAACCGTGCCATCGATCAAGATGGAAAAGGGTTGCGTGACGATCGGTGGAATGCAGACGGGTGTGGCGATGTTGACCGGACCGAATGGGTGGAATTCCATCGGTTACGCCGATTTGCAGATGTTCGATCCCGCCTCTTCTGCGCCAGCTCTTTTGGCACCCGGAGATACGGTTCGCTTCATACCTACAGGGATCGAGCTATGATCGAAATCATCGAAACCGGCCCCTTCAACACCGTGCAAGACCTCGGTCGCCCCGGTTACCGTGACATCGGGGTTTCTGCTGGCGGTGCCATGGATCCTCTGTCGCTCAAGATCGGCAATATTCTGACCGGTAATGCCGCAGATGCTGCCGTCATCGAGGTCCAGACTTTTCCATTCAAATTGCGTTTTACGAAAACAGCAACATTTGCCGTTACCGGGACGGATGGGCGCCCGTTGCTTGACGGGAAAGAGCTGCTTTCCTGGTGCGCTCATATCGGCAAGGAAGGTCAGATACTGGAACTGAGGCAGCCGCCGAAACTCGCCCGCGCTTATGTCGCGGTTACGGGCGGGGTGGACGTTCCGGTTTTGATGGGATCTCGAAGCACGGCACTGCGCGGCAGTTTCGGCGGTCACGATGGGCGACCGCTTGCAAAAGGTGACAGGCTGGAAATAGGGGCTTCCGCCGATCTTTTACCACTACCATCAAACGGGCTTGGTGTAGTTGAGCCTTCCGTGGCTTTGAGCGATATTTTTCCGCCTGTGGTGGACGGCGTTTTGCCGATACGTGCTATTCCGGCCGGTGAACAAAAGCTGTTTGCCAATGATGGCGAGGAATTCTGGAGCCAGATCTGGCGCATATCCTCCCGCAGCGACCGGACCGGTTACCGGCTGTCGGGTGATCCTATAAAACCGACGGAAACCATCGAAATGCGTTCCCACGGTGTGATGCCGGGCGTTGTACAGGTGCCGCCAGGTGGCGAGCCGATCATCCAGATGAGCGATGCAAATACGGCGGGCGGTTATCCAAAGATTGCCGGCGTGATCGAAGCCGACCTGTGGCGGTTAGGACAGGCACGCCCGGGTGGGAAGATCAAATTCGTGAAGTCCAATCACGAGGAAGCGCGTGTGGCCGAGCGGGCAGTTGCGAAATACGTCGATGATGTTCGCCAGACCTCACAAATGGTCAAGCGAGCGCTGAATGCGATGGGTTGACGGACAACCAGGGAGCAAAGGGAGGAAACGATGAAGATCGATCTGAACTCCGACATGGGCGAAGGCTTCGGTCCTTACCGGCTCTGTGACGACGAAGCGATGATGAAGATCGTATCGTCGGCTAATATTGCCTGTGGTTTTCATGGCGGCGAGCCAGATACCATGGCGCGAATGGTTCGCCTTGCCAAAGAAAATGGCGTTGGCATTGGCGCGCATCCGGGATTGCCTGATAGGGCAGGCTTCGGCCGACGCGAAATGCCCTTTCAGCCGGATGAGTTGAGACAGCAGATGCTCTATCAGCTCGGGGCCTTGATCGCGATTGCCAAAAGCGAAGGCGTCGAAGTCGGGCACTTCAGTTTTCATGCGGCCATGGGCAATATGGTCAATCGCGACCCGGCGCTTGCCGATATGATGATGAATGCCATTTCTGCCGTTGATCCGAAGCTTGTGGTGTTCGTAACGCCGGACAGCGAAATCGAGAGAGCGGCAAAACGCGCTGGATTGAAGACCCTGGCATTGTTTTTGGCCGATCGCGCCTACGACGCCAAGGGAAGCCTTGTCGCACGGGGTCTTCCCGGCGCGCTGGTCAAGGATGAACCATCGGTGCGCGCCCGTGTCCGCCGGTTCCTTACCAATGGCACGGTCGAAGCCATCGATGGCACGGTCATCACAATGCCGGCTCGCTCCATCCTCGTCCACAGCGATACGCCCGGTTCACTGGAGCTGGCGCGTATCGTGCGTAGTGAAATCAGCGCCTCCGGCGCAGCGCTCGCGCCTGCGGCAGAACTCGCGTCTTAATGGGCCTCTGGTTGGCCCGTTCTCTAAATCTTACTGAAAGATCATGCAGATGCCCTCCACATCAGACCGCCTGAAAAACGTTTCCATCTCCGCTTCCGCCGCCATGACCCAACGCGCCAGAGAACTGGCCGCGCAGGGTGTCAAGGTGGTCAGCCTCTCCTCAGGTGAACCGGACTTCCCGACGCCTGCTCACGCAATCGAGGCCGCGCACGAAGCAGCCCTTGGCGGGCAGACGAAATATCCACCGATGGATGGCACGCCTGCGCTGAAAGCCGCGATCGCCAGAAAGTTCAAGCGGGACAATGCTCTGACCTACGATGCCAGCCAGATCATCGTTTCCGCAGGCGGCAAACAGGTAATTTTCAACGCCATGCTTGCAACCTGCAATCCGGGCGACGAGGTCGTTATTCCCACCCCGTCATGGGTCAGCTATGCGGATATCGTCAAATTCGCAGGGGGTGTTCCCGTCGCTGTGCCGTGCGTCGAACAAACCGGTTTCAAACTGCGTGCCGAAGATTTGGAAGCTGCGATTACGCCACGTACCAAGTGGCTCATTCTCAATTTTCCCAACAACCCCACCGGCGCCGCCTGCTCCCGTGCGGAGATGAAAGCAATCGCAGAGGTTATGCTGCGTCATCCCCATGTCTGGATCCTGACTGACGATATTTACGAGCATCTTGTCTATGATGGCTTCGAATTCGGCACAATTGCCGATGTGGAGCCGCGGCTTTATGACCGCGTTCTGACAATGAACGGCGTGTCGAAGGCTTACGCCATGACGGGATGGCGTCTGGGCTATTGCGCCAGCGGCTCGAAGGAACTTATCGCCGCAATAAGCAATGTAAACGGTCAGAACGGCGGCGGCATTGCCACTGTTTCGCAGGCGGCAGCGATTGCAGCGCTGGATGGTCCCCAGGATCTTCTTAAAGAACGCGCGGCTATCTATCGCGACCGTCGCGATTTTGTTCTAAGCAAACTCGGCGAGATTGACGGTTTGCGCTGCCATAAGCCGGAAGGCGCTTTTTACCTCTATCCCAATATGTCTGGGCTTATCGGCAAGACCACCAAGGGCGGACGCAAAATCGAAGGCGATGTGGATTTTGTGATGGCGCTGGTTGATGAGCATCACGTGGCAACGGTACAGGGCGCCGCCTATGGTATGAGCCCATACTTCCGGATCTCCTATGCAACGAGCATGGAGATGTTGAGCGAAGGTTGCGCCCGCATTGCGCAGTTCTGCCAGGATATGCGTTGATCCTGAAAACGATCCTTTGGCTCGGCTGCCGGGCCAAAGGATACTCTAAAGTTTCAATTTTTCCGTCAGTTCCACCAGAATATCCTTGACGGCAAAAGCCGGCTCAGACAGCGAATTCTGGTCGGACATGCAGAGCGACAGTGTTTCTTCGATCCGTGGCGACAGCAGCCGGCAAATAAGTGGTTCGCTCGTTTCCGAGACGATCCGGTTGGCTATCGCTTTTGGCATGATGGTTGCGCCGAGACCACTGGCAACGGCGCGGGCAAGCGTCCTGACGATTTCCACTTCCGCGACGACCTTCAGATTGATCCGGCTGCGGGTAAATGCCGTGTCTACAGCGCGCCGGACAAAATTATACGCGGGTGGCATCAGCATGGGCATGCCATCAAGCGCGGCGATCGGCACCGGTTTTGAATCCGCTTCGATTGCGAAATCGCGATGTGCGACGAGATAAAATTCTTCGCTGAGCATGGGCTCGAATTTTACGCCCTTGATTGGTCCGACCCCATGGATCAAAGCCAGTTCCAGACGTCCATTCATGATCATCTGGCTATAGGTTTGTCCGACACTTTCCGTCAGGTGGATCAATATCCCCGGATGTCGCTTCCGCGTTTCCGCCAACAGTTCCACGGAAAGCGTTGCAGCGCTGCTGAATGGGACCAGACCGACCGAGACGCGTCCCGCAATTGAGTTACCCGCCGCCGATACGTCAACCTGCGCCTGTTCCATCTGGCGCAATATGATCTGTGCATGGCGGTAAACGGCATGTCCCGCATCCGTCATCGTCACGCCCTGCTGGCTACGGATGAGCAATTTCTGGCCGAAATGATCTTCAAGCGCGGCTAGTTGCTGGCTGAGTGCCGGTTGCGCCAGATGCAGAATATCTGCGGCGCGCGTGATGCTGCCACTGTCTACGATGACGATGAATGATTTGAGACGTCTTATATCCATGCTTGGCGCAGCTTACAGGCTCGCACGCGTTTTGCAATCTGGGCGCCAGAGCGGAAAGCTCCTGCCTGGAACAAGAACATCCCGGAATCCCGTCTCTAATTGCCTGTTTGCGGGTCTCCATAAAACTTACTTATTACTCCAAAAATAATCGGTCTTAGGCAAGCAGGGAAAGCTTCGCTAGTGTTGATGGTAACAAAAAAGGGGATCAGAATGCCATTCTCCGATTACAAGACCGCTTTGGTCACCGGTGCTTCATCCGGTATCGGTGCCGCTGTCGTCGAGCGGTTTTGCCGCGAAAACATTGAAGTCCACGCGGTTGCCCGCAGCGCCGGCGCCCTGAATGAACTTGCCGAACGCACCGGCTGCATACCGCACGCGATCGACGTTACCGATCGCGCTGCAATTGCCGATCTTGCAAACAAGGTGCAGTTCGACATTCTCGTGAATAATGCCGGCGTCGACAGGCCGAAGAAGTTCCTTCAGGCTGATGCGGAGGATATCGACCTTTTGATCGATGTGAATCTCCGCGCCGTTCTCCACATCTGTCGGCTGATTGTTCCGGGCATGGTGGAGCGTGATCGCGGGCATGTCGTCAATATCTCGTCCATCGCCGGAAACTATAATTTCGGTGGCAACTCGACCTATCATGCCGTTAAAGCTGGTGTCGCCATGCTTTCGAACCAGTTGAGGCTGGATGCATTCGGCAGACGCGTCCGCGTAACGGAGATTTGCCCCGGCCGCGTGGCGACGGATATCTTCACTCACGTTCACGGCAACGATCCGAGCGTGCGCGAGCGCTTCATCGATGGTTTCGAGTTGCCGAAAGCGGAAGATATTGCCGACGCGATTGCCTTTGCCGTTGCCGCGCCAGTTTCCATGAATATCGGCCATATGGAAATTACCCCGACATTGCAGGTTATGGGCGGACTTCAGACGGCCAAACCGCAGACTGTGGCGCAAGCTGACGCAGCGAAGGAACAAAAGCCGTGAGCGGTTTCGACCTGTCGGCAATCCTGAGCGACCCGCAATATATTGCAATGCTTTGGCACGGATTGCAGATGACCTCCGTCATCTTTATCGGGTCATGGTCTCTCGCCATGACGCTTGCGCTGGTCCTGTTATGCGTGCGGTTTTCATCGTCGCGTTTTGCTGATCGCGCCGTGGCGGCCTATGTTTCCTACCACCGCAATGTGCCCACACTCGTGCAATTGATGCTGTGGTACTTCGGGATATTCACGCTCCTGCCTTCAGGTTTGACGGACTGGCTGATCGGTCACAATGCCGAAGCGATCTTTGCCGTGGTGGGTCTTGGTCTCTGTCAGGCAGCCTATTTTAGTGAGGATCTGCGTTCAGGCCTGCGCTCCGTCAGCCCGGGACAGATGGAAGCGGCCAAGGCATTGGGCCACGGTTATCTCTCCGCGATGCGCTTCATCATCATGCCGCAAGGCGTGCGCAATGCCCTGCCGCCGCTCATCAATCACAGTGTCTCCCTGTTCAAGAACAGCAGCCTCGCCCTCATTATCGGCGCTTCCGAATTGACCCATGCCATCAAGGAAATTGAAAATCTCAGCTTCCAGACCTTCGAGATCTATCTTGTCGGAACTGTTCTGTACCTCTTCTTCTCGCTGTTGATCATGGGTGCCGGTGCGTATCTTTCGATGCGCCTTGATCCAGCGTGGAGGGCACGCGGATGATCGGCGACATGATTACCATCGTTCATGACAACTGGTTGCTGCTGCTGATCGGGCAATATCCGAACGGCCCGCTTGGAGGGCTTGCGAACACGATCATCCTGTCTGCCCTTGCCATCGCACTAGCCTTTCCTGTCAGCATCCTTATGGCTATGGCGCGCCTGTCCAAGTGGCGGCTCCTGCGGTGGCCGGTAACGGGGCTGGTCTATGTCACCCGCGGCGTGCCTTTGCTCATGCTCATCCTGTGGAGTTATTTCCTCGTTCCGCTGTGGACCGGCGCAGACGTGCCAAGCTTCGTCATCATGTTGACGACGCTTGTCATCTATCAGGGCGCATTTCTCAGCGAAGTCGTAAGAGCGGGTATTGTCGCTCTTGGTGCGGGGCAGATGGATGCGGCGAGAGCGCTTGGCCACAGCTATCTCGGTGCAATGCGCTTCATCATCTTGCCGCAGGCGCTTTACAACATGATCCCCAGCATGATCTCGACATTCGTCGCCACGATCAAGGATACGACGCTCGGTTACGTCATCAACGTACCCGACCTCACCTTTGCGGCAAGTCAGGTCAATAATCAGCTTCTGACCCAACCATTCCAGGTCTTCCTCATCCTCGCGGTTGTCTACTACGCCATTTGCTGGAGCTTGACGTATCTCGCAAATGCCGTCGAGCGGCGTATCGCCAAACGCCGTGCCGGTGTGGTCGGTCGCCGGCAACAGGCATTGCAGGCGCAGGCGAAAATCATAACGGAGCAGCCATGACAAACACGGCATCATCAACACATCAGACCATCCGCATTTCCAATGTCTGCAAGAGTTATGGCGACTACGAGGTTTTGAAGAATGTCGACGCCGAAGTTGCGCGGGGCGAGGTTATCGTCATCTGCGGCCCTTCCGGCTCCGGCAAATCCACATTGATCCGTACCGTCAATCGTCTCGAAGAGATCAACAGCGGATCCATCACGCTCGATGGGCAGGATATTCACGCGGCAACCAAGACAAAGGAACTCAATCTTCTGCGCAGCAGAGTTGGTTTTGTGTTCCAGAATTTCAATCTCTTCCCGCACCTGTCCGTTGTCGAAAATGTCACGATTTCCCCGATCCGGGTGAAAGGCGTCGCACCTGATGTTGCCCGCCAGAAAGCTTTGAAGCTTCTGGATCGGGTAGGCCTATCCGACAAGGCCGGCGCCTATCCGGGGCAATTGTCCGGCGGTCAGCAGCAGCGCGTGGCAATTGCGCGTGCGCTGGCCATGGAGCCGCCCGTCATGTTGTTCGATGAACCGACAAGCGCTCTCGACCCGGAAATGGTTGGAGAGGTGCTGGCCGTCATGAAGGGGCTCGCGGCAGAGGGCATGACCATGCTTTGCGTGACCCACGAAATGGGCTTTGCCCGTGAAGTTGCCGACCGCATCTGGTTCATCGACGCCGGCGAAATTCTCGAAAAAGCGACGCCGGAAGAGTTTTTTACAGCACCACGCCATCCGCGCGCGCAGCGGTTCCTTTCCGATCTGCGCCACTGATACCAATCAATCATAAGAGGAGAACTGACCATGAACTGGAAATGCCTGACACTTACCGCTGCACTGGCTGGAACCGCTCTCGCGTCACCAGCGGCGGCTGATCAACTCGATACGATCATGGCGAACAAGGTGCTTCGTTGCGCAACCTTTGCTGATGTCGTGCCATTCGCGGCACCCGATCCGAAGACCCGTGAAATGGCCGGTTTTGACGTTGATCTTTGCAACGCGATCGCCAAGGAACTGGGCGTTAAGGCCGAAGTCAAACCGGTGTCGGTGGAAGCCCGTGTGCCGGAAGTCAAGCTTGGCCGCGTCGATATCACTGTCGCCAATCTCGCCTACACACAAAGCCGCGCCGAGCAGATTCAGTTCAGCGATCCCTATTATCTCGCCAAGGAAATGCTGATCGTGCCGGTTGATGATGCCGGCAAGAAGAAGTCGGATTACGAGGGCCAGCGTGTCGCCTCCACCAAGGGCTCGACCTCTGAAATGTCTATCAAGCTCAACAAGTCCGAGCCGCTGACCTTCCAGGATACTGCCTCTGCCTATCTTGCCGTTCAGCAGGGCAAGGCGCGGGGTATGGTGGCCAACACCATGACCACCACCAAGTTCGTCAATGAATCGAAGACCAAGGGCAAACCGATGCGCATGATCGAGGAGCCTATGCTCTATCAGCCGATCGGTGTCGGCATGGCAAAGGACAATCCTGCCCTGACAGCGAAAATCAATGAAGTGCTGCGCACACTCGACGCCTCCGGCGAGATAAACAAAATCTGGGACAAGTGGCTTGGCCCGAATACCGAATACAAAATGACCCGTACGGACAAGGTCGTCCCGCTCTCCGAGCTGAAATTCGACCCGATCCCCTGATCCCGCCTGGCTTCAAGCCACGGCAACGATTGACACATGACAATTAAACTCAATGCGAGTGGCGGGACGTTCCCGCCGCCAGCCTTACCGTGGGAGGTTTTATGATCCACATTAAAGATATAGCAGAACGGCCAAGCAAGGCAGACATCGAAGCCCTTTCGAAGTTTTCGCCGGCAACCATCCACGAGGCACAGGGTCGCAGGGGCGCACTTTCCTCCCGCATCAAGCCTGTCGATTACCGCATGAAACTGTGTGGTCCCGCCTTTACCGTCAAATGCGCGCCGCGTGACAACATCATGTTGCAGCTGGCCATTAATTACGCCAAGCCCGGCGACATCATCGTGGTTTCAGCTGGTGAGTACGAAGAGGCTGGTTCCTTTGGCGACGTGCTGGCAAATGCCTGCCTTGCAAAGGGGATCGGTGGTCTGGTGACGGATACCGGTGTGCGTGACACCTTGCAGCTTCGAGACCTTGGCTTCCCTGTGTTCTCGTTCAGCGTCTGCATCAAGGGTACCGTCAAGGAAACGATTGCCGCAGTAAACGATACGATCATCATTGGCGATGAGATCGTCAATCCCGGCGACATCATTGTTGGCGATGCGGACGGTTTGGTGGTTGTGCGTCGTGCTGACGCTCAGGAATCGGCACGTCTTTCCCAAATTCGCGAAGATGCTGAAGCGGGCTTCATTGAAGCTTACAAGCAGGGCAAATCCGTTATCGAGGTTAGCAATCTGGAGCCCGTCCTGAAGGCAAAGGGGCTTGTCGTTGATATCTGATTTTTGCGTGGTGCAGCGAGGCGCGTTTGGCGTTTTTGGACTTTTAAAACCGTCGCAACCATAGCTACAATCAATGCAAACAAAAGCCCTCCCCCCGTGGAGGGCTTTTGGCTTCACGTCTGACGAGACCATCGAACTCCAGGAAGCCCCAAGGGCGGCCCTTCTTGCGCGCTGCGTGTCCAAGGATCCAGTACCGGCGGATCGCGGTTTTTTATGCGTTCCGAGCTACGAAGATACGTCCGATCGTGTTGAGCAGAATCTGCGCAGCCAGAATGGCGGTGGAGCCGGTGTGATCGTAATCAGGCGCGACCTCGACCAGATCAATGCCGACGATCTCGCCACGCTTTGCAAGACCTGCAATCAGTTCCAGTACCTCGTAATAGATGAAGCCGCCATGGCTCGGGGTCCCGGTTCCTGGCGCGATGGACGGGTCGAAGCCATCGATATCGATCGAAAGATAATAGCGCTTGCCCGCGGGGATGCGCTCCACTACGGCGTCCACGCCGAGTTTGCGGATCCGGCGCACGGAGAGAATATCCGAGCCCTGGGAGCGGGCATAGTCGTATCCTTCCTTTGCGGTGGAGGAGACGTTGCGGATACCGAGCTGGGTCATTCCGGTGACCCACGGTTTTTCCGAGGCGCGGCGCATGGGGCTGCCATGTCCGAAGCGGACGCCGTGACGCTCATCGACGAAATCCAGATGCGCGTCGATCTGCACCAAATGGATCGGCTCCTGATCGCTGAAGGCATTGATGCAGGGGATGTTGATGGAGTGGTCTCCGCCAAGCACTACAGGCAGTGCGCCGGCTTTAAGGATTTTGCGGACGCCGAACTCGATATTCGCGTGGCTGTTCACCGTATCGGTATGAACAATGTCGGCGTCGCCTATATCGACGATCTTCACGCCTTCCAGATATGTGACGTCGTCCTCGTGATCGTAGGCGCCCGCGTGGCCGAAGGAAAACAGGGTGGAGGCCTCACGGATGCTGCGCGGCCCGAAGCGGGCGCCGGGGCGCCATTGCGTCCCAAAATCGAACGGGGCACCGAGAACCGCCACATCCGCGTCGATCGCGTCCCAGTTTTCGACGTAGGGACTTTTGGCAAAGGTGGAAATACCGACGAATGGCAGGTTCAATCGTCCGCCGTCATAGCCGTGGGCAGTCATGGAAATGTCCTTTCAGATATCAAAGTGCGCGCTCGCGCCAGGTTTGCAGAAATTGGGAAAGGCGTTCGCTCTTCGGATTACTGAAAAGCGTCTGCGGTGCGCCTTCCTCAACGATCTTGCCGTCATCCATGAAGACGACACGGTTGGCCGCATGTGCGGCAAAACCCATTTCGTGCGTGACGATGACCATGGTCATTCCTTCCGCCGCGAGCGTCTTCATGACGGAAAGCACTTCACCGACAAGTTCGGGATCGAGTGCGGAGGTCGGTTCGTCGAACAGCATGGCGCGAGGGTTCACCGCCAGTGCGCGGGCGATGGCGACGCGTTGCTTCTGCCCACCGGACAGGCCGTCGGGTCGGCGGTCAGCGAAAGCGGCAAGCCCGACTTTATCCAGCATGGCGCGGCCGCGCTTTATCGCTTCGGCCTGGGGAAGACCATGGACGAGCCTGAGCGCCAATGTCACGTTTTTGATGACGCTCATATGTGGCCACAGATGAAAGTGCTGAAAGACCATTCCAAGCGGGCGGCGCGTCTCTGCCAGTTCTCTCGGACCGGCGCGTTCGCGGCCAAGCGGGGTTTCACGCCAGCCGATCAGGCGGCCGAAGACATCGACATCACCCGCGTCATAGGGATCGAGAAATGCAAGCGAGCGCAGAAGCGTGCTCTTGCCCGATCCCGAAGGTCCGATGATGCACAGGACATCACCCATATGAATGTCGAGATCGATGCCTTTCAGAACGGTCTTGTCACCGAACCTTTTCTCCAGGCCGCGCGCGGAAATAACAACTGTTCGTTCGCTCATGTCAGGAGCCTTCGGTGGAAAGGCGGCGTTCGAGATAGAGGCCGAGCCGCGACAGGATTTCGACGATTGCCCAGTAGAGCAGGGCAATGGTGAGATAAGGGGTTACGACCGCGAAGGTGATCGAGCTGATCGTACCGGCGACCTTGGTCAGCTCGCTGAGCGTGATGACGGACAGAACGGCGGATTCCTTGACGAGATTAATGGCCTGGCCGACCGAAGCCGGCAGTGTCAGTGCCAGCGCCTGCGGCATCTGGATGTGGAGAAAGGTGTCGCCGGAGGTAATGCCCAGCATTCCCGCCGCTTCGATCTCGCCTCTTGGAACGGCATTGAAACCGGCGCGGAAAATCTCCGCAAAGGGGCCAGCGCCATAGAGGCCGAGACCGACGATGCCGGCGGCATAGGGGCTGAGGATCAGCCCCAATTGCGGGCCGCCATAATAGAAAAGAAACAGGATCAGCGCGAGCGGCGCGCCGCGGGCAAACTCCACATAAAGCCTTACCGGCAGGGAGATGGCCATGTACCGCGACCGTAGCGCCGCAGCCAGCACGATACCGATGATGACGGCCAGTGCGATACCCGCAATGGAAACTGTCAGTGTTGTGAACAAACCGGCCGCATAGAGAGGAATATCGTTCAGGAAGCCGGAAATCATCGCGTCGCTTCCTTTGTCAGGTGCCGTTCGACAAGGAGGCCTATTCCCGCAAGCAGCGCTCCAACCGTGACATAAAGCAGGAGAGCCGAGAGATAGGCGTCGAGTGGCCGGAAGGTGGTGGCCGCATATTGCTGGGCACGGCGCGTCAAGTCGGTGACGGCGATGACCGAAACGAGTGAAGAGTTCTTCACGAGAGCCTGTATCTCGCCGACAAGTGCCGGCAACATGGTTCTGAAGGCCTGAGGCACTTCAATGTGCAGGAATGTACGACCTGCGGAAAGGCCGAGCATGGCGGCGGCTTCCCGCTCTCCCTTTGGAATGGATTGCAGGCCTGCCCTGTATATCTCCGACTGGAAGGCGGCTGTGTTTAGCGCCAGCGCCAAAGTTGCGGCAGCAACCGGCGTCAGATCCAGCCCCAGAAGTGGCAGGACGTAGAAGACGATCAGCAGCTGGACTAGAATGGGCGTGCCTCGCCAGAAGGAGATGTAGAGACCGGATGCCAGGCGGGGCAGGCGGCCGCTGCGACCGCAGGCCGCGAGGAGAAGGGCCAGCGGCGCTCCTAGAAGAAGCGCCGAAAGGCTGACGGTCAGCGTGGTGAAGAGGCCGTCCAGAAGAACCGGCCAGATGGCAAAAGATATCTTGTCCATGACCGGTTCGACCTGCCGGTCACTCAGTCGCCGGCAGAGTGGCGGGAAGCTCCATCTGCGCGCCGAACCATTTCTTCTGGAATTCGGCCAGTTTGCCGGATGCGTTGAGCTTTGCCAATTCACTGTCCATGAAGGCATTTAGTGTCGCACTGTCAGTATCGTTGCGGCCCGCCCATGAGAAATAGGTCTTCGGTCCGAAGGTCGGCAGAACGACTTCAAAAGCATCCGGCCGCTGGCGTGCAGCTTCCAGAAGGTTTGGAAGCGAGTTGACGACGGCGCGCAGGCGCCCGGCACCGAGGTCGGCATAAGCTTCCGAGAAATCCGTGTAGCTGGAGACCGTCGTGGCATCCTTGCCGGCGGCCTTCAGTTCGGCGGAAAACGTCTCAAGCGCCTTGAGCTGCGCGGAGCCCGCCTGCGAGCCGACGGGCTTACCCGCGATATCTTCCGGCTTGGAGATCTCGGCATCGCCCTTGCGTTTCAGGATTGCCATCGTCGCATCGGCAACGGGTGCTGAGAGCTTGTAGGCCTTCATGCGTTCCGGCGTCACGGTGACCGAGGTCACGACATAATCGAAGCGGCTGGCGGCAAGGCCTGGCAGGATGCCCTGCCAGGGCAGATCGAGACGCTTCAGCTCAACGCCGGGCAAGGCTTTCATGACTTCTTGCATGATGTCAGCGGAATAACCGACGATCTTGCCGTCCTCGACAAATTCGAACGGCGCAAACCGGGCCTCGGTTGCGACAGTGAAAACCTTATCGGCCTTGATCTTTTCCAGAAGATCGGCGGCATGGGCGGATGCGCCGAGGCTGACGGCGAAAGCTGCGCAGAGCGTGAGAGATTTCAGAGTGAGCAGGTTTTGCATGGTTTCGTTCCCTTATTGGTTTGTGATTGGGGAGGAGGAAACCATGGACATTATTCCAGAAAAATAGGAAACTGATGGAGTTTATATTTGTAAAATTGATGTAACGGTGCCCATGCAGCTCGCGCAATCCGACCTTCGTTCTCTCGCCGTCTTCCGCGCCGTCGTGGAGCACAAGAGTTTTCTCGGTGCGCAAATCACGCTCGGGCTGAGCCAGTCCGCTGTCAGTTTCCATATCAAGGCGCTGGAAGACAGGCTCGGTTTCAAGCTGTGTCGGCGAGGGCGATCCGGTTTTGAATTGACGGATCGCGGCGCGCTCGTGCATGAGCGTTCGAAAGTGCTGTTCCTGGCGCTGAACGCCTTCGAAAGCGATATCGGTACGCTCAAGAACCGTATTACCGGTACGTTGCGACTGGGACTTGTGGACAACACGATTACCGATCACGACCTGCCCATTCACCGCATCATCGCCCGCATCAGTGAAAAGGCGCCGGAAGCACGTATCGAGCTGGTGATCGACACGCCGGACGCCCTGTTGTCGGAAATTGCCAATGGCGGCCTCGACATCGCACTTTTACCGGAAACGCTGCCGTATCAGGGCCTGAAGCTTTCGCGCTTCAGGGAGGAGGCGCATTCACTGTATTGCGCGAAGGGACACCAGCTCTTTCATCTTCCCGATGCCGAACTTTCCGTCGAGCGCATCGAATCCTTCGATTTTGTCGTGCGGCCCTATGCCAATATGCGTGAGCTGCAATATTTTCCGCAGGCACGGGCGCGCGCTTCGGCCTCCAACATGGAGGCGCAGGCGATGTTCGTGATGTCCGGCCACTATGTTGGGTATCTGCCTGATCATTATGCGGATGATTGGGTCCAGAAAGGAATTTTCCGGCCGTTGATGGCAGCAAAGACCCGTATCCAGTCCACCTTCGTTATTGCCACGCGGTCCGCTGAAAAGCCTTCGACGGTGCTCGATTTCTTCATTCGCGAACTCGCCGGTTTCGCATCAGAGGCGTTTCACAAGAACGCGCGCATGGCGTAGAGCATACGCCGCTCATAGCCCCGTCGCCGCGAACGCCTACGTATGTTCCAGAGGGGCAAGTGTGATCTCGGGAAGAAATTGCCTTGCCGATGGCATCGCCGTTCGCTATCCATACTTCAATAATTCAAGGATTGTTGAAATATGGATCAGCGTCAGGCTCTTTCGGCATTTGCTGCCCTCTCTCAGGAGACGCGCCTCGCGATCGTTCGAGCACTTGTCGTTGCCGGTCCTGACGGACTGGCCGCCGGTGCAATCGCCGAGCGCATGGGCGTCTCGGCAACGAACGTGTCGTTTCATCTCAAGGAACTGGAGCGGTCTGGCCTGGTCTCGCAACGACGAATATCGAGGTCTATCCTTTACAGCGCCAGCTACGACACTTTGGCCGAGCTTGTGAAATTCCTGGTAGAAGACTGTTGTGCCGAACATCCGGCGATTCTGGAGAATGTCGAGCGAAGCGATGGATGCGCCAGTCCGGCTGGCACTTCGTCCGATGGGGGCAATATCATTGCATAATTCGAAAGTACCTGCTGGCATCGTCTCAGCGCTTGGCCTCACGCAGATCATCGGTTACGGCACTCTCTATTACAGTTTCAGTATTCTTGCCCCCGGCATGGCGGAAGACCTCGGCCTGACATTGGCGGAGGTATTTGGCGTCTTCTCGGTGTCGCTGTTCATCGGAGGTCTGTCGGCAACCTATATCGGCAGGCAGATGGATAGGAGCGGAGCCGCCACGGTGATGACGGTCGGCTCAGGCCTTGCGGCCTTTATGCTGTCGCTCTGTGCCTGGTCACCGTCAGTCGCAATCTTTGCCGTTGCCATCATCCTGCTCGAGGTATCGTCCGGAATGGTGCAGTATCAGGCCGCGTTCGCGACGCTGGTCGAAAGCGATCCCAGAACCGCATCCCGGAGCATCACCTACCTCACGCTGATCGGCGGGTTCGCATCGACGATCTTCTGGCCGATCTCGGCCGCGCTTTCCGAATGGATGTCATGGCGTGAGATCTATCTGGTCTTTGCAGCGCTGAATCTGTTCCTTTGCATGCCTCTACACGTCTGGATCATGCGCGTCGGCAAGACCGGACCGAATGCGGATGCGGCCGTCCCTCGCGAAGCCATAATCGGAGCAATCCCCCACGATGCGCGCCGCCGAAGCATGATCATGGTGTCGTTCGCCTTCGCGCTTCTCGGATTTACGCTTGCCGCGATCCTCGCGCACATGGTGCCGATGCTCGGTTCCATCGGGCTAGGTGGCGCGGCAGTAGTTATAGGATCTCTGTTCGGTCCGGCACAGGTCGCAAGCCGCCTGATCAACATGGTCTTCGGAAAGAACCTGTCGCCGCCAGCGCTCGCCGTCCTGTCGGCGGTGCTGATCGTGTTCGGCATCCTGATCTTGCTGGCAACGCGAGACTGGCTACCGGGGGCAGTCGCGTTCGCAATCTGCCTCGGGCTTGGGTCAGGCATCAACAGCATCGCGCAGGGCAGCCTGCCACTCTATCTGTTCGGATCGGAAGGGTATGGCGCGATTACGGGCAAGATGGCGGCAGCTCGACTGGCGCTCGGAGCCGGGGCACCCTTCGCGTTCGCGGCGTCCATGGAAAACTTTGGCCTAAGCCTGTCACTCATTGGAAACGCATGTCTCGGCGCGGTCAGCATCACGGCATTCGTTGCGGTGGCAGCATCCTGTCGGCGGCCAGCCACCGCAACAACCTAGGTCGTCAGATCGACTTCAGCGAGACCCGCTTCTCCAACTCGACCGTTTCTTCCTTCCGCTCGCTGTAGCGGTCGGTCAAATAGGCCGAGGCATCGCGGGTCATGATGGTGAACTTCACCAGCTCCTCGCAGACATCCACCACCCGGTCGTAATAGGGCGACGGCTTCATCCGTCCGTTAGCATCGAACTCCTGATACGCCCTTGCGACCGACGACTGGTTGGGGATGGTGATCATCCGCATCCATCGCCCGAGGATACGCATCTGGTTCAAAGCATTGAAGGACTGGCTGCCGCCGGAAACCTCCATGACGGCGAGCGTCTTGCCCTGTGTCGGGCGAACAGATCCGAGCGAGAGAGGAATCCAGTCGATCTGCGACTTCATGATGCCGGTCATCGCGCCGTGGCGCTCGGGGCTTACCCAAACCTGCCCTTCCGACCATTGCGAGAGCTCACGCAATTCCTGCACCTTCGGGTGGCTCACGGGTGCTTCGTCGGGCAAAGGCAGGCCCTTCGGATTGAATATGCGAACTTCGCATCCAAGCCGTTCGAGCAGCCGCCCTGCTTCGAAGGCAAGCAAACGACTGTAGGATACCTCGCGTAGCGAACCATAGAGGATCAGAATGCGGGGCTTATGTGTCGAAAAGGCCGGACGCAGAGCATCGAGATCAATCGCGTGCAGGTGCTGGCCCTCAAGTGCGGGGAATGTGTCAGGCAATGCGCTTTCCTTCATCATCGAGGACCTGTTCGCCGTCTTCTTTGGTAAACGGCCCCTTGAATGCGTCTGCCGGAAGTATATCCAGAACCACTTCCGAGGGGCGCGACAACCGCGTACCCATTGGGGTGATGACGAATGGCCGGTTGATCAGGATTGGCGTCTCGAGCATGGCATCGATCAACTGGTCATCGGTCAGTTCAGGATATCCAAGCCCAAGCACCGTATAGGGCGTGCCCTTCTCGCGGATCGCCTCGCGGACGGTCCGCCCGGCGTCGGCGATCATCTTGACGAGTTGCTCGCGGCTCGGCGGGGTCTTCAGATACTCGATCACAGTGGGTTGAATACCGGCGTGCTCAATGAGTGCGAGGGTGTTGCGCGAAGTGCCGCAATCCGGGTTGTGATAGATGGTGACGTCCATGCTCATTGCCTTTCGGTAATTGTGTTTCGGGAAACGGCTGGGGCCGCCTCGTACCAATCCTTCGAGCGGTTCACGATCCAGACGACCGAGAGCATGACCGGAACCTCGATGAGGACACCGACAACGGTTGCCAGTGCTGCGCCTGATTGAAAACCGAACAGGCTAATAGCGGCCGCAACCGCGAGTTCGAAGAAATTGCTTGCACCGATCAGTGCCGACGGACCGGCAATGCAGTGCCGTTCGCCGCTCATCCGGTTCAGAAGATAGGCGAGCCCGGAGTTCAGATAGACCTGGATAAGGATGGGGATTGCAAGCAAGCCGATGACGGCTGGTTGGGCGATAATCTGCTCGCCCTGGAAGGCGAAGAGAAGAACCAGTGTTGCAAGCAGCGCTAACAGCGAAATCGGCTGCAGCCTTGCGAGAATGCGATCGAGCATCCGTGACGTTCCGTCCGCCATGAGCCGGTGCCGGATGAACTGCGCGAGGAAGACGGGCACGACGATATAGAGGGCAACGGAGAGGACGAGCGTGTCCCACGGAACGGTGATTGCGGACAGGCCAAGCAAAAGGCCGACAATGGGAGCAAAGGCGATGACCATGATCGCATCGTTGAGTGCGACCTGCGAGAGCGTGAACAGTGGTTCGCCGCGTGTCAGGTTAGACCACACAAAGACCATGGCAGTGCAGGGCGCTGCGGCAAGAATGATCAGTCCCGCGATATAGGAGTCGATCTGGTCAGCGGGAAGATAGGGGCGGAACAGCCAGCCGATGAAGAGCCAGCCCAACAGCGCCATCGAGAACGGCTTGACGGCCCAGTTGATGAACAGCGTGACGCCGATACCCCGCCAGTAGGTGCCGACCTGCGTGAGAGAGCGGAAATCGATCTTCAGCAGCATCGGAATGATCATCAGCCAGATCAGGATTGCGACCGGGATATTCACCTTGGCAATCTCGGCCGCGCCAATGAGCTGGAAGACGCCGGGCAGCAAATGGCCGAGGGCGACACCGACGATGATGCACAGAAACACCCAGACGGTTAGGTAACGTTCAAATGTGGACATCAGGCGGACTTTCCCGCGTGTGGAGTGCAGCAGGGCGTCAACTCGGCGATCAGCGGAGCGCAAAGCTCTGCCGATCCACCACAACAATCTTTCAGGAGAAACAGCGTCATGTCGCGAAGCTGTTCTATCTGCGCGCGATACATGATGATTCTGCTCTGGCGTTGCGATGATACGAGGCCCGCGCGTGACAGAACATTCAGATGCGCGGACATGGTGTTTTGCGGCACCACCAGCGCGCGCGCGATGTCACCCGCCGGCAAGCCTTCCGGTGCGTGCCGCACCAGAAGCCGAAAAGTTTCGAGACGGGTTGGCTGGGCAAGCGCCGCCAAAGCGAGAATAGCCTGTTCTTGTTCCATATATCCAGATTAATGGAAATATAGGCATAGTCAATGTGTTTTTGCGGGTGTTACCAAACACCACAAACTCCAGGGGATCATTTTACGAATATCGACAGAAACCAATTTCGGGCCGGTTTTTAGTGCGGGAAAATCGTCGGCCCAGTCGCTTCGGCGACTTGGTATTATTGTACATGCGAGTCCGCCTGCATGAGTGGGACGCCACCCATGCAGGCTTGCTTCAATGCATTGCGGACGAAACCGGCAAGCGTTCTGTTCGGCTCACGCGCCCGAACGGTCTCTCTGTTCGCGCCATACGGCGAAAGCTTTCTGGTGTTCGTCCTTCGTGCAGGGATAAAGACCGATGATGGTTGCGCCGCCCTTCACCTGTTCGACCACGAAATCCTCGTAAGCGGTCATTTCCACCGCTTCTGTCGCGATTTCGTCGGCAATTCCGGCGGGGATGACGATGACGCAATCCGCATCACCGACAATGATATCCCCGGGGAAAATCGGGGCATCGCCGCAGCCGATCGGGCCGTTGATTTCAATTGCTTCGTGTTTGGTGAGGTTGGTAGGGCTGGATGGTCGGGTGTGGTAGGCTGGAATATCCAGCTCCGCAATCGTCGCAGCATCGCGGAAACCGCCATCCGTAACGACGCCGGCAGCACCGCGCACCATCAGGCGGGTGATAAGAATATCACCAGCGGATGCGGCGCTCGGGTCTTTGCGGCTGTCCATGACCAGTACGTGGCCGGGCGGGCAGGTCTCAATGGCGACGCGCTGGGGATGTGCGGGGTTGCGGAATTCCACCAGCTGGTTGCGGTCTTCGCGGGCGGGCATGTAACGCAGCGTGAATGCAGGCCCGACCATGTTCGCGCCCTTGTGGCCAAGCGGGTGGACGCCCTGAATGACCTGGTTGCGCAGGCCGCGCTTGTAGAGTGCGGTTGCGAGGGTGGCGACGGAAACCGTCATCAATTTTTCCCTGGTTTCTGTATTCATCTTATTCTCCTCGAATAGCGTGAGTGTCTGCACATCAGTTTTTGTGGATCGGTTCGTCTATGAAAACGCCGCCCTGGTATTTCGCGATTGCGGCATCCGGATCAGGGCGAGGGACATCCCGTTCGATATCGGCCCGGAAGCGTGCGGCATTATCCCGCCGCTGCCAGCCGAGAAAATCGACGTGGGAATTATCCCACCAGCTGTCGTCATTGGCAGAGACGCCCCAGATGACCGGGCAACCGAGTTTTGGCGCGTGAAATACGGCCTCTACCAGGGAGACCAGATCGTCATGGCTGAGCCAGGTGGATAACATGCGCCAGTTGGTGGGCTTCTCTTCGCAGGAGCCAATGCGGACGATGGCCGTTTCCTGTCCGAATTTGGAATGGTAGAGGCTCGCCATTGCCTCGCCGAAAATCTTCGAGACGCCGTAAAGGCCATCCGGCAAAAACGGTGTCTGCGGCGATAGCTGCTCACCCTGCGGATAATATCCGATGGTGTGGTTGCTGGAGGCAAACAGGATGCGTGGCATGCCAGCAAGCCTTGCTGCCTCGTAAAGATTATAGACACCGCGCAGATTGGCGGCCTCGATGGGATCGTAAGCCTTTTCGACGGAGATGCCGCCGAGATGGACGATGCCGTCGCAATCCTTGACCAGCGTATGGACGGCGCCACCGTCCTCCAGAGAGCAGCGGATGATCTCTTCATTCGCTGCCGCCGCACCCATATCAACCACATCCGAAAGGCGGATGATCTCCGCGAGATGGCCGAGCCTGCCGCGCAACATGCTGCCCAGCTTGCCGCCGGCGCCCGTAATCAGCAAACGTTTCATCATTTTGCGCGCTCCCGTCTCAGAATATGTCGGGTTCGCCAGCTGTGCGGCCGAAATCCGTCTGCAGGAAATCGAAATCGCATCCGGCATCCGCCTGGGTAACGTGTTTCGAGAAGATGTAGCCATAACCACGCTCGTAACGCGGCGGCGGCGCCTGCCATGCGGCCCGACGCTGGGCGATCTCCTCTTCGCTGACCAGCATGTCGAGACGGCGCTGGGGCAGATCGAGCCGCACGATATCGCCGGTCTTCAGCAGGGCAAGTGGACCGCCGACGAAGCTTTCCGGCGCGACATGAAGAACGCAGGCGCCATAGGAGGTGCCGGACATGCGGGCATCGGAAATGCGCACCATATCGCGGTGACCCTTCTTGATCAGCGCCTTGGGGATGGGCAACATGCCCCATTCGGGAAAGCCTGGGCCGCCAAGCGGGCCCGCATTACGCAGAACCAGAACGTGATCGGGCGTCACATCCAGATTTTCATCGTCGATCGCCGCCTTCATCTCAGGGTAGCTATCGAAGACCAGCGCCGGACCTTCATGGAAATGGAGTTTCGGATCGCAGGCGGCGGGCTTGATCACAGCACCATCCGGGCAGAGATTGCCGCGTAGAACGGCAAGCGATCCTTCAGCGTAAACAGGGTTATCCAGCGAGCGGATGACGTCGTCATTATAGACCCGCGCGCCTTCGAGGTTTTCGCCCATGCTGCGGCCGGTGACGGTGAGCACGGAACAGTCCAGACGGCTTTCGATCTGCTTCATCAGGGCTCGCAGACCGCCCGCATAATAAAAATCCTCCATCAGGTAATCTTTGCCGGAGGGGCGAACATTGGCGATAAGCGGCGTCACGCGGCCGAGTTCGTCCAGCTCGTCCAGCGTCATCGGCACACCGGCGCGGCGCGCCATGGCAATCAGATGCACGACGGCATTGGTGGAACAACCGGTCGCCATGGCAACGATGGCCGCATTCCGAAACGCGGGCGCAGTCAGAATACGATCCGGGGTCAGCTCCTCGGCCACCATTTCCACAATGCGACGGCCACAGCCTGCCGACATGCGCTGGTGTTCGGCGTCCACCGCCGGGATGGAGGAAGCGCCGGGCAAAGTGAGACCGAGCGCATCGGTGATTGCCGTCATGGTCGATGCCGTACCCATGGTCATGCAGACGCCGGCGGAGCGGGCAATGCCGCCCTGCACGCCGCGCCATTCTTCATCGGTCACGTTACCGGCCCGGCGCTCGTCCCAGTATTTCCAGGCATCGGAGCCGGAGCCCAGCACCTTGCCGGCATAGTTGCCGCGCAGCATCGGCCCGGCCGGAAGATAGATCATCGGCACGCCGGCCGAGATCGCTCCCATGACGAGGCCGGGGGTGGTCTTGTCGCAACCACCCATCAGCACCACGCCATCCAGCGGATGCGAACGGATCATTTCCTCCGTCTCCATGGCGAGCATGTTGCGATAGAGCATGGAGGTCGGCTTGGTGAAACTCTCATCGACCGAAAGCGAGGGCATCTCGACCGGGAAGCCACCTGCCTGTAGAACGCCGCGCTTCACATCCTTCACACGTTCGGGAAAATGCGAGTGACAGGTATTCAGCTCCGACCAAGTGTTGAGAATGCCGATGACGGGCTTGCCGGCAAAATCCTCCTCCGAATAGCCAAGCTGCATCATGCGTGAGCGGTGGCCGAAACTGCGCAGATCGTCGGGCGCGAACCAGCGGGAGGAACGGAGTTTTTTGTCGGTCATGTCAAAGGTCCTGCTTTACGGGGGCGTGGCGACGGAGGCTTAGTCCTGCTTCAGCGTAAGCCCGCTTTTCGTATCGAAGAGGTGGATATGTTGGAGCGGCGCCGACATGCGGATGACTTCGCCAGCTGATGTCGATGTCTGCCCCGCAAGATGCAGGGTGACGTGGCTGCCGTCACCGAGGTTGCCATAGAGATAGGATTCCCCGCCGAGCTGCTCTGCCGTGCGCACGGACATGGTCACCGCACCATCCGGTGTGGGCTGCACATGGTTGGGGCGAATGCCGAGCGTGACCCTCTGGCCGGGTGCGTAGGAAAAGCCGCTCTGCGGCAACGGGATCAATTCGCCGGTCGCGATTTTAAGGGACGGCTGACCTTCTGCTACTACTTCGCCGGCGAAGAAGTTCATCTTCGGCGAACCGATGAAGCCTGCTACGAAAAGGTTTGCGGGGCGATTATAAAGATCGAGGGGAACGCCGAACTGCTCGAGCTTTCCGGCGCGCAGCACGGCAATCTTGTCGGCCATCGTCATGGCCTCCACCTGATCGTGGGTCACATAGATCATGGTATTGCCAAGACGCCGATGCAGGCTGGAAATCTCGCCGCGCATATCCACGCGCAGTTCCGCATCGAGGTTCGACAGCGGCTCGTCAAACAGGAAAACCCGCGGTTCGCGCACGACAGCGCGACCGATCGCGACGCGCTGTCGCTGGCCGCCCGACAGATCCTTCGGCCGCCGCTCAAGCAGCTGGTCGATCTGCAGCATCTTGGACACCTGTGAGACCTTCTCGACGATGTCTTTTTTCGGAGTGCCGATGTTTTCCAGGCCGAAGGACAGGTTTTCCCGGACCGTCATATGCGGGTAGAGCGCGTAGGACTGGAACACCATGGCAAGCCCGCGATCGGCAGCCGGAACCGCGTTCACCACATCGCCGCCGATGACGATATCGCCGCCGCTCAGCTCTTCAAGACCGGAGATCATGCGCAGCAGCGTCGATTTTCCGCAACCGGACGGGCCGACGAAAACACAGAACTCGCCGTGCTTGATATCGAGATCGATACCCTTGATGACGTCGAGGGCGCCATATGTTTTTTTGACCTGACGAAGCTCTATACTTGCCATTGTGTCATTCCCTCCCTTGAGGATCATTTTCCGCCGGTCGATGCGATGCCGGTGGCGATATATTTTTGCAGGAACATGAAGACCAGCGCGATTGGCGCCAATGTCAGCACCGTCATGGCCAGCAGGTTGCTCCACTCTGTCGTCATTTCTCCCTGGAAGGAGTTGAGCGCCAGTTGCAGGGTGAAATTGTCGTTGCGCGTCAGCACGATAAGCGGCCACAGGAAGTCGTTCCAACGCCACATGATGGCGAGGATGGCCAGCACCGCGAGCGCCGGTGCAGACAGCGGTAGGATGATGCGCCAGTAGATTTTCCATTCGCTGGCCTTGTCCATGCGTGCCGCATCGAGGATTTCATCCGGGATGGTCAACATGTATTGGCGCAGCAGAAATACCCCGGTCGGTGTGGCCGCTCCTGGAATGATCACACCCCACAGGCTGTTGATCATGCCGAGCTGGCTGGTGATGAGAAAAAGCGGAACGAGCACGACGGTCTGCGGGATCATCAACGTTCCGACGACGAGTGCCAGAACCACGCCTCTGCCCTTGAAGCTGTATTTCGACAGTGCAAAGGCCGCCATGGAGTTCACGATCAGCATGATGACGGTCGACGTCACGGTGATGAAGGTCGAGTTCCAGAAATAAAGCGGAAAGTTGAAGCGCTGGAAAAGCTCGGTGTAGTTCTCCGTCGCCAGTGCAACCTTCTCGGCCGGGCGCAGCTCGTTGAACGGCATCTTCATGACTTCGCCGGGCTTTGCCGGATCCACCACCTGGGCGACGAGCCCGACGCGCCTGATCATGCCGAGCTTGCGGCCTTCCTTGTCGACAAAGGCCGGCAAAGGTGCGGCCTGACCGTCAATGACCACGGTTTCCTGCGCATAGGGAAGCAGGCGTGGCGGAAACCGCTGGAGGTCGGCTTCCGTCTTGAAGGAGGAGAGAACGAGCCAGAGAACGGGTCCGAACATCATCAGAACGGCAACGCCGAGATAGGCGTAGGACAGCCAGTCGGTCCAGTGCAATTTGCCGTTTCTGCCGCGTGTGCGGGTTAGAAATGCGCCAATCCTAGCCATCGACTTTGCTCCTGTTGGCCCGGAATTGCAGGGCAGTCAGCACCACGAGAACCACGGCAAGCAGCAGCGAAGCGGCCGCGGCCAGTCCGAAGTTGCGGGGTGTTCCGGCAAAACCAGTCTGATAGATGAATTGAATGATGAAGGTCGTTGCCGAACCCGGCCCGCCGCCGGTAAATGCGAACACTTCATCGAAGGTCTGTACGCCCTTGATGAGGGACAATACGAGAACCACGAGCATGGTCGGGGCGAGAAGCGGCATTGTGATCCGGCGGAAAATCCGCCACGGGCTTGCCTTGTCCAGCTGTGCCGCCTCATAGACGTCACGCGGAATGGCCTGAAGGCCGGCAAGCAGAATGAGCGTGTAAAAGCCCATATGCGCCCAGACGGACAGGAATACCGACCATCCAAAGGCAAGGTTGGCCTCCAGCAGCCAGTCCACCGAACCGATACCGAGGGAATCGAGCGCAGCGTTCAGGACGCCGAAACGCTGCAATATCCACTTCCATATCAGCGCCACGACCACCGGTGAAAGCAGCACGGGAAAGAAGAAGACGGCGCGGAAGAAACCGCGTGCCCTGATGTCACGGTTGAGCACGACCGCCGTAATCAGCGAGAAGCCCACCATGAACCCGACCTGCAGCACCACGAAGAAAAGCGTGTTCCAGACGGAGCGCCAGAAAAGATCGCGCTGACAGGAATTGGGATCGAAATAGTTCTGGCACGAGAGAAGGACCGAGAAGTTTTCGCCGCCCACGGAGGGGCGTTCCGACAGCAGGATATGCTCGCTGCCGGTCACTGAATAAGCCATGTTGAGAACGATCGGCAAAAACGCGAAGACCGCAAACAACAGGAGATTGGGTGTCAGAAACACCCATGCGATGCGCCGATGCCCGAGCATTTTCTGCAAGAGGGCGAAAGGCAGCTCTATGATGCCCATGACGGGCGCAAGAAGTCTGTACATTGATGGTCCTCCTTCGATCCGGCGCGGCGCGGCAAGGCCGCGCCGGAAGGCGATGGATCACTTCGCCTGTTTCAACGCTTCCTCAAGATCGGCCTTCGCACGTGTCATGGCGTCGTCAACCGAGCTTTCGCCAACAATCGCCTGCGTGACGCGCTGGACGGAAATGTTGAACATCGCGCGGTTGTTCTTGTAGCCCTGATAGGCGTAGGCGACGGGGCTGATACCGGGGACCTGATCCAGCCACGCGTTCATGGCCTTCTGGGTCGCCGGGGTTGCGCCGGTGTAGTCGATAGGCTTTGCGCCGACGGCCTTGTGAGCCGGGACGTTGCGGGTACGGACGGTGAAATCGAGGTAATTTTCGTCCTGCGCGAGGAAGTTCAGAATATCCGCGACGATCTTGGGGTTCTTGGTCTGTTTGAAGCCCACGATACCCGTTCCGCCCGGCATGCCGGTGCATGCGGCCGGTCCGCATGGCTGCGACACGACTTCCCAGTCGAAAGCATCGCCGACCTGACTGTCGAAGCGCGCTGTCTGCCAGCTGCCGGAATAATAATAGACGAGCTGACCGTTGATGAATTCCTGCGCCGCATCGCGGTAGGTGTTGCCACCCTGACCGGCCCAGACGTCGCGCGCCATGGTACCGTCCTTGTTCCACTCGACGAATTTCTTCACGAAAGTGGTGAAGCCCTCGTCGACCAGGATCGGCTTGCCGTCGGCGTCGAAAAGTTTCGCACCGTAGGAAATAGCCGGACCGGCGATACGGTGACCGGAGCGGTCGATCGCCATCGGAT
The DNA here is from genome assembly GCF_056393925.1 of Agrobacterium sp. 10T429. Lineage (NCBI taxonomy): Bacteria > Pseudomonadati > Pseudomonadota > Alphaproteobacteria > Hyphomicrobiales > Rhizobiaceae > Agrobacterium > Agrobacterium sp. 10T429. The sequence goes on from NZ_JBFTGV010000008.1 coordinate 29,174, forward strand.
ATGGCGAGCCGGTGGCCTTGGCCACTTCATTTGCTGCCTTCGCCCAGTCGTCAAAAGTCGCATCCTTGCCGGGAACGGCGACTTTCGCCTGATCGAACAAGGTGCGGTTGATGAAGGCGCCGGTAATGGTAAGCTGCGTCTGCATACCATAGATGCCCTTGTCGTCGGGGCCGCTACGATACCATTTCAGCACATCGCCGAAATTGTCCTGCCAGTACTTCGCATCCACGTAGGGCGTCAGGTCGAGATAATAGCGATTGAGGCCGCCAAGATCGGTGACGGTTGCGAAATCCGGGCCGCTGCCGCCGGCGAGCTGCACCGGCAGGCCTTCGAGAAGCGCCTTGTAGGGCACGATATCCGTAACGATCTTGACGTCAGGATGCTGTTTTTCGTAACGCGACAGGATGTCCTTCAGGACTTCGCAGCCGTTGCCGTCATAGGCGCAGGTGAAGCGAACTTCCTGTGCCTCAGCGGCACCGGCAAAAAATGCCGTCCCGAGGGCCAAGGCAAACGCCAGGCTGTATTTTCTGCTCATCTGGTTTCCTCCCTTTAGATGATTATGCCGTGGCGGACGCGCGCGGAGCCCAACCCTTGAGCCGCTCATTGTCAGCGGTCAGCGGCAGGCGAACGGCCGTGCCTTCCTGTACCGATGTGTAGATTGCGGTTACGAGTTCGATGGACTGCAAGCCGTCCGTAATCGTCACTTCCTTGCCCGCGCGACCCTCCATCGCATTGGCAATCGCCTCGACAAAACCGGTAAAGCCGTTTTCGCCATCTTTAACCGTTGCGAGAACGGCGTCGATCTGGTCCTGCGTGGTCGGCGCCCGCGCCGTAAAGTGCCATTTATCTTCCGCCGGACGATAGGGCAGCGTTCCGCTTTCGGCCGTGAAGCCTTCGAAGCAGAACCGCAGACGGGACGTGTCGTCGGCTGCACCAAGCGTGACCGAGCTGGTGGCGAGCGCGCCGCTCTTCATGCGGAAGCTGATGGCGGCGCAGTCTTCCGTCTCGATCCTGTTCACCCGGGTGTCGGCCATGGCGAAGACCTGTTCCACCGGACCTAGGACATGGCACAGAAGGTCGTGGGCATGGATGGCGTGACCGAGGATCGCGCCGCCGCATTCACCCTTCCAGGTGCCGCGCCAGGGAATGTCGTAGTAGCTCGCGCCACGGTTCCAGTGAACTTCCGAGCTTGCCACATAGGCTTTGCCAGCAAGTCCGGCGTCGATGAGGGCGCGCAGCTGCCGTAGGGCGGGACCAAAACGATACTGGAAAACCGGAAAGACGCGCCGTCCGGTCTTCTTGACAGAGTCCATCAGCGCATTTGCTTCCTCCAGCGAACGCACCAGCGGCTTTTCGCAGACCACGTCCTTGCCGGCCGCGTGGGCCTTAAGCATTACGGGGAAATGCAGATGCGGCGGCAGGCAGACGTCTATGAGCGAAATGCTTTCATCGGCGAGGACTTCTTCGAGATCCGCCGTGATGCGGATGGAAGAATTTTCGCCAGCCACCGCCCGTGCCCGCTCCACATCAAGATCGCAGATCGCCTTGACGGTGAAACGTTCCGGCAGCGCCAGATAACCGGTGAGATGCTGTGCGCCGATACCGGCGCCGATAATGGCGACGCCGATCATGCTGCGGTTCCTTCAGCCTTGGCCTGCGCCTGAAGCGAGAGGTCACAAACCTTGAAGACGTGTTCCTGCGTCATGGCAGTTTCCGTGCGGTTGCGGATATCGTCGCATACACGGGCGAAGTAGGGCAGGCCGGCACCGGATGCGTCGATATATTCGCAACGGTCGCCATTGACGAGGATCAGACGGTCTGTGCCCTCGGTGTTGCCGACATCGACGTATTTGCGCAGTTCGATGTAACCTTCGGTACCGAGGATCGTCAGGCGGCCATCACCCCATGTCGGCAGTGCATCGGGTGTGTACCAGTCGACGCGGATATACCCATGGCCCTTGTCGCCGCGCAGCACGACTTCGCCGAAATCCTGCAGGCCCGGATCGCCCGGATTGGCGTAATTGGCAACGGTGGCAGATACGATCTCAACTTCGGTGGAGCCCGTAAAGAACATGAACTGGTCGATCTGGTGGCTGGCAATATCGGTGAGAATGCCGCCATAGGCCGCGCGTTCGAAGAACCATGTCGGGCGGATTTGTCGGTTCAGGCGGTGCGGACCAAGGCCAACCGTCTGGATGACGCGGCCGATGGCACCCTGTGCAACCAACTCGGCGGCTTTCGTGACGCTCGGGACTTCGAAGCGTTCGGAAAAATCGACGGTCCAGATTCTTTTGGTCTTGGCAACGGTCTGGCGCAGGCGCTCAAGCTGGTCGAACGTGGTGCAGCCCGGCTTGTCGGACATGACGTCCTTGCCCGCTTCCATGGCAGCGATGGCAAGATCGGCACGCTTGGACGGAATGTCGGCAATGATGACGAGATCGATGGTTTGGTCAGCCAGCAAATCCTCCTTGGAGGCAGCACGCGGCACGTCCGGGAAGCGCTTTACGAAACCTTCGACCACGTCCGGCTCGCCTTGCGTCCACCAGCCCGCGAATTGCGCACCGGCATCCAGCATGTTCTGCGCCATGCCGAAAATGTGCCTGTGCTCTATGCCGAGAGCCACGAACTTGATTGGTTTACTCATCCTGCAGTTCCACTTCCTTGCCGGTTTCGGCTGAGTTGATGATCGCGTCGATCAGTCTGTGAGACAAAAGAGCTGCTTCACCGGTGACGACCGGCGGGCGCCCTGAAGAAATGGCGTCGACGAAATCGTCGAAAACGCCCTGATGCCATTCATGCGTGAAAGCCATGGGATCGGCGCCGCCACCGGTGCCGGAAGCGGCACCACCGAAGGTTTCCTGGCGGCCGTCGCGCCAGTCGACATGCAGCAGGCCGGATGCGAGCCGCAGGCTTGCCTTGTCGAAATGGAGGAGAATGGATTCAGGCGCACCGGGAAAGCTTGCGGTGCTCGCGACGAGCGAGCCGACGGCGCCGTTTTTGAAACGAAGGCCGGCCGATACGTAATCCTCGGTTTCCATCTTGTGAAAACGCGTCGTTGCCGCCATGGCCTGCACGCTGGCCACAGGGCCTGCAAGGCTCAGGGCCAGATCGATCGTGTGGATTGCCTGCGATATCAGAACGCCGCCGCCGTCACGCACAAGCGTGCCGCGTCCCGGCTCATCATAATAGGCCTGGGTACGCCACCACGGCACCGAAATCTCGCAAAGGCCTAGTTCGCCAAGCGTGCCGGATGCGACCAGTTCGCGTGCCTTTTGCGATGCGGCGCGCATGCGGTGCTGGAAAATGATACCGAGCGTTACACCCGCATCGCGGCAGAGCGCTACCAGATCGGCCGCTTCCCGAGTGTTGCGGGCGACAGGCTTTTCGAGAAGAATGTGTTTGCCGGCTCTTGCAAGCGGACCGACGATATCGGCGCGGGCATTGGGCGGCGTTGCGATGATGGCGAAATCGACATCGCCGTCACGCGCGGCTTCCTCGATTGACGCGTATACGGCAACGTGGTGACCGGTGTGTTTTGCCGCTTCGGCAGCCAGCGCTTTCGCGCGGCCGGAGCCACCGTCGACAATCGCTTTCAGGCGGATTTTTTCAGGGCTTGCCGCACAAGCAAGCACGTGCGTCTTCGCTACCATTCCGGCACCAACGATGACGCAGGTCTTGATATTTTGCATTCGGGAGCCTCCTTCCCATGGCCATTCAATTGCATACCGGTATGCCGGTTGTCAACACACCAGTGTTCCGGTATACCGGTTATAGAGAAAGACATTTGGAGAGCGTATGCCAAAGATCCCGATGACAGGCGGCACGGTGCCGATGATGGAACGACTGGATTTCAACCGACCGGTTGTGGACCAGATCTATTCGGCGCTGAAATCTGCCATCCTTTCGCGGGAGCTGTTTCCGGGCCAGGCCGTGTCGGAAAACGAGATTGGCCAGTCCTTCAACTCCAGCCGCACCCCGGTGCGCGAGGCGTTGAGCCGGCTGCGAGATGACGGTTTGATCGTCACCCTGCCGAGCCGCGGGACCTATGTCTCCAGACTGTCGGACAAAAATATCCGCAGCGCGCAGTTCATTCGTGAGGCGCTGGAGGTTGCCGCTGCCCGCAGGCTCTGCCAGACCGGCATTCCGGCCGAAGCGGACCAGGAAATCCTGCATGCGCTGGAAGGCCAGCGTGTGGCGATGGAGCTTGGCGACAAAAAGGCCTTCCGTATCCATGACGACCAGTTCCACAGCGCCCTTGCCGCCGCAACCGGCCTCGAAAGGCTGGAGACCCTGTTGATCCGGGAAAAGGCTGGGCTAGACCGCCTGCGAGCGCTGGCGATTACCGACGAAGCACACATGGCCAGACTGCTGACGGAGCATGAGGCCGTCTACAATGCAATAAAGGCGCGTGAGGAGGAGAGCGCGGTGGATTATCTGCGCCAGCATCTCCGCCGCGTCCTCGGCATTCTGTCGCAGATCTTCGAAGCACATCAGGAATATTTCGAATAACGCCACGCTGCGCAATTCAACGGTTCAGACAGAAAATGACAACAGCAAATTTCGACAACGCGCCTGCGATCGATCAGGCAGGACTCCTGTGCGACGAAATCAGCATTCTTGCGGAAAGCCCGGTGTGGGACGAAAGACGTCAGGTCCTGTTCTGGTGCGACATTCTTGGCAAGAAGCTACGTTCAGCTGGGCTGGGTGGCGTCCAGTATCGTGAATGGACGTTCCCGGAAACCGTCTCCAGTCTTGGGCTCTGTCAGAGCGGTGATCTGATTACCGCTTGCGGGATGGATATACTCATCCTCAATCCGGAAAGCGGCGCGCGGCGCACCCTTCATTCCATTCCCGCACCTGAAGGCATCGCCTGCCGGCTGAATGACGGACGTGTCGGTCCGGATGGAGCTTTCTGGGTTGGTACCATGCACAATGTCCCGCTCTCGCAGATGCAGCCCCATGGAGAGCTCTGGCGTATTACGAATAATGGGGCCGAACGTATCCAGACCGGACTGACATGTCCCAACGGCCTCGCTTTTTCGCAGGACGGTTCCGTCATGTGGCAAAGCGACTCCGTGCAGAAATGGATACGCAGGCGGAATTTCGACAAAACCAACGGTGTATTTGATGAAGGTGTGCTCGTCGCACAAATGCAGGAAGAGACCGGAAGGCCCGATGGTGGATGTCTTGACATAAGCGGCCGATATTGGAGCGCGGGTGTCTCTGCCGGCGTTTTGAACATTTTCTCGGAAGACGGCAGTCAACGGATCGGGACAATAAGGATGCCTGTTCCGCATCCAACGATGCCCTGCTTTGGCGGGCCGGATTTCGGCTCGCTTTTCGTGACATCGCACCGCCATAACATGACGCAAGACAGGCTGAGCGAGGTACCTCTTTCTGGTGGCGTTTGGGTCATTCCGTCCGGCATCAAGGGCTTTCCCGCATTCCGTTTTGAGGATGGCAGGTGAAGCCCAAATCGTAAGTCTTTGTTCTTTGTTGCCCAACGCAAGTATGGGTTTCGGCCAGACTACGTCAGGCAAATTCGTCCTGTTGATCCTGTAGTCTGGCCGTAATCAGCATCGTTTCCGCATTGGTAGATATTGCGGTCGAGATCAGCGTGTTCCGTGCTTTTCCTGCAAAAGCCGGATGGTGAGGTGCTGCAGCAGAACGATGGTCTTGGCGTCGCGAATATCGCCGCGGCTGATCATCTGCATAGCGTCTGGCAGAGCGATTTCCAGCACGTCTATGTCTTCTCCCTCGTCCGCGGAGCCGCCGCCTGTGCCCACTTTATGGTTCTCGGCATATTCGCCGTAGAAAAAGGCGAGGTATTCGGTGACCGATCCGGGGCTCATATAGATATCGAACAGATGGGTGAGTTCGGAAACCTCATAACCGGTCTCCTCCATCAGTTCCGCACGCATGCGCGCTGCCGGTTCAGCGCCTTCAAGCAGCCCCGCCGGTGTCTCGATCAGCGACTCGAGGCCGCCGTTCAAGAGAACCGGCAAACGGAACTGGCGGGTGAGCAAAACATGGTCGTTTGCGGGGTTGTACAACAGGCATGTCGCTCCGTTGCCGCGATCATAAGCCTCCCGGGTCTGCCGTTGCCAGCTTCCGTCCCTTAGCTGAAGTTCATACTCATATTTGGTCAGCCGTCCCCAATCATCCGCCAATACGCGTTGCGAAATCGGGCGGTAAACACTGCTATTCATCAAGTCACCTCGTCATTATCTGTCTTTTCAAAGGCCGTGCAGCCGGCCTTCGACTTGCGTGCGTGTCTCGCCGCCGACCCATATCTGGCCGGTATCATCGCGGGTCAGGTAAATGCGGCCTTGACGGCCAAGACGTGTGCCCTGGGCGGCGACATAGTCTTCCGCGACCACGCCTGTCGCAAACAGCCATTGCGCCAGCGAGGCGTTGAGGCTTCCGGTGACAGGATCCTCGGCGATGGCGCCCAGATGATCGCTGAAGAAGGCGCGAACCTCGAAGGCGGCTTCGCCGCCATTTGCGTGCGGACCAACGACGCCAACGTCAATGCGGCCGGGCCAGCTGCGGACCGGCTCAAGGGCAAGCACCTTCTCAGCCGATGCCAGCCTGATCCCCAACCAGCCGGGGCCATTGTCGATCCATGCGGCATCAACGATGTCGCGTGTCTCTATTCCCAGCAGCTGCCGGGCCTCTTCCAGCTCTGCGGGTGTCGGCGCGCCTGAACGGATAAGGGGCGGTGCGGCAAAGGAAAGTCGACCATGCGCGTGCCGGATCGTGACCAGACCGGCACCGCACTCCTGAACGATGCCCGTTTCGCTTTTGGGCAGGCCGTTTTCGGAAAGCCAGGCATGGCAAGTGCCGAGCGTAGGGTGTCCGGCAAAAGGCATCTCCCGGTCCAGTGAGAATATCCGGACACGGTAATCAGCCTGGGGGTGGGTGGGCGGCAGCAGAAACGTGGTTTCGGACAGATTGAACCACCGCGTCAATCGCTGCATGTCATCCGTGGTCAAGGTGTCTGCACCCGTGACGACCGCCAGCGGATTGCCAGAAAGCGGGCCGGAGCCGAATACATCGATCATATGGATAGTAAAGGTCATGGCATCGTTCTTTCAGTTCGGATCGATTGTCGGCGCGGACTGTCTATTGCGTAATCCGTTCCAGCACGCGGCTCAATGCCCGCTTCAATGCGCTCGAACCGCCATTGCCGTCAAAGTCCTGAAGAACCTGCTCATTCAGGCCACCCTTGGTGGCGAATTCGCGGCTGAGATCGGTAAAGTCCGTGTCCTTGCCGGCAAGCAGCGCCACTTCGGAGAGGCCGGCGAAGAGGGGTGCAAGATAGGCGCGGCCCTTTTCTTCCGGCAGGCCGTTTTCGGCCAACCACTCCGTCGTCTGTTGCAGAATGCCGAAATAGGTTGCCATCAGGGCGCTTGCGGCGGCGAGAAGGTCGTATTCCGCCTTTGTTTCACATTCCACCGCATTGCCGAGCACGTTGAAGATCGCGGCGGTATCCGCATCGGAGGGGTAAACGGCCGTGACGCCTTTGCGGCGGGCGACAAAAGGCAGCGGGATCGCCTGGGTCAGGCGCACATCCGCGCCGATCCAGTCAAGCAGTGCCTGTCGACCTGTTGCGGCAACGACGCTTATGACTTTCTGCCCCTCGCGAAACCGCAGCGGCCGGATGACGTCCTCGGCGATCTGCGGGCGGATGGCCAGAACGACGGTATCGCAGCCGTCGACAATCGCCTGATTGTCGCTGGAGACGATCACCTGCGGAAAATCGGCGGCAAGCCTGTCCGAGATATCCGCGCTGCGTTGGGACACCATGATATGCGGCACGGCGGCAGGCGTGCTGAGCAGCCCCCGCACCATCGCATCTGTGATAGCGCCGGTTCCGATAAAGCCGATTTTCTGGGGAAGGGACATGATGACTCCATTGCATTGATAGGAAGGACGATACATCGGTACGGCTGACGCAGGAAGGCAATGAAACAATCTCTAGATTGCCGGGGGCTGGCATATCTGCCGAAGAAATGGCTTGGCAACCGGATCGGCCACTTCACATAACCTTCAAATCTCTCCGAACCAACGGGCTGCTGCCCTTGCGAATTTCTCCTTGTCCGGAGCAGACTCCGTGGCCAGGCGACGATACCATCGGGCGCACCAGGATTGTGCTCAAGCCCAATTGGTCGACGGCATTGCCAGCGACATAGGAGATCCGGCCGTTCCAGCGGCCTGCCAGCGCTTCAAGCGGTGCGTCCGCGCTAAAATTCAAAAGCAGACCTTTGCCCTCTCTCAGAAGTTCGCCGGTGCTCCTCCCGTCCACCAGTGCGAAGTCCGGAACGCTGCAGCCCACCAGCGGATGGTTGCCGCCTAGCTCGTAGCGGAGGGAAATGCCCCATACGCGCTCGGCGAAATATGTAGCCATCGCGGGTCTCGATGAGATCGCGGATGATGGCTTCCAGCGCCCGTGTGCTCCGGCTTGGGCGCATCAGTGCGACCTGGGCGCGCGACCAGTCAAGGACCTGTGCACCCACTGGGTGTCGCTCACAGTCACGGTCGATGTTCCCGGAAAGCGGCGGCCAGTGTGCGCAGCGCCTCACGGGATCTGCTGTCGGTAAGGGTCGAGAACATCACGATCTCGGTGGAAGGCAGCGGCGGGAGGCTGAAACGCTGGCTTACCTCGATTGTACCGGGTGGCGCCAGGCGGCAGGAGAATGCCGAAATGGCGAGACCTGCCGAAACGGCCGCGGTCACCATCGATGAGGTGCCGCCAAGAAAGACTTCCGTCCACGCGATGGCGGCGGAATCAAGAGCACGGGCGGCGATGTCACGTACACCGCAGGCGGGCGAAAGCGCGGCCAGTCGCAGCGGCTCGCCCTGACGATGTTCGAATTGCGGGGCTGCGAACCAGCCGAAATGCTCTGGCCCGAGCACTTCGCCATCACGCCTGTCATCCTCGCGCCGGATGATTGCAGCATCGATCTCGCCGCGGTCGAAGGCATCCAGCAACGTGCGGGAATTGTCCATCCGCACTTCTATCGTCAGTCCCGGATCGTGCGCGTTGAGCCGCGCCAGCAGCGTTGGCACTTCCGGCCCTGCAACATGGGCGGCTATGCCAAGGCCAAAGCGTCGGCGCGTGGAAAAAAGCCCTGCCATGGCGCGATCATGCGCGGCAAGGAATTCGCGGGCTGGTGTTAGAAACACTGCGCCTTGCGCGGAAAGGCGCACCGAGCGCGGCGTCCGTTCAAGAAGCCGCTGGCCGAGCCGGTCTTCCAGCCGCTTGAGCTTGACGCTGATGGCACCCTGCGTGGTTCCGAGCGTTTCGGCAGCGCGGGTGAAGCTCTGCAGATCGGCGATGGTGACGAAAGCCTGAACGGCATCCACATCCAGAGTGGTCACTTTAATCATCCAAATTTGTTGTCTCTGAAATATCCAAGCATCCAATTCAGTTATGGTCAAGCTTTCACTAATTTGCCTTGGACTCTGCAAAACACGGATCGAAGCGTGCATGTCTTCTGATGCTTCAGTCCAAACCACGAAAGGCTGAAGAATGACCCTTGCCGTTACCGCCCCAACCCGGAGTAGAAGTGCCATTGCGCTCGCCGCCGTCTGTCTCTCCGCTCTGATGTTCGGGCTGGAAATCTCCAGCGTGCCGGCGATCCTGCCGACGCTCGAGCAGGTGCTGCACGCGGATTTCCGGCAGCTGCAGTGGATCATGAACGCCTATACGATCGGCGTGACGATGGTGCTGATGGCAACCGGCGCGTTGGCCGACCGCTTCGGTCGCAAACGCGTCTTCATCGCGACCATCGTCGCTTTCGCCATTTCCTCCCTCGCCTGCGGCATGACTGAAAGCGTGGCGGTGCTGATCGGCGCACGCTTCCTTCAGGGACTAAGCGGTGGAGCGATGCTGGTATGCCAGATCGCCATTCTGTCACATCAGTTCCGCACGGCCCGCGAGCGTGGAATGGCTTTCGGCTGGTGGGGTATTGTCTCCGGCGTCGGGCTGGGTTTCGGGCCGATCATCGGCGGAGCCATCGTTGCGCTGTGGAGCTGGGAGTGGGTATTCCTCGTTCACGTGGCCCTCGGCATCCTGACACTGTTCCTTGCCGCAAGCGGTGTGGAAGAATCGCGTGATCCGGATGCGACCCGTCTTGATCTTGCCGGTATCGCCACACTCTCGGTTGCCGTGTTCTGCCTTGCGTTTTTCATCACCCAAGGACCGGAACTCGGCTTTGCCAGTTCAAAGGCACTTCTGATCCTTGGTCTATCAGTCGCGAGTTTCATCGCCTTCGTGATCGTCGAAAAGCTCACGCCAAGGCCGATGTTCGATTTCTCCGTATTTCGCATCCGGCCATTTTCCGGCGCGATTATCGGCTCGGCGGCGATGAACATCAGCTTCTGGCCGTTCATGATCTATCTGCCGATCTGGTTTCAGGCGGGCCTTGGTTATGACAGCGTCACCGCCGGTCTCGGTCTGCTTGCCTATACGCTGCCAGCGCTGGTCGTACCGCCGTTGGCCGAGCGTCTGTCGCTGCGTTATCAACCCCGTCTTGTCGTCCCGGCCGGGCTGTTCACCATCGGTCTCGGTTTCATGCTGATGAAACTTGGCAGCAGTGTCGCAGATGCGAGCTGGCTCACCATGCTGCCCGGCTGCATCCTGTCCGGTGTCGGGCTTGGCCTCACCAACACGCCGGTCACCAATACGACAACCGGTGCCGTTCCCGCTGCCCGTTCCGGCATGGCCTCCGGCATCGACATGAGCGCGCGAATGATCTCGCTTGCCATCAACATCCCGATCATGGGCTTCATTCTGGTTGAGGGCGTCTGGTCGTCGCTTAGGGCCAACCTGCCGTCCGGCGCGGATTTGCCCGCCCTGCGTTCGCTCGCGGAGAAGATCGCGGCGGGAACCGCGGGATCGTCGGTGGAGCGTGTTTCGGATGCACTCGTCCATCAGGCACTCGCAGACGGTTTCGGTCTGGTCATGCTTTATGCCGGCATCAGTGTCTGGTTGCTCGCCGCTCTGAGCTTTGTGATCTTCGGCCCGGCGCGAAAGCTTGCCCACGGTTAGTGGTGCCCTGGCGCTGGGACGATAGTCAGGCGGATTTCAGGATTTGCAGTCCTGCCGAAGGTTGGGCGGCCGCAGTCTCCTCGCGGCTCCAGCGGCCAAAGGCGGAGCGGCCCAAAATCGCAATCGACGTATCCTCCTGCGGCGCATGGACGAGCACCGTCTGGATGTCGCGGAAATGTCGTTCGAGGCCCAGTTCGCTACCAAGACCTGGATTGCCGATGCCGCGCACTGCGATCTCGACGGCATCACGCAGCTGCCGGCCGGCAAGCAGCCTTGCCCTGATGAATCCTTCTGCATCGCCATTGTTGTTTTCGAGCGTGCCGAAAATGATCTGGCGGGCGCCTGAGACCAGAAGATCGATTTCGCCTGAAAGCGTTATGAAACGTTCCGTGCGGGCGATGGGATGGCCGAGATTGGCCGGCACACGCTCATGCGCGAAGCGGATGAACTTGGCCTGAGCGGCTTCTGCCACGCCGAGGTAAAGCGCTGTCAAAGCCAGCGTGAGTGCCGCATGCGCCCGGTTGTCCTGCTGGGCGACCGATGGATCGACGAGGTCGATGACGTTTTCCGCCGGGATTTCGACATTGGCATATTCGACATCGTGCGATCCCGTAGCGCGCATGCCGAGGCTCTGCCAGTTCTCGATGACCTTGATGCCCGGCAACCCGTTCGGCACCACGAATGTTCCCACCCGCGCCGGCGTTTCGTCAGTATGCGCCCAGACAAGGAAATGCGTGAGACCATATGCGCCCGTCACGAAGCGTTTTCGGCCCGTGATAGACCAGCCATTGTTTGTCCGGCGGGCGAGCGTCGCGGGCAGGCCACCGCGCGCCGGCGACCCCAGCTCCGGCTCGACACGCGCGGCATTGAGCAGCAACGGCCGTTGTTTGGCGTCCGTCAGAAGCCGCCGGTAGAGATCTTCGGGCCAGTGGTTTTTCGCGGCCTGGGCGAGATGGGTAAAGATCGTCATGGCGCTGATCAGCGCCACAGAAGGATCGCCCCGGCCAAGTGCCGCGAGAATGTGGGCGGTATCGGCAAGCGTCGCTCCCTGGCCGCCATAACGTGTCGCAACCGTGCTTTCGAGGAGGCCGCTTTCGTGAACGGCACGGATACCCGTCCAGGGAAACTGGCCAGTCTGGTCCGCATCCGGTGCGGCCTGTTCAAGGATGCGAGCGGTTGCGTCTAGGACAGTTGGGTCATGAGACATGCGTGGTCGAGGCTCTCTGGCTGTGGGGAATACCATTTCCCCATCAGGGGCGATTGGCTCCGTCTGCACTTCAAAAAAATGCCCGGTCAGGCGACCGGGCCGGATCGCGGCATCATGCAGCGGTCTTTTTCTTCGCATCTTCCCGTTCGCGAATGCCTTCGCGGACAAGCGGCAGGATGTAGCGGCCATAATCCACCGCGTCGTTGTAATTGTCGTAGCCGCGGATCGAGATCAGGTCAGCGCCAAGATCGATGTAGTCGAGGATGGAATCCGCAATGGTGCGTGGCGAACCGACCAGCGCAGTGGTGGCGCCGCTGGCATTGGTGGCGGTGACCGTCGGATACCAGAGGGCGCGATCATGCACATCGCCGCGTGCGGCGATTTCCAGAAGCCGTTGCGAACCGACATTGGCCGGGCGCGGCGCGTTGAGCGGTGCGCGTGTTACACCTTTCTGGCGGTTCTCGTTCAACCGATCCAGAGTTCTGTGAGCCTTTTCCCAGGCAAGCTCATCCGTCTCGGCGACGATTGGCCGGAATGTGACCCAGATCCGGGGGCGATCCGTGCGGCCCGCCTTTGCGGCTTCCGCATAGACCCGCTCGATCTGCTGCTTGGTTTCGGCAAGCGGCTCTCCCCACAGGCCGAAGATATCGCAGAGCGAACCACCGATGCGATAGGCGGCGTCCGAGGAGCCACCGAGCGAAATCGGAATAAGCCCGTTTGTGGGCCGCACCGCGCTGCGGAATTGCTTGAACTGGTAATATTTTCCGTCGAAGTCGAAGGGCTCTTTCGAGGTCCAGGCCAGGCGCAGGATGCGGATATATTCCTCCTGGCGCTCATAGCGTTCTTCCTTGTTGAGGAAGTCGCCTTCACGCGCCTGTTCTTCATCGCTGCCGCCGGCAATGAAGTGCACCACGACACGTCCACCACTCAACTGATCGAGCGTCGCGAGCGACTTGGCCGCAACTGTGGGATAAACCGTGTTCGGCCGCAGGGCGACGATGATCTTGATGTTTTTCGTGTGCGCGAGCACCGTGGCGCCCAGCGTGAAAGGATCGAAAGACGATGAGGAGTAAGGGATCAGCGTATAGTTGAAACCGTAATCATCAAGGGCGCGGGCATAGCGCTCCAGAAAAACAGGATCCACAGGTGCGTCTGGAACGGGGTTTAGATCGTTCGATGCATTGGGAAAGCTTACGCTGATAAATTCCGCGGACATGGGCGCTCCTTCAGGTTCAATGCAAGCATGTTAGGGCGCGGCGCATGAGCGAGGAAGACAGGTCTTTCTTTTTCTATCGAATATGTAGAAAATATTCCCTGCGACGGCCTTCGATATAGGACCAGCAACCGCCGCCGCGTTTCCGTCTTCAAGTCGCTGCCACGAAGTGGCAATCGCTCGGTGCCCTAACGGTTACAAGGTGGGCGACCAGCCCAGGCTCGGAGCCACCGTGTCCGCCAGATCGGTCAGCAGTTGTATGTTTTCGGCGAGACCGAAGGCAGGCGGCAAAAACAGCACGACCTCATCGGCTGCTGCAAGGCCCGGATCGTTGAATACCGATTCCAGCACCTGATCGGGCGTGCCCTGGAAAACGGGCGAAATTTGAAACCCCGCTGGCTGGGCTGCCTGTTCGAGAGCGCCTTTGGGGCGAGACGCGGCAATACCCTTGGTACGCCGCTCCAGATCATAGGCGGCGTATTTTTCGCGAAGCTCGGCCGTGGTGCCAACCAGGATGGAGGCGGCGACGGCGACCGGCGGCGGTTCCGTTGTCCATGTCTTGCGCCATGTGGAACGGAAGGCCTCGATGATGCGGGCCTGATATTCCCCGAAGCTCTCGCCTTCTGCCTGATCGTGCTGGACGGTTCCCGAGATAAGGCCGATGCCGAGTTCCGCCGCCTGCACAGCCGAAGCAATGCTTGCTGCACCCTGCCGGATGCGCGAACGCAGTGTCGGGCTATGCGGCGTGACACGCAGTGCCGTGCCCTCCGGGTTGGATTGGCCGCCTTCGACACGGTGCAGGACATCGCCAGCGATTGCCGAGAGGAAGCGGGCCTGACGACGCCTGGCCTCTGTGCGGGCATCGGTGTCGACCGTGCCGAATACCGCGTCAAAGGCGGCGTTTGCGCCGGTCGAAATGGCAAGTTCCAGTCGCCCATCAATCAAAAGATCGGTCGTGCCGGCCGCCTCGGCAAGCAGGATCGGATCCTGATAGCGCATGGGGATGACCGCAGAACCGAGCGTAATATGCCGGGTATGCTGGCCGGCAGCGGCGAAGAACGGAAGTGGCGAGGACAGATAGTGATCGAAATGCCGCTGATAGGCCCAGCCGGACTGGTAGCCCAGTTTTTCGGCAGCCTTGAACAGCTCGATACCCTCACGCAGCCCCTGCGCCGGCCCGGCATCGTCGCTGAAAGATACGCGGGTATTGAAGCCGAGCCGCTGTTTGGGGTGGAAAGACGTGGACGCAGTATCGATGGGTGCAGCGATGGTCATGCGATCTTTTCCTTATCGTGAACCCGCCGGGGCAGCGGCTGTGGCGCACGGGCGATGGTTGCGGCACCGGATGGGATCGATTCCAGCAGCGACGCGGTATAGGGGTGCTGCGGATTGTCGAAGATATCGACGACCGTTCCATGTTCGACGATACGCCCGCGCTGCATCACCGAAACGGTGTGGGCGAGCTGGCGTACCAGTGCCAGATCATGGGAGACGAAAACATAGGTCAGGCCGAGCTTCGCCTGCAGCGAGAGCAGCACATCGACGATGTCTGCCTGGACGCTGACATCAAGTGCTGAGGTCGGCTCGTCGAGCACGATCACATCCGGTCGGAGAACCAGCGCCCTTGCAATGGCAACGCGCTGGCGCTGGCCACCCGAAAGGGCCGTCGGCTTGCGGTTGAGAAGGTGTTCGCTCAAGCCCACATTGGCCAAAGCCTCACGAACAGTTTCGAGCCGTTCCGCACGGGTTCCGATCTTGAAACGATCAAGCGGCTCGCGCACCAGCTGTTCGACACTCCAGGTGGGATCAAGCGAGGTAAACGGGTTCTGGTAGACGAACTGAAGATGGCGCCAGGTTGCACGCAGCGACGTGCGGGAGCGGCCGGTCAATTCTTCGCCGGCTACCGATATTGTGCCGGTGTCGGGTTCCTCGAGGCCAAGCAGCAGCCGAATGGTTGTCGTCTTGCCAGAGCCGGACTCGCCAACCAGCGCATGGGTGGTACCTGCAGGCACGTTGAAGGAGACGTTGTTGACCGCCGTCAGCACCCTGTCGCCGACCCTGAAATTCTTGGTGACGGCATTGACCGCGATCTTTGGCGTCGTGGTGGACTCTGCCTTCAGCAGACGGAAACCCGGATCGCGCAGCCGGGCGTAGCGATCCGGATTGAGTGCCGGCACGTCCGCATGCAGCTTCCTTGCATAGGCAGAGGCCGGTGCGGAAAACACCGATGCGGTGCTTCCGGCTTCCTGAACCTTGCCACCCTTCAGGACTACCAGCGAATCCGCCCGTTCGGCGGCGATCGCCAGATCGTGTGTGATGAGGAGCAGGCTGATATCCAGCTCGTGCTGCAACCGCGAGAGCAGATCGAGGATCCGCTTCTGGATCGTCACATCGAGCGCAGACGTTGGCTCGTCTGCGACCAGAAGTGACGGGCGCGGCAGAACCGCAAGGCCTATGAGCACCCGCTGCAACATGCCGCCGGATAATTGGTGCGGGTAGGACTCGTAGACAACACCCGGGTTTTCCAATCCCACCTGCGCGAAGGTCTCGAGAATGAGGGCCTTGCGGATCGCCTTGTCAGGCTCGTCGAGAAGTGCGGCCGCCTCCATGGCCTGCGCGCCGATTGTCCGCACCGGATTGAGCGAATTGCCTGGATCCTGCGGGACAAAGCCGATGGCGCGTCCCCGCAGCGGTCGGAAGTTGCGCTCTGGCAGTCCCAATATCTCCTGATCACCAAAGGTGACGTGGCCGGTGGCATGTCCCCCGCTTGGCAAAAGCCGAAGGACCGCGCGGGCGATTGTCGATTTGCCGGAACCGGACTCGCCAATGAGGGCAAGGCTCTTGCCACGGCCGAGTTCGAAACCGACATTGCTGACGACCTCCTGGCCTCCATAGGCAACCGAAAGATCGTTGACCCGGAGAAGCGGGACAGGAGCCTGCTGCGGCTGCGGTCTGGCCGCAAAGGTAACGGGGCGGGCGATAGTGGTGGTCAGTCTGTCTTGCGTAGCCATCGGCTGATCCTGTTTACAGAGAGGACGGTCGCGATTGTGACGAAGGCGGGGGCGTATACGAGCCACGGCCATTTGAGGTAATCCTTGCCGATCGAGATCAGCAGGCCCCAGTCGGAGGCGGGCGGCGGGTCGCCGTATCCGAGAAAGGCAAGGCTTGCGATCACGAGGATCGACTCGCCGAACTGCAACACGGCAAGCGGCAGCACCGAGCGTGACGCGTTGGGCAGAACATGGCGCAGAAGGATGAACCAGCGCGAGCCGCCGAGCAGGTACGAAGCCTCCACGAATGTCGCCTGTCTGGTCTTGATGACCTCCGCACGCGTGACGCGGGCAAAGACCGCCACGGCGGAGACGCCGGTGGCGATGGCGGCATTGATGGTCTCGAAACCGATGGCGGTGACCACGATCACCGCCAGCAGAAACTTTGGAATTGCCAAGAGAACATCGACCAGCCGGGCAAGTGTGATATCGACCCAGCCGCCGAGAAAGCCCGCAAGAAGCCCGATGAGACCGCCAGCGAAGACGCCGATGACGACCGCGACGAGCGCGCTGGAGACGGAAGAGGACGTGCCATAAACGACGCGTGCGTAGACATCGCGGCCAAGGTGGTCGGTGCCGAACCAATGCGCAAGACTTGGGCCGAGCAATTTGTCCGTCGGCACCCCGACGACCGGGCTGTGACTGGTAAACAGGCCGGGCGCCAGTGACCAGGCGACGACGAGCGCGATAATGGCGAAGGACAAGGCGACGGTCAGCGGTATCCGCAGGCCTGTCAGCCTGTTTGCAGGGGTCGCACCCGGCAGGGAAGCGTTCGAGGCGAAAGTCATGGTGTCACCGCCTTGGTGGTGGTGGAGGAATCCTCTGTAATGGCCAAGCGAGGCTTTCGCGCGCCGAGAATTTGCACGCGTGGATCGAGCAGGGGATAAAGAAGATCGGCAATCAGGTTGACGAGCACGAACACCACGGCTCCCAGCGAAACGATCGCTTGCAGGACAGGCAGGTCCTGCGTGCTCACGGAGCGCTGCACCAGGCTGCCGAGACCGGTTCGCCCAAAGACAGACTCGGTGATGAGTGAATTGCCAAGCAGTTCACCGACGGTGATGGCGATCACGGTGACGACGGGCAACGAGGCAGGCTTGAGCAGATGCTGTGCAAACAGCCGCGCCTGTCCGATGCCGCGGCTGCGGGCGACGGCCGCGTATTCCTGTTCTGCCTCCCTGTCGAGGTTCGCTATAAGCACCTCGGCGATTTGCGCAGAGAAAGGAATTCCGATTGTGATTGCGGCAAACACCGTTGCCCAGAAGCTATCTGGTTCGATAACGCGGAAGAGGCGCAGCTGAAAGCCGAAGAGATGGATCAGTATCAGGCCAATCACAAAATTCGGTGTCGAGAGAAACAGCGATGGGAAAGCTCGTAGCAATCCCTGGCCGTAGCGCTTTGGTACCACCTGGGTTCCGTAAGCAACGGCCATTGCCAGAATCAAGGCGACGGCAAGTCCCGTGGATGCAAGGATCAGTGTCGATGGCAGCACTTCAGCGATGAGGGTCGCCACCGGCCGGTTGGAGCGCATCGACATGCCCAGATCGCCAGTCAGAAACCCCGACAGGGACGACCACAGCTGCACGAGAACCGGTCTGTCGAGGCCCTGCGCGGCGATGATTTCCGCGATCTCCTGCTCGGTGAACCCGTTTTGCGGGTTCCGGAGCACGCTGGTGATCGGGTCGCCAGGCAGGATGCTGACGACCACGAAGGTGAAGACGTAGGCCAGCAGTATGACGACGACCGCCTGGCCAAGCCGCTTTGCGGCGTAGGTTAGGTAGGCATTGCTCATGCCGGTGACCTCCTTCAACGTTGCCCTGTTGTGCGCATCAGTCGCTGATGGAGGCGGTGTAGTAGCTGGCATAAGCCACGCCGTTATATACTTCGCCCTTCAGCTTCGGGGACTGCACGTAGATCCTCTGCACGATCTGCGTTCGCGGAATGAAATAGCCCTGCTCAAGCACATATTTCTGCAGCTCATCGAGAAGCGGGCTGCGCTCGTCGACAGAGCCGGCGCCGGCGATCTTGTCGCGCAATCCGTTGAGCGTCGCGTCGCGGTCGTCAAGGGCGAACCAGTTCTCGCCATTGTTGGCGTTGGTGAGAATGCTGGCGACGGTGCCTGCATCGATGAAGCTGCGCGTCACCTCATAGGTCGGGATGGCCGCACCGCCGAATTTGACCTTTTCACCAAAGGTCACGACGTCGTAAGCGCGGATAGCGACTTTCCAACCGAGCTTGCCGAGTTGCTGGGCAATGAGTTCATCGACCGACTTGGATGTCGCGAGATAGGGATTGGAGTGGATCGTCAGCGACAGCGGTTTGCCGTCTTTGGTCCGGATACCATCGGCGCCCTTGACCCAGCCCGCCTCGTCGAGCAGCTTTTCGGCCTTGGCGGGATCGTAAGCGAGAAGTGCGCTGTGGTCGGTCGCGCCCGGCACGTTGCTCTGGATGAAGGACGTGGCGAGCTTCCAGTCCGGCGTATAGACGGTGTCGATGATTTCCTGACGATTTACACCGGCCTGAAGTGCCTGGCGAACCTTCACATCATCATAGGGCGGAAGCTTGGTGTTGACCGCCCAGCCGTTGACGAAGCCGAGATAACGCGGCGTTGCGACGGTAAAGCCCTCTTCGTGCAGCGACTTCAGTTCCTGCGGCGAAGCATTATAGGCGACATCGGCCTGGCCGGACTGGACCGAGGCGACACGCAACGACGGTTCCGACACCAGCTTATAGGTGATGGAATCGAGGAAGGCCGGGCCGGTGTGGCCAACGGCGGCAGGACCCCAATTGTAGTCCTTGCGCTTGACCAGCTTGACGTAATCTCCCTCCTTCCAGGATTCGACCACATAGGGGCCGCTGCCGGAAGTCTTGCTGAGATCGGCCTGCTGGGTGGCGGGCTGGGCGATGGTCTTCGGCGAGATCAGGATCGAGCCGTGGTAACCGAGCGTCGGAATAAAGCCGAGCGTCGGCTTCTTGAAGAAGACCTTCACCGTGGATGCGTCCACCGCTTCAGCATGGTCGTAGGTCTTGGGGAAAAGACCGATCGGGTTGATGCCTTCGCTCTTGCGTCCGGCATACCAGATGTCGAGATTGGCGACGACCGCCGCTGCATCCAGCGGTGTGCCATCGGAGAAGGTCACGCCGTTTTTGAGGTGAAGCGTGAATTCGGTGGCATTGTCGTTCTGCTCCCAGCGCTCGGCAAGCCAGGGGCTGACCTTACCGTCGGCATCGACATAAAGCAGCTTGTCGGCGACATGGCCCCAGATATGGCCCTGAAAGCTGGAAATGGCGCTGTTGTTCGGGATCCAGGTGTCGCCGAGAGAATCGATGAGGAAGGTAATGTCGCCGCCATTGCGTGGGGTATCGGCTGCCTCAACCGGAGCAGGCCCCATCGTCGTTAGAAGCGCGATTGCCCCTGCGAGAGTGGTGGTCAGCAGACCCCGACGGGAGAAGGAAAAAAGCGAAGAACGTATCGTCATTAAGAAATCCTGATTGGTCGCGTTGTTTCTTGTCTTTGTGATTTCAGGAACTATCGCCGCTCTGGCTGATCTTTTGCGGGCACACGAAAGGCTTCACACGACAGCCTTGCCGGTGGTTTCAATGTCCTGAAATCGGGAAAAATGTGCCTGCGTTACCTCTTGGAAGGTCCGACCGATGTTACGGCTTAGCCGTTACTTTCAGCCATTGACGGCTCGTTCGATCGCAGGCCGTGCTTGCTGATACATCGTGCGGTCATGACGCGGTCCCTTGTTTTGAAATTCGGTTCTTGATGTCTAACGTAGCAGGGTGGCCAGAAGGAGAAAGACCAGTTGTTCTTTTTCTATCGAATTAATGGATTATTTTGCCGCGGTTTCCGAAGGTGGTAGGATCAGCTTTTCCGACGCCCGAAATACGTTGGCGGTGCGATTTTTCAGGTAGTGCCGGAACACCCGTCCCTCACTTATTTTGCAAATGTCATCTTTTCGAAAATCCGCACCGGAGGCGCCTCACCGGCAAAACGTTCCACCTCCACTCTGGTAATCTGACCGGTCGATCCCTGCGCCAGTTTCGAGGTGCCGATGTCGCGCGTCAGGATGTTCGGATTGCCGTGAATGCACATCGCTTGCTCTGCATGCCGGTCATGCGGTTCGAACCACGCACCAGTTGCCAGCTGCATCACGCCGTTGCGCACATCCGTGCTCAGGACGGCTGCGGCGAGGCAGCTGCCACGACTGTTGAACAGCCTGATGATATCGCCATCGGCAATGCCCCGGCGGGCTGCATCTTCGGGGTTGATGCGCACGGGTTCCCGGCCCTTAATCTTGGTGGAGCGGCTGAAGGCGCCATAGTCGAGCTGGCTGTGCAGACGCTGATGCGGCTGATTGCAGACCAGATGCAGCGGATAGAGCGCTTCGTCTTCCGGTTTCGTCCTGCCGGGATACCATTGCGGATGGCCGCCGCAATCGTCATAGCCGAAACCCTCGATCGTCTCGGAGAAGATTTCGATTTTACCGGATGGTGTCTTCAGAGGGAAGGCTATGGGATCATCACGGAAGGCACGCGCAGGCCCTCCGTCATCCGGCTTGAGCGGCAGACCTATCTCTCCACGTTCCCAGAACGTTTCGAAATCGGGAGCCTCGTACCCACCGGCGGCAAGCGCCCCACGCGTTGTTTCATAGAGGAAGGCAAGCCATTCCCGGCTGCTGCGGCCTTCGGTGAAGGTTTCGAATTTGTCGAGCCGGCGCGCGATCTCGGAGAAGATTTCGTAGTCGTCGCGCGCCTCACCAACCGGTTCGATCAGCTTTTTCATCGCGATCATCAGAGGATCGCGGTCGGCGGCGCCAATGTCGTCGCGCTCCAGAGTTGTCGTCGCCGGCAGCACGACATCGGCATGCCGCGCAGATGATGTCCATGCGGTTTCGTGCACGATGATGGTCTCGGGCCGTCTGAACGCTGCCCGTAGTCGGTTGATATCCTGATGGTGGTGGAACGGGTTACCACCCGCCCAGTAAACCAAGCGGATATCGGGATAGTGCATCCTCTGGCCGTTATAGTGAAATTCCCCACCAGGATTGAGCAGCATGTCGGCGATGCGCGCGACCGGAATGAAATCCGCGACCGGGTTTTTGAACTGGTTAAGTGTCGGCAGGGGAACGGCCAGCAGGTTCTTGCCGACATTGCCCAAAGCGCCGAGGGAATAGGAATATCCGCCGCCGTCGAGGCCAATCTGACCGAGCATGGCGGCAAGAACGATCCCTAGCCAGACGGGTTGCTCACCATAATCGGCGCGCTGAAGCGAATGGCTGACAGTGATCAATGTTCTCGCGCGCGCCATGGTGCGGGCGAGTTCCCTAATAGTTTCCGTGCCGATGCCGCAGAGCCCGGAAGCCCATTCGGGGCTTTTCGCCACACCATCGGTCCGGCCGAGCAGGTAGTCTTCGAAACGCTGATAGCCGACGGCATAGCGGTCAAGAAACGCCCGATCGTGCAGGCCCTCGGTGACGAGAACATGCGCAAGTCCGAGCATCAGCGCGACATCGGTACCGGGTATGACCGGCAGCCACTCCGCATTGAGGTCTTTCGGAAAATCGTCTTTTAGCGGGCTGATCAGCACGAATCGCGCGCCGCGTGCGCGTGCGCCATTCAGCTTCTGTGGCACGATATGCACGCTGTTGCCGCCGCCATGCACGTCCGTATTCTTTATCGCCATGCCGCCGAAGGCGACGATCAATTCGCTGCTGCGCTCGATTGCATCCCAGGTAACGCTCTTGCGGTCGAAATGATCGTAGGGTCCGAGCACATGCGGAATGATGACCATCGCCGCGCCTGAACTATAGGTGTTGACGGAGCGCACATATCCGCCAAGCGTGTTCAGAAAACGGTGGACCTGGCTTTGCGCGTGATGGAAACGTCCGGCGCTCGACCAGCCGTAGGAGCCGCCGAACACGGCCTGTGGGCCGTAATCGCCGTAAACCCTTTGAAGCTCCTTCGCGACGAGGTCCGCCGCCTGCGGCCAATCGACCTCCACATAGTCGTCCGCCCCGCGTATCTGCGCGTTGCCCGGTTTTCCCTCCAGCCAGCCGCGCCTGACCGCCGGACGCCGGATGCGCGCGGCGCTATCGGCGATTGCCGGCAGATTGGCGAGCAAGGGCGAGGGGTGTGGATCGTCCGGATGTGGACGGATATCGAGCTTGCCATTCCGGTAGCTGCCGGAAAAGGCGCCCCAGTGGGAGCTGTGGGTCTTGTAATTATCCATCTGCGAAATCCCGCACGGTCAAAGCGTTTCTCGGCGGCTGGGCAAGTCTTGGCTCGGCAGGATCTTGCCCGGGTTCATGATGCCAGCCGGATCTATGGCTTTTTTGATGATCGCCATGAGGTCCACCGCGTCGCCGTGTTCCTGCCGCAGATAAGCGATCTTGCCGGTGCCGACTCCATGCTCGCCGGTGGAAGTGCCGCCAACCGAGATGGCGTGCTGCACCATCTTCTTGTTGATTGCCGCCACCTCGTCGAGTTCAGTTTGATTTGCAGGATCTACGGCGAAGACCACATGATAGTTGCCATCGCCGACATGGCCGAGAATGGCGGCGGGCACGCTGCAGTCGCGTAGCAATTCCCGGGTCCTGACGATGCAGCCGCTCAACTCGGATACCGGCACGCAGACATCGGAAGACCAGCCCTTGGCGTTCAGGCGCTGCGAGACCACGGCGTAAAACGCGTTGTGGCGCGCCTTCCACAGGCGGTTGCGGTCCTCCGGCGCATTCGCCCATTCGAAATCCCTGCCGCCATTATCTTCCACTATGGCAGCGACCATCTCGACCTGCTCCTTCACGCCAGCAGGCGAGCCGTGGAACTCGAAGGCGAGCGTGTCCTCGACCTTGAGGGAAAGACTGGAATAGGCGTTGACGGCCTCGATCAGGCCACGGTCCATTAATTCCATTCTCGCAACTGGAATGCCGAGCTGCACGACCGTAATGGCTGCCGCAACAGCCTGTTCGACGCTTTCGAAGGAGCAAAGTGCAGCTGAGATGGTTTCGGGAATTCCGTAGAGTCGCAACGTCACTTCCGTGATGATGCCGAGCGTCCCCTCGGAGCCGACGAACAGCCGCGTTAGGTCATAACCTGCTGATGATTTACGCGCCCGCCCGCCGGTGCGGATGACCTGGCCGTTGGGCAAGACGACTGTCAGCGACAGCACGTTTTCTCGCATTGTGCCGTAACGCACGGCGTTTGTGCCGGAAGCGCGGGTTGCGGCCATGCCGCCGATAGACGCATTGGCGCCAGGATCGATCGGAAAGAACAGGCCCATGTCGCGCAGATGTGTGTTCAGTTGCTCGCGCGTGACCCCGGCCTCCACCGTGCAATCGAGATCCTCGGCGCTGATGCGGACGATTTTCGACATGCGCGACAGATCGACCGAGACACCGCCACGCACTGCCGTCAGATGGCCTTCGAGCGAAGTGCCGGTGCCGAAGGCGATGACGGGAACACCTTCAGCGGCGCAAAGCCGCACGGTTTCCGCCACATCATCCGTGCTCTCGGCGAAAACGACGGCATCGGGGATCGCCGGCGTATGGTGGGATTCGCCACGGCCGTGTTGTTCCCGCAATGCCTGCGCGGTGGAAAAACGCTCGCCGAAACGGTTGCGCAAAGCGTTCGAGAGAGCGGGAGGCAGTGCGCTCATCGCGATACTCCGCGCGAAGAGGGCGGGAAAAGAGACATGAGAAACTCCACGGGAATGGTCTGGAGAGAGCCATGGCCGGGTTGCGGCCACGGCGTGACAGTCACCCGGTTTTCGGCTGGGATCAGGCGGCCAGTTTTTCGCCCTTGAGATGACGTTCGAGGAAAGGCAGGCTGTCCTGTCCCCAATACAGTTCGTCCTCGTAGCGGAATGTCGGAAGCCCGAACACACCGGCTGCCTTTGCGGCCTCATAATTGGCTTTCCGGATGGCTTCCACGGCATCGCTTCCGCCGCGTTCGTCCAGCGCCGCACCGTCGAAACCAGCTTTGTCAGCGATTGCGCGGCGAACTTCGGCATTGCCAATATCTTCGCCTCCTTCCCAGAAAGCTTCCTGAAGCGCCTTGGTCAGCCTCAACCAGTCCTCGCGCGCATCGATCGCGGCAATGACCATGAAGCCGGCCGGCGTGGGATCGGAAAGGGCGGCGCGATTGTCGAAGTTAAGGGACTTGCCGCGCAACGCCGCCCATCGCTTCAAATCCTTCGTCCAATAGGCGCGGCGCGCTTCCGGACGGTTGCGTGAGTAGATGGCGCCATTATCCTCGATCAGCGGGATGACATAGGGCCGTATCGTGGCGTTGTGCTCGGCGGCGAGCGCGGCGAAAGGCTCCAGGCCGAGAAAGGCCCAGGGGGAGCCGATGCCGAAGAAGTAGTCGATGGTCTTGGTCATATCTTGTCTCCTGAGGATATCTTGCCGGTGGCGAGATCGAACACCGAGAGCGCACAGTCCCGGGCGATGAGTACGGCATGCGGATCGCGCCCGACCGCGACCGTGGCAAGTGCGCCTTCGTAAAGAAGCGAAAGGTGGGAGGCGGCCTGATCCAGTCGCACCCCCGCTTTAGACATGACGGTCTCGAAAATATCCCGCACCATTCTTTTGTGGGTTCGAGCTACGGTGACGACGCGTTCGGAATCGCCGTGTTCGGCAACCGCGAGTGCAAAGGCGCAGCCCCTGAATTCAGGGCTGTCGGCCTTCTCGTAAAGTCGCTCGAAAATCACCCGCAGCTGGTCCCTTGGATCAATCGTCGCCGTCAGAACATCCTTCAGCGAGCGAATGACACGGTCGTGGCGATCCTGAAGATAGGCCGCGACAAGATGATCCTTGGACGGAAAATGCCGATAGAGAGTAGCTTTTGCGACCTTCGCTTCTTCGATGATGCGGTCGATACCGACTGCCCGGATACCTTCGGTATAAAACAGCGCTCCGGCGGCGGTGAGAATCTGGTCTGGAATGGCTTCTCTCATTTTATCGCTTCAGCTTGGTGGTTTCATGGGAAGAACAGGTCGCACGCATCATTGCGCGGCGGCGAGACCGGTTTTGTCGCGCTCGTGGAGCTGCCCGACAAAAGAAAGGATCGCGTCAAGCGGCACCGCCTTCAAGAAGCCGCCCTGATGCGCCAGCCTGCCGCCAAGAGACTGGATAGCCTCGTTATACGGTGTCGCAACGTTATGCAGACGGCCGAGCAGCACAATCTCACCGTTGAGAAAATCGACCTCGCTGGAAGCGCCCCGGGCAAAGCTCTGCCAGGTCGATTGCTGGCCTGGCTGAATGCCGCTGTTTTGAGCGATGCTCCAGCCTGAAATATCGACAGCGCGTTCAGAGGGAGAGGCGAGATTGTAGCCTGCTACCTCAAGCGTCTGGCGGGCTTCATTGACCAGCGCTTCGGCGATCGATGCTCGCAGATCGTCTTCTCCGTCGAACAGATCCAGCGCATTGCGGACGTTATGAAGCAGTTTTGCTGATTTCCAGCGGCGGATATCGCTGCTGGTTTCCGCAAGATAATTGGCGCGTGTGAGGTCTGCGGCAATCTCCTTCGCCGTTTCGTCGGAACCGGTCGGGAAGCGTCCGATCGTGACCACGCCGACCTGCGGATTGCCGGCCGCCGCAACCGCGCCGGTTTGTGTAAACCGGGCAGGGGTCAGAATACTGGCGCCGTAGACATTGGCGAAGGTCCTGAGCGCCAGCGCTTCCGTCGCCAGACCGTTCTGAAAGGTAACCACCGGCAACTGCGTGGCTGTTAGACCTTCCACGCCCGATACCTGTCGCCATGACCAGTCTGCCAGAGTGGCTGCCGCATCCTGCGTTTTGACGGTCAGCAGCAGGATATCGTCGGGCGCCAGGTCCGGCGGAGCGGATACGTCGAAGGCGTTCAGCCTTATTTGCTGCGTGCCTGAGGGGCGTTGGTAGCTCAGTCCCTGTTCAATGATGGAGGCAATTTGTGCGCCGCGTCCGACCAGAGCATATTTGATGCCGGAAAGCTCGAACTGTGCGGCAAGGCTCGCGCCAACCGCGCCTGCGCCAATGATAACGTATCGTGTCACCTTTTCCTCCGATTCAACCGGGCCGATAATGCGCCAGTATCAATTGCAGCGGTGCAGTTTGCTGGATCGATACGGGATTTCGCTCAACATCGGTCCTCCCTGATGGCGACCAATGATGAAAGCTAAACTAGGCATGAGGAGCGCCTCAAGAAAGACAGGTCGTTCTTTTTCTATCTATTTTATAGAAAATAATTCGGCGTAGGGAAAATTTGCGATCACCTTATTCCCGACAGCAGTCCTGGCGCGGTGAACCGTGGAATAAGCCCCAACGAAGCACACCGTCAGCGCGCATGGGAGAGCATCAACTCGCTGGCTTTTTTCAGGAGGCCGCCTTGAAGAGAACCGTGACGACGGTTCCGCCGTCTTGTCGCGGATCTATCTGCAAATCGCTGTCATGCGCCCTTGCGATCGCTCGAGCAATCGACAGGCCGAGGCCGGTGCCACCGGTCTTACGTGCACGCGACGGCTCTGTGCGCCAGAAGAGTTCGATGCCGTGTGCCTCGATGCCGGGGGGAAAACCCGGCCCCTTGTCTTCGATTGTTATGAAGGGACGTCCTTCCCGGACTCCGGTCGAGCAGAAGAGGCTCTTCCCGCTCGCCGCATAGCGGCGTACATTATCCATCAGGATGAGCAGTAGCTGTTGAAGGCGTTGAGGGTCGCCGCTAATGGGAGCCGTCTGCAGCGACATATCGAGACGAATTCCTGCCTCTTCGAGAAGAGGCCGCGCGGATTCCGCTACTGCCGCGCATTCGGTAGCGAGATCGAGTGGCTTCATCTCTGTAACGAGACTGTTGGTTTCTGCCAGCGAAAGCGTCCGCAGATCGTCGACGAGACGCGCAAGTCCTTCCACATGGCCGATGAGGTGGCGAATGGCCTGCTTGTCGAGTGGAAAGACGTCATCGGCAATGCCGTGTAAACGGCCTTGCAGGATGGTTAGCGGGGTGCGCAGCTCGTGGGCTACCGCCATGGTGTTGAACTTCAACCGGCGCTCCATCATCTGAAGCTCTTGCGTCAAAGTCTCGAAACTGTCGACCAGAAATCCGACTTCGGCGATGCGGCTCGCCTTGATCTTTGCGCCTCCGCTGAAGTCGCCGGTCGCCATGCGCCGCGCCGCGTCGGCAAGTTCGCCGAGAGGTGCTGCAATGCGCCGGGAGATGAAATAACCAAGCAAGCTGCACAGGAAGACACCGAGCAATCCAAAGAGGAACACCGATTTGAGAAGTTCGCTATCTGCCTGGTCCTCCAGGCCCGGTAAAACCTCGATAAGGGCCTGAAGCTGGCTCTGATCCGGCATCACGCCCCGGTCAATATCCGAGAAAGCCTTGGCGGCATCAGGCGACAGTTGGGCAAGGATGCGCTCCTCAATGGTGTCCGAATACCAGGAAACGCCGAAATAGACCAACGCAACCGCAAAGATGAGCATTGTGGTGATTGTGATCGCCGTCATCGTGCGCAGGCGGAGCCGCCGGAACCTCATGATGTCTGCTCCCTGGCAAGTCGGTAGCCGATGCTGCGCACCGACACCAGATAACCGCCAGCACCGTGATCCGTCAGTTTTTTACGCAGATTGGCGATGTGCGTATCGACCGTGCGTGCCAGCGCATCGCTTTCCGGCAGGCAGGCATCCAGAAGATCGGCCCGCTGAAAGGCATAGGTGGGGCGACGCGTCATATGGGCAAGAATTCTGAATTCGCTGAGCGTCAACGGCAGAACGGTTCGTCCCGCATCGCCGCAAACAGCCGCGATGTAAGCTTCGGTATCTATTTCGATGGCGCCGAAACGCAGGATCCCTCCGCCAGTTGGCTGACGCGAGCGTTTTAGAACGGCATTCACCCGGGCGACCATTTCCTGCGGGTTGAAAGGTTTGACGATGTAGTCGTCGGCACCCAGGCGCAGACCGGTCAGCTTGTCCATATCTTCGGCAAGGGCGGTGACCATGATGATCGGTGTATCACGCTCCCGCCGTATGCGTGTCAGCACATCGATGCCATCGAGCTTCGGTAGCCCGATGTCGAGAAGAATGAGATCCGGCCGCAGCATGGAGAAATGCGTCATGGCCGTCTCGCCATCCCCGGCTCTAACGGTTCTGTATCCGTCACGAATGAGATAGGCGTCCAGAATCTGCATGATGTCGGGGTCGTCTTCGACGATGAGAATGAGCCCTTTGTCCATGCTAACCTTACGAACTTACTGATATTACCGCTTTATTGCCGGGACGCTAAGCCGACGCAAAGCGCCGGGCAAGAGCCGTCTCACGAGATAGATGCGGCAGGCACGCTTTTCCTCTCAGTCTTGGGACTTCCTCCGCAGAACCTTGACATTTCTACGGAAGAAAGCTGGCCATGCACCAGTATCTCTCCCATAAGACCGAACAGAAATGGCCAGGCCGGCCCGAAAAACCGAAGTTCCGCTTTGCCGTCATCCCCACGGCGCGCCAGACTTTCGCATGGGTTTCCGGCAGCCCATCTCTGCTCGCGCTTTCGACCACGCTTGCAATGATGGTCTTCTTCACTGTCAGGCCGGATATCGATCTTGACGCCAGTCGCTGGTTCTGGACAGATGGTTTTCGTCTTGGCGAGGATCAATTCTTGATTTCCGTCCGCGATCTGAACCGCGCACTTCCCGCCATTTTATTGTCCACGCTTGTCTGCCTGCTCCTTGCCACGCCATTTGTCTCCGGCGTGCGGCGTGCCATCCGCCCTCACAAACTGCTACTTGTTCTCACCTTTTATGCGCTTGGGCCGGGTGTGACCGTGCATGTGCTGAAAAACCTGTTCGGACGTGCCAGACCGCGGCATATCAGTGAATTCGGGGCGGATTTGTTTTTTACGCCCGTTCTTTCCCTCGATGGCAGCTGTTCGCGCAACTGCTCCTTTCCATCCGGCGAAAGCGCGTCCGCAATCGCCCTGCTGGCGTTCATCATCTTCCTGCCGGAAAAATTTCGCCTGAGCGCCACGGCGATCTTGATGCCGTTCATCGTGCTTTGCTCCCTAAACAGAGCAGCTATGGGCGCACATTTTCTCTCCGATGTCCTGATTGCATGGCCACTGATGCTCGCCGTGTTCCTCTCACTGCATCGGCTGTTCACGAAGCATGGGGACACAATCGACACTGTGCTTCTGCGCTAATTCATGGGAATACGGCATAGCGCCGAACAAAGGTCATGCCCCGAGCAATAAATTTGTGTTCGGGGTTCGTCCGCCGCCTGTTCAAATCGCACATGCCCGTGCCTGTGGTCTGGTACGGGCATGTGCGGACGAGGACTGCCTTATTTCACCTGGGCGACGACCAGCTTGCCATCCGCCCGCTCGGCGATGAACTCGATGTTCGCGCCTTCCTTGAGCTTGGCGAGCAGGGCATCGTCCTTGACGCGGAACACCATTGTCATGGCGGGCATGTCGAGGTTCTTCAGTTCCTCATGAATGATGGTGACTTTCTTGGCGGTAGCGTCGACCTTCTTCACCGTACCTTTGGTGAATTCCTGTGCGAATGCGCCAAAGGGGGCTGTAAGCAACAAAGCGGCTGCAAGGGTAATTTTAACGATCATCTTCATGGTCAGATTCCTTTTTTCGATTGGTTACTTGGCCGAAACTTTGAGATCTCCGCGCATGCCGGCCTCGTAATGTCCGGGCTTCAGGCAGGCGAATTCGAACATGCCGTCATTGGTGAATTTCCAGATGATTTCGCCGCTTTCGCCCGGCGCAAGGCTGATTGCGTTCGGATTGTCGTGTTCCATTTCCGGGGCCTTTGCCATGGCGGCCTTGTGCTCCAGATTTGCGCTCTGTTCGTCGAGAATGAATTCATGGTCCAGCTCGCCGACATTCTTCACGGCAAAGCGAACGGTCTTGCCCTTCTTGAATTCGAACTTGGCGGGCGTGAACAGCATCTTGCCATCAGGTGTTTCCTTCATGGTGACCTGTATGGTCTGGGTTACCTTGGATTTGTCGCCGGGTTCGCCGATCGCCATCGCTTCATGGCCGCCGCCGTGGGTGCCCGATGCGAAGGCGGGTGTGGCAAGAGCGGTGAGAAGCATTGCAAGTTTCAGTCTGGTCATCGAATTTTTCTTTGGTTCTGGTGGGGATATGGTCTGCACGATCAGCCGTGTTTCATCGGTTTCGGCGTGATCTGTGTTTTCGGATCATTGGTCTTTTCGGTATCCGGCACGTCGCCGGTCCATTCCCAGGCCTGGGTACCGGGCGGGTTTTGGTACCAGCCGGGATCTGAGTAATCGCCCGCGGAGATGCCTTCGCGGACCTTCACCACGGAGAACATGCCGCCCATTTCGATGGGGCCGTGCGGACCCCAGCCGGTCATCATGGGAACGGTGTTCTCAGGGATTTCCATCTCCATCGCGCCCATATCGGCCATGCCGGCTGTACCCATCGGCATGTATTCCGGCCGCACCTTTCGGATCTTTTCGGTGACGGTCTTCTTGTCGACGCCGATGAAGGTCGGGACATCGTGTCCCATCGCATTCATCGTGTGGTGCGACTTGTGGCAATGGATCGCCCAGTCGCCGACATATTTGGCGTCGAATTCATAGGCCCGCATGGCGCCGACGGGGATGTCGATGCTGACCTCCGGCCACCGGGCCTCGGGCCGCACCCAGCCGCCATCCGTGCACGTCACCTCGAAATCATAGCCGTGCATGTGGATCGGGTGGTTGGTCATGGTCAGGTTGCCGACCCTGACACGCACACGGTCGTCCTTGGAGACCACCAGCGGATCGATGCCCGGAAATACCCGGCTGTTCCATGACCACAGATTGAAGTCCGTCATGGTCATGATTTTCGGAACGTAGGAGCCGGGATTGATGTCGAAGGCGTTGATTAGGAACACGAAGTCGCGATCAACAGGCATGAAGGTCGGGTCCTTTGGATGGACCACGAAAAAGCCCATCATGCCCATCGCCATCTGCACCATCTCGTCTGAATGCGGGTGGTACATGAAGGTGCCGGACTTCACGAGATCGAACTCGTAGACGAAGGTCTTGCCAACGGGGATATGCGGTTGCGACAGGCCGCCGACACCGTCCATGCCTGATGGCAGGATCATGCCGTGCCAGTGGACCGTTGTATGTTCCGGCAGCTTGTTGGTCACGAAAATCCGCACCCGGTCGCCTTCTACGGCCTCGATGGTCGGGCCGGGTGACTGGCCGTTATAGCCCCAGAGGCGGGCCGTCATGCCCTCCGCCATCTCGCGTTCCACCGGCTCGGCGACAAGGTGGAATTCCTTGACGCCATTGTTCATCCGGAAAGGCAGGGTCCAGCCGTTGAGGGTGACGACCGGATTGTAATCGGGACCGGTAGTGGGCTTGACGGGGGCTTGCGTCGCTGCCGTTTCCATCACGGCCGCTTCCGGCAGGCTGCTATTCGATGTCTTTGCCCAGGCCGCCGTGGAGACCATTGCGGCGCCGACGCCCAGAAAGTTTCTTCTATTGAACATGGTCGTTTCCTTTCTCAGTGTCCGCCACCGCTGCCGCCACCAGTGGCGGCAACTTCGGTCTCCGCGCCTGCCGTACCCGCGCCACCGCCGTAGATGGCGGGCGCAAGGCCGGCTTCCGCGAGCCAGAAGTCACGTTTGGCATTGATGGCGAGCAGGTTCGAATTGACCTTTTCGCGGCTGTCGGCGAGCAGTTCGAAGGTGTTGGTGAGCATGCCGTTATAGGTCAGCAGCGACTCCTCCTCGATCTTGGTCCGCAGCGGCACCACGCTGTTGCGATAGTGCCGGGCGATGTCGTAGTTCGAGCGATAGGCCTGATAGGCGGAGCGGGCTTCGGAGCGGATATTGACCGCTTTTTCGGCCAGCAGGTTTGCTGCGCGCATATAGGCGAGTTCGGATTCCCGCATTCTTGCCCGACCGGAATCGAAGATCGGAATGACGAATTCCAGCTCGGCATTGCCGGTCGTCTGTTTGTGTTTTTCGCCGTCTTCAAGTTCGCGTTCGGTCTCGAAGCCGGAACGAAGTTCTAGATCGGTGACGTATCGGGTGGCTTCTGTGAGTTTGAACGACCGGGCGGTCGATTCCAGATCGAGCTTCGCCATCTGCAAATCCACCCGGCGTTGCAGCGCCTCGGCCTCGATCATCTCACGTTTGGCCAGATCCTTTGGAAGCTGGGGCAGGCGGTTGGGGATGGAGTAGTCTATGTCCGCGCCCCACAGGCCCATCAGCCTTGTCAGTTCCTCCTTCGCAAGCCGGGCTTCAAGCCGCGCCTTGGCGATCTGGCCGGTCAGTTCGGCATAGAAGACCTGCTCGCGAGCCTGGCCTTCCTTGTTCAGCGAGCCTGCTTCGCCAAGCTTCCTCGCAAGTTCCGAGGCGGCATCCGCGGCTGTCTGGGCCTGCGCCAGCTGGCCGACATTTTCCCAGGCAGCAACCGCCGTGATCCAGGCGCGGCGGGTATCTGCCGCCAATTGCAACGTCTTCAGCGCGGCTGCGAGCTGCGCCTTGCGGAAGCCGGTATCGGCAATCTTGACATTCTGTTTGAGCGTGGCCAGTGCCAGAATATTGGTGACGATCACACCCTCGATCGCCTTGTAGGCCCGGAGCCCCGGAGTGCCGATCCCCGTCAATCCGATGCCGACCCTCGGATTGACCAGCATGGTCGATTGCCAGGCGGTTGCGGCCGATTCACCCAGATCGGCATAGGCCGCCTGAAGGCCCTTGTTGTTGAGGAGCGCGACCTGAACCGCCGTCTCGACATCGATTGTTTTCGCTGACATCAGCGACTTGACGCGGGTTGCGGTTGCCTGCGCCTCGGCCCGGTTCTGTATCCAGACAGTCTGCTTTCCTGTCGCCTCGGTCGCCCTGGCCGAAACGGTGGTGAAGCCTGCGTTCTTCGAGGTGTAGTCGGTGGCCGTGACGCAGCCGCCAAGAACGAGCGGGACGGAAAGGACGGCCGTGAGTTTGATCACGTGTAGCGTCATGATGCGTCTCCTTTCGGAGCCTGCGCATCGTTCTGATTACGCCAGGGCTTCGGGTCCACCGGAGCACGGTGTGAGTAACCTGTGACCGGTGTCTGATAACGCAGAAGGGTGACGCCGAGTGACGGGTTTGCCGCGTCTTCATACGAGGCGGCCTCGTTCATCGAGGATGTGGCTGTGCAGCCGCCCAGCAAAAGGGGCGCTGCAACCACGATGTAGATAGGGTTCATGGTAATTTCCGAACAGGAGATGCAACGGCGCGACGGCGCTAAAGCCGTTCACGCACGATCATTGCCCGAGAGGCGGGCTTTGCCTGTTCAGATATTCGGTGGACGGTGAAGCAGCGGGATCTGGCCCACGGTCTTGCTGTCGTCAAGGAAGGAACGGATGGAATTGACGACTGGTACGCCAAGGGCGTCATGCGCAATCAGTACCGCCATGCCGAGACAGAAATCGTTGCAGCATTCCGGCTTCACGGGCTTTTTGACGCCGCTGTCGTGGTCTGCCGTATCCATATTATGGTGGTCGCTGGACATCATGGCCGAACCGCCATGGTCCATCATCGCGCCATGATCCATCATCATGGCGGATTGGGTGGTCTGCATTTCCGCGGTATCGGGACCATGCATTGCGGCATTGACGGTGGAAACGCTGTATCCCGCCAGTGACAATATCATCACCAGTCGAAACAGCAGTGCCGTCAATTTCGATGTTCGCAACATCCCACGCATGCCCTGTAGAAGAGCCGCAGTCCTGAAGTTTGTCAATGGATATCGCTCATAACCATCAATAAATAGCACGCCTGCCGGTTCTTAAACCTTACACTGTCTCCATAAAGGCATCGTCGAGAATGAGGAGTTTACGTGCCTGCATGCGGGCATATTCCTCGTAAAAGCCCTGGGAGATCCAGAGAGCGGAACGCCCCTTCCGTCCGCTCCAGCCGATGCCGCCGATCAGTTCGGCCGCGCCAAGCTTGCGCCTGACATGGATTCGGGAAAGGGAGAGCGATGCCGCCAGTTGCGATGCTGTTTTCACATCCGTCAGGTGTCTGCCCTGTTCTGTCGGCTTTTCCCAGTCGATCCCGGCGATCAGGCGGTCCATCAGCAGCCCGCCCGCGTCGAACCAGTTGAAGATGATGGAAAGCGGGCCCGGGCAACGTACCTCCGGATTAGAAAGCAGCGCCTGCGCCACGCGCGGATGGATGTGTGCGAGCATGGTTTCGGATCGCTCGATAAACCGAGAGGCTCTGAACCCCTCATCGATGAGGTCCAGCGCCTGAAAATGCACGTCGTACCATTGGGCAAGCATCGCCAGGGTGGACGGTGAAGGCACCACGCCATCGGCCGGCTTTTCGCCGGCTTGGTGCGCCGGTCTTGTCAGGCCGCGTTTCAGCGCCTCTTTGAAGAAGGCATAGGCGACATCATGGCTGGCAATGCCGTGTTGGAGCGCGAGTTGGCCGAAATCTTCCCGCGTCAGGGCGGGTTCGTCCGTTCCGGTCTTGCGCTTTTGAAAATAGAGCGCCAACAGCGCGTGGCAAAGAAGCCGGCTCTGGCGCGTGGCGAAAAGCGCGGTCATGTCGGGCGAACCTTCGTAGAGGGTGATGAAACTTCCCGCCAGCAGCCGTAGTGCTGCTGCGAAAGCACCCGTTTGAAGCAACCGGTCGATTTCGCTGGGTGGTAGCCTGCGGCCAACGGCGGAGGCGTCCGGCAACCCGGAGATCGCGAAATCGAAAAAATTGGTCATGGGCAGCGCTCCTCGAATTGCCGGCACCACCCTCCTTGCGGAGTGTAATGAGGATTGGATGATCCATCGGCCTTACAGGGGTCGGGATGAGGCGTCTTCTCATTGCGCGCAGAGGTGACACTTTTAGGCCGTCGGCATGCCCGTGGCGCGGGCTTCGCCGGGCGTCATGCCATAGGTGCTGCTGAACACCCGGTAAAAGGTTGGAAGACTGTCGAAGCCGCAGCCGTACGCGACCTGCGTGATTGGCAGGGCGGGAGATTCCAGCAGCAGGCGTCGCGCTTCCTCGATCCGCATGGAGGCGAGCGTGCGGGAAAAAGACAGCTCTGCGCCTTCGAAAACGACGTGCAGTTGCCGAAGCGAAATGCCCAGTTCCTTTGCCACTGCGGCAGGCGTGAGGTTCTGCCAGGACTTTTTGCGCATCATGATGTCCTGGGCCGCATAACAAAGCCCGGTGCGGAGTGCGGCGCGCACTTCCGGCATTGCAGGCGAAAGCCGTCCACGCGCCGTCATGGCTAATCGGGCGATATGTGTCACATCGCGCACGGGATCGATGAGCCTGCCGCGTTCGGCGTTCAGCGCGTTGAAGAGCGCCCGGAACGGCCGGGAGAAGGCGGTCTTGTCGGCGTAACGCGTGGCAAACAGGTCATCGGCCGGTCGGCCAAGCATGACTTCGTCGTCGACAGGGATCTTGAGCATCTTGTAGTGAAAATCCGCCTCACCGCCCGGTATCGCGTCATAGGGCAAGTCCGAATAGTTGATGGTGAAATCACCACCGCTGACGGAATGTACCCTGTCTCGGCCGGCACGCAGCAACCCCGAACCCTTCACCTGCAAGCCAATGCAGAGGCTGTCGCCGGCAATGCGGGCAATATCGGCTTCCGTGCGGTTGACCCGGTAAGAGGAAGCGCGCATTTCGCTTACGACGGCGCCTGCAACAGAGCGCGCCTGAAACGACCCGCTGAAGGTCTGGCGGCGATCCGGCGCAAGCTCGATCGTTACGCCAAACAGGCTTTTGCCGCGCACTTCGCGCCATTGGTCGAAGCGGTGCTCGGGCTGAAAATCCTCGGTTGCGAAACGGATGATGGTGTTCGTGGCTTGCTCCCCCCAGATGAGCCATGTCCCCGCGGCTTATTGTTCCGTTGCGCGAAACCCAAGATGGACGAGCGGATAGGGACGTCCCTGCTCGTCGAGGTCGGAGCGTCCCGTCGGCTTGAAACCGAGCCGGCGATAAAAGCCCATGGCCTGCGTATTCTGTTCGTTGACATCGGTGGTCAGCGCGGGGTGTGCGGCAAGCGCTGCCTGCACGAGCGCCTTGCCGATGCCTCTGCCGTGATAATCCGGATCGATGAAAAGCGCTTCCATGTGCCCTTCATGCAGAAACATGAACCCGAGAGGCTTATCCGACGCATCGACGGCGAGCATCAAAGCGGCCTCGGGAAGAAAAGCCGTCACTTCTTCCTCGATTGCGGCGCGATCCGCTCTGTGAAGAAAATCATGGGTAGCGTCTACGGCCTTACGCCATATTTCAAGGATGCGGGCCGTGTCGCGAGCGTTGGCGGGACGAAGTGTGATCATTCCTCAACCTTAGCAATTGCGGCGTTTTTGCGCCATCGGTCTTTTCCGCAAGGCGTTTTCCCATTCGCTAAATCCCCGCAGCCAAACGCCGCAGTCTTATCCCGCATATTTCTTCGATCTCCGGTGCCTGACGTTTTTCTCGAAAAAAGTCCTTGCAAAAGGGTCCGATAAAAAAATAGATAAAAATAAGTTCTATCTATTTATTTGAAGGGAAGGTCGCCGGATGGATCAGATTGTCATGGAAATTGAACAAAATCAGGCGGAGATTCCCTCAATCAAAGCTGACTCTTCACTCGAAGAAGCAAAAATTATCTATAATTTGCCATTTAATGACCTCCTGTTCCGGGCGCAGCAGGTGCATCGTCGCCATTTCGATGCCAACGCCATCCAGATGAGCCGGCTTTTATCGATCAAGACCGGCGGCTGCCCGGAGGATTGTGGTTATTGCAGCCAGTCCGCTCGCAATCCAACAGGTCTGAAGGCCTCCAAACTCATGGAGGTGGAGCGAGTGCTGGCAGAGGCGCGCAAGGCGAAAGAGGGCGGGGCGACGCGCTATTGCATGGGGGCGGCGTGGCGCAACCCTAAGGAGCGCGACATGGAGGCGGTGGTGGCCATGGTCGAAGGCGTCAAGGCGCTCGGCATGGAAACCTGCATGACGCTCGGCATGCTGACGCCGGAACAATCCGAACGTCTCGCTCACGCCGGGCTAGATTACTACAATCACAATGTCGATACGTCGGAGCGGTTCTATTCGGAGATCATCACCACCCGCACCTTCGAGGATCGGCTGGAAACGCTCGCCAATGTTCGTGATGCCGGCATGAAGGTCTGCGCCGGCGGCATTCTCGGCATGGGAGAAACGGTCGAGGACCGTATTTCCATGCTGGTAACCCTTGCCAATCTGCCGGTTCCGCCGGAAAGCGTGCCGATCAACATGCTGATCCCGATCCCCGGCTCGAAGCTTGCCAAGGCCGCTCCGGTTGA
Organism: Agrobacterium sp. 10T429; assembly: GCF_056393925.1. Taxonomy (NCBI): domain Bacteria; kingdom Pseudomonadati; phylum Pseudomonadota; class Alphaproteobacteria; order Hyphomicrobiales; family Rhizobiaceae; genus Agrobacterium; species Agrobacterium sp. 10T429. Next base: position 66,958 of record NZ_JBFTGV010000008.1, read on the forward strand.
TCCGATCGACTTCGTCCGCACCATTGCGCTTGCGCGCATCCTCATGCCCCGTTCGCATGTGAGGCTTTCCGCCGGACGTACCGAAATGAGTGATGAGACGCAGGCGCTCTGTTTTCTGGCCGGGGCGAATTCCATCTTCGTCGGCGAGACGCTGCTGACGGCGGATAATCCGGGGGAAGATCACGATACGGCGCTGTTCCGGCGGCTGGGCCTGAAGCCGATTGCGTTGCAAACGGCGGAAGCGGGAGAGACCCGGTGAATTCGTCGGCGCTCTCCGCCTATGAGCTGAAGCTTGCCGGTCTGCACCGCAAGTCGCGCCTGCGGGCGCTAGCGCCCCGGCAGGGTATCGACTTCACCTCCAACGACTATCTCGGGCTTGCCGATGCACCCCGGCTGAAGGCGGCGATCACTGACGCAATCGAGAGGGGCGTGCCTGTGGGTGCAGGTGGTTCGCGGCTGCTTCGTGGCAACCATCCCGAACATGAGGCGCTTGAAACGGAGGCGGCGGTATTTTTCGGCGCTGAGAGGGCGATCTATTTCGGTAGCGGATTTGCCGCCAATGTCGCACTTTTTTCCGCACTGCCGCTGCGGGACGACCTCGTTCTCTACGATGCGCTGATCCATGCCAGCGTGCATGACGGCATTGCCGCCGGCAAGGCGAAGGCGGTCGCTGTGCCGCATAATCAGGTTGAGACATTCGAACGGGAAATAAACAGATGGCGGCAGGCGGGCGGCAAAGGTCGCCCGTGGATCGCGGTGGAGAGCCTCTATTCCATGGATGGTGACCGGGCGCCGGTTGCGGCCCTTGCCGACCTCGCCGAGCGACATGGCGGCTTTCTCGTCGTCGATGAGGCGCACGCCACCGGCGTGTTCGGGCCGGGCGGGCGCGGCCTGGCCGCTGAACTGGAAGGTCGGGGTAATGTCGTGGCGCTGCACACCTGCGGCAAGGCGCTTGGCCTTTCCGGCGCGCTTATCAGTCTGCCTGCGGTTCTTGCCGATTACCTCACCAACCGCGCCCGCGGTTTCATCTATTCGACCGCGCCGTCACCGCTGATGGCGGCGGTTGTGCGGGAGGCCTTGCGGATCGTCGCCGACGAGCCCTGGCGGCGCATCCGTCTGGAAGAACTGATAAATTTGGCCAGCGAACAATTACGATCCCGGCTGGGCGTGACGCCCGGCGGCTCGCAGATATTGCCGGTGATGATTGGTGACAATGCGCGTGCACTGAAGATCGCCACGCGTATGCGAGACGGCGGCTTCGACGTGCGCGCTATCCGCCCGCCAACGGTGCCGGAAGGCACGGCACGCCTGCGCATATCCATTACGCTCAATGTCGAGGAAAGCCAGATCGCCGATATGGTCGGGCTGCTCGCCCTTGCCATGGAGGAGGAACGATGAGCCTCCGTTTCATCGTCTCGGGCACCGATACGGGTATCGGTAAGACGGTTTTTTCTGCGGCGCTTACTTACGCATTGCAAGCCCATTACTGGAAGCCGGTGCAATCCGGGCTCGAGGAAGAGACCGACAGCGAGGTGGTGGAGCGGATGGGTGGCGTGCCGCGCGCGCGCATCCTGCCGGAGGCCTATCGCCTGAAAATGCCGGCCTCACCGCATCTTTCGGCCCGCTTCGACAATGTCACGATCGAGCCCGAGCTTTTGCTGCCGCCGGAAACGGATGGGCCGCTGGTGATCGAAGGGGCGGGCGGTCTGCTGGTGCCGCTGACCGACACATTGCTGTTTGTCGATATTTTCGCTCGCTGGCGAATTCCGCTGATTCTGTGCGCCAGAACCTCACTCGGCACCATCAACCACACGCTGCTGTCGCTCGAGGCGCTGCGGCTGAGAGCCATTCCGGTGCACGGCGTGGTCTTCATCGGTGATGAGAACCGGGAAAATCAGCGCATTATCGCCGATATCGGCCGGGTTCGCTCGCTTGGCCGCTTGCCTCGCATACCGGAGATGACTGCCGAGGCGCTGCACCACGCATTCGCTCAACAATTCGATCTCGCTGATTTCCTGGAGGTGCCGGCATGAGCCGTTCCCGCGTCTGGCATCCTTTCACCCAGCACGGGCTGGAACCGCCGATGAAACGCATCGTCTCGGCGGAGGGCTCCTATCTGGTCGATGAGGATGGCCAGCGGTTGTTCGATGCAATTTCATCCTGGTGGGTCATCACTCACGGCCACCGGCACCCGGCAATCATGTCCGCCATCCGCGCAGCGACCGAGACCCTCGACCAGATCATTTTCGCCGAGTTTTCGCACGAGCCGGCCGAAACGCTGGCCAAAGGTCTGATCGAACTCGCGCCTGCCGGCTTGGAACATGTGTTTTATTCCGATAGCGGTTCGACCTCGGTAGAAGTGGCGCTGAAAATGGCGCTCGGTTATTTTCACAATTGCGGTGAAAAGCGAGATCGCATCGTGGTCATGGAGCACGGCTACCACGGTGATACGATCGGCGCCATGTCGACGGGCGAACGCGGCGTGTTCAATGCTGCGTATGAACCACTGCTATTCGGCGTCGACCGACTTGCTTTTCCGGAAGCGGATTGTGAGCAGGAGACGCTCGACATGTTCGAGAGCTTTTGTCGTTTGGGCCGAGTCGCCGCCTTGCTGATCGAGCCGCTTGCTCTAGGTGCCGGTGGCATGAAGATTTACCGCGCGGACGTTCTCGCCGGACTGAAACAAATTGCCGAACGCTACGGTTGCCTTGTCATCGCCGACGAGGTGATGACGGGCTGGGGCCGGACAGGAACCATGTTCGCCTGCGAGCAGGCGGGAGTTTCACCGGATATTCTGTGCACCTCCAAGGGGCTGACCGGCGGCTCCCTGCCGTTGGCAGCGACCTTGTGCAGTGGCGAAATCTTCGACGTGCACTTCTCGACCGATCGCCGCAAGACCTTTTTCCATTCGAGTTCCTACACCGCCAATCCGATTGCCTGCGCTGCCGCTGTCGCCAATCTGCAGGTTTGGCGGGATGAGCCAGTGGTGCAGCGCATCGGTCAACTGCAAGAAGTGCTGCGCGACAATCTCGGGCGATTTGCGGATGACAGGCGCTTCACCAACATACGCCAGATTGGAACCATCGCAGCGCTTGACCTCGTCGTGCCCTCCGGCGGTTATCTCGCGGAGGCGGGGCCACGCATGCGGCAATTGTTCCGCGAGCGCGGGCTCATCATCCGCCCGCTCGGCAATGTGCTCTATCTGATGCCGCCCTATTGTTCGACGGCGCAAGACCTCACCCGTGCCTTCGACGCCATGGACGAAGTGGCCTCGATCGTGACTGAAGCCGCTCCGGGGGAACCCGGCGCGGCCGCGATCAAAAACCGTCTCCGAAAGGCCTGACAATGCAGACCCGTTCTTCCCGCATGGCTGGCTTCGGGCATGCCGTGCCAGTGCGATGTGTACGCAACGCGGAGATTGAGACGCGTCTTGGGCTGGAGGCTGGCTGGATAGAGCGTCGGACGGGGATCCGCACACGTTATTGGGCGCAAGAGGGCGAGACGCTGAGCGGCCTTGCCGAAAAAGCCGGCCGCATGGCACTGGAAAACGCGAAAATTGGCACCGAGGATATCGCACTGACATTGCTTGCGACCTCCACACCAGACCATCTTTTGCCGCCTTCGGCCCCGCTGCTTGCGCACCGGTTGGGCCTCACACAATCCGGGGCGATCGATCTTGCCGGGGCCTGTTCCGGTTTTCTCTACGCGCTCACTCTTGCGGATGGTTTTGTCCGCACCCACGGCCGCGCGGTGCTGGTTGTTGCCGCCAATATCTTAAGCCGTCGTATCAATCCGGCGGAAAGGGCAACGGCGGTTCTGTTCGCCGATGCTGCCGGCGCCGTCGTGCTTGTCCCCTGCCGGGATGCGCAGCGCGGCCTTTTGTCTGCCGATCTCGTTTCGGATGGGAGCGGTTACGACCTGATCCAGATCGCGGCGGGCGGCAGCAGCCAGCCTTTTTCCAATGATGCAGAGGCTGAAGATACCCTGATGACGATGCGGGACGGCCGCGAGGTCTTTTCCCGTGCCGTCTCAACAATGACGCAGACCTCACAGCGCGCTCTGCAACGCGCAGAAATGACGGCCGCCGATATCCATCGATTCGTGCCGCATCAGGCCAATGCCCGCATGTTCGATGCCGTCTGCGGCAATATCGGCATCGACCGGCAAAAGACGGTACGTACAGTCGAAACCTTCGGCAACTCTTCTGCCGCCACTATTCCGCTTTCGCTTTCCGTTTGCAATGCTGAGCGGCCCATCGCGGAGGGTGAAACGCTGTTATTGACGGCGGCAGGGGCGGGGATGACTGGGGGGGCGGTGGTGTATCGAGGCTAGGCCAGCTGGATACGGAAATGTCTGAGTCGGATCGAGCCGCGCGTACAACGTTGGCAGATATAGGCAGAGCGCGGTGATGCAGCTCAAGTGCTCGAAACAGTTTGATTTTGTTTAAAGAAATTTGGCTGGGGAACCTGGACTCGAACCAAGATTAACGGAGTCAGAGTCCGTCGTTCTACCATTGAACTATTCCCCAAAAGCCCGAAGCGGGTTACCGCGTTCGCTTTGGTGGGTCGTCATATAGATGATTTCTTGCGAGGCGCAAGTCGAAAAAATCGAAAAATGCGTTTTCGTCGCTCTTTTGCGTCTGTCTCCTGCGTCAGAGCCGCGCACGGGTGGAGCGTGGGGTGGAGAGCAGAAGGCTGGTCTCGCTGCCGGTAATGCCAGGGACAAGGCGGATACGGCGGAGCACCGCGTCGAAATCGCTGAGAGTGGCGGCGTTAAGTTCTACGATCAGGTCCCAGCGGCCGTTCGTGCTGTGAATTTCGGATATTTCCGGGAAACCGCCGAGCGTGCGGATGACGCGGTCCGTCACATGGCCTTCAATCTCGATCATCATGATGCCGCGGATCGCCGCCTCCACCGCATCGGCACGCAGGATGACGGTATAACCGATGATAGTGCCGTCATTTTCCATTTTTTCGATGCGTGAGCGTACCGTTGCGCGCGAGGTTTCCGTCTCGATCGCCAGATCGGAAATGCTGCGTCTGCCGTTATGCCTCAAAAGGGTTACGAGCTGTTCGTCGAGATCATCCATTGGTAGCCATTCTGATAAATAGATTTGACCAAATCGATAGCCTATTTCGATAATATTGCCAATATTTGATGTTCATTCCGCCATGTCTGTGTGGTTTAGTGAGGTTATCGGTTGATAAAAGCGAGGGCTCAAATGGATATCAGGCTGATCGGTGCGCCGTTGCAAATCGGAGCCGGGCAATTGGGGTGTGAGATGGGGCCGAGTGCGTATCGCATCGCCGGTCTCACGCGGGCGCTCGAAGATCTGGGCCATCGGGTGGTCGATACCGGCAATGTGACGCCGGCGCCGCTGAGGGAGTTTAGCCACCCAAATCCGGCGGTGCATCATCTCGCTGAGACGGTGGCCTGGACCGAGGCGCTGACGGAGGCCRCCTATCGCGAAAGTGCTGCCGCCGTTCCGATCTTTCTTGGCGGCGACCACGCAATTTCCGCGGGAACCGTCGCCGGCATGGCGCGGCGGGTGGCGGAGAGTGGCCGGCCGTTTTTCGTGCTCTGGCTCGATGCCCATACCGATTACCACACGCTTGAAACGACGCGCAGCGGTAACCTGCATGGCACGCCGGTCGCCTATTTCAGTGGTCGCGACGGATTTTCGGGTTACTTTCCGCCGCTCTCCCATTCGGTTCCTGAGGAAAATATCGGCATGATCGGCATCCGCAGCGTCGATCCAGCCGAGAGAGCCGCACTGGAAGACAGCGGCATCACCGTTCACGACATGCGCTCGATAGACGAACATGGTGTCGCGGTTCTTCTGCGCGCGTTCCTTGCGCGGGTGCAGGCGGCAAACGGCCTGTTGCATGTCAGTCTCGATGTCGATTTCCTCGAACCGTCGATCGCGCCTGCGGTCGGCACCACGGTTCCGGGTGGGGCGACGTTCCGTGAGGCGCATCTGGTGATGGAGATGCTGCATGATAGCGGGCTTGTGTGCAGTCTCGATCTCGTGGAGCTTAACCCGTTTCTTGATGAGCGCGGCAGGACGGCGACGCTGATGGTCGACCTGGCTGCCAGCCTGATGGGCAAGCGGGTTATGGACCGCCCGACGCGGGCCGGCTAAGGGGGATGATGCAATGACGATTATACCGAACCTTAATATCGTACCTTTCGTCAGCGTCGATCATATGATGAAACTCGTGCTGCGCGTGGGGATCGATACGTTTCTGCGCGAGCTGGCCGACGTGGTGGAAGAGGATTTCCGCCGCTGGGAGAGTTTCGACAAGACGCCACGCATCGCATCGCATTCCCAAGAGGGCGTCATCGAGCTGATGCCGACCAGTGATGGAACGCTGTATGGCTTCAAATATGTGAACGGCCATCCGAAAAACATGAAGGAGGGCCGCCAGACGGTGACCGCCTTTGGGGTGCTTTCTGATGTCGGCAACGGCTATCCGCTGCTCCTGACCGAAATGACCATTCTGACGGCGCTGCGCACCGCTGCTACTTCGGCTGTCGCTGCAAAACACCTTGCCCGCAAAAATGCCCGCTCGATGGCCATCATCGGCAATGGCGCACAGAGCGAGTTCCAGGCGCGGGCCTTCAAGGCCATTCTCGGCATCGACACGGTGCGGCTTTTCGATATCGACCGGGCCGCCAGCGAAAAATGCGCCCGCAATCTTGCCGGTCAGGGTTTTACCATCGAGATTTGCGATAGTGCGCAGAGCGCAGTGGAAGGTGCAGATATCATCACCACCGTTACCGCTGACAAACAATATGCTACAATCCTGACCGACAACATGGTTGGTCCCGGCATTCACATCAATGCCGTCGGCGGCGATTGTCCCGGCAAGACGGAACTGCACCGGGACATTCTGCTGCGGTCGGACATTTTTGTCGAATACCCGCCGCAGACCCGCATCGAAGGTGAAATCCAGCAATTGCCCGAAGACTACCCCGTCACTGAGCTATGGCAGGTCATATCGGGTGAAAAGCACGGGCGGGTAAACGACAGGCAGATCACGCTGTTCGACAGCGTTGGTTTCGCGACCGAGGATTTTTCGGCGCTGCGTTATGTGCGCTCGAAACTGGCCGCCACCGGGCTTTATACGGAACTGGATCTGCTGGCCGATCCGGATGAGCCGCGCGATCTGTTTGGAATGCTGTTGCGTTGCGAGGCGGCTCTCGCCTGAGAGGACGTTCAACGGGAATGACGTCAGCCGGCCCGCCTGCGTTCCCTACGGGCAACGGCATGTTCCCGCCAAATGGTGAAGAGACCGGCGGCGATCACGATTGCAGCACCCAGAACCATGTTGGATGTAACGACCTCGCCATAGATGGTGACGCCGATGATGGAGACGAGCACGAGCTGGTAATAGGAAAACGGCTGGACGGAGGCCGCATCCGCCAGCTCGAATGCCTTGATCAGGCAATAATGGCCGCTCATGCCGGTAATGCACAGCGCCAGCATCCAGCCCCAATCCTGGGGTGCGAGGCTAACCCAATAAAACGGACCCACCAGCGTCAGCGCTGCCGCACCGGCCACGCCGGTATAAAAGAAGCTCGTCATCGCTGAATCGCTCTTGCTGCCAAGGCGGGTCAGGACGCTGTAGAGCGCAAGCATGAAGGCGGCGATGAAAGTGATCAGCAGGCGGTTGTCGAACCCTTCGCCATCAGGTTTCAGAATGACGAGAACGCCGATGAAGCCGACAAAAATAGCGCACCAGCGCCGCCAGCCCACATGTTCGCCAAGCAACGGCACGGACAGTGCGGCGACGATCAGCGGCGCCGAAGCGAGGATGGAGTGGCTGTGCGCCAGCCCGACAACGGCAAAGGAGAAAATGGAAAAAACAATCTGCACGGCAAGAAGGACGCCGCGGCTGATCTGCAGCCCCGGACGGTTGGCCATGACAGCGCCCCGAATGCCGCCAGAGGACTTTGCAGCCATCAACAAAACGAAGACGGCGAACGCCCAGTATCGAAGCATGGCGACGAAGACGGGCGGATAAGAACCGCCAAGATGTTTGGATATGCCATCCTGCGCTGCAAAGATCGTGAATGCTATGAGCGCATAAAGATAACCGGTCTTGGGTGATGGCATAAATAAACCACTGTCCGGCTGTTGCCGGCAAAAAGAGGATTCGGCGTGAATAAGGTGAATAGCAGCCATATGGTCTGGCCGTATCTTGTCAGACAACCTTATTTTCCGAATAGCTGCCATGCAAGTCCGAAGACTGCCTCTGCCCGGTCAAGTTCACGGGTGGCGCCGATGCTGGTGAAAGCTTTGCGAATAGCTTTTTTCCTGTCCGCCATGCGTTAACGCACCGCGGACAGGATGTCGGTTATGGAGTGATTTCTGTGTCGATCAGCCGATCGTCACGGCCGCCTTCGAGGTGACGGATTTCAGCGCAGCGTCGGCCAGTTTCAATGCGATCAGCCCATCCTTGATGGAGGGTGACGGAGCCACATTGTTTTCGATGCAATCGATGAAAGCGGTAATTTCCGCCGCGTAGGCCGCCGTATAACGCGTCATGAAGAAATCATGCAGCGGCGGGCGGGTGTAGCCCTCAGCATTGGCAATCTCGATGGAGACCGGCCGCTGGTTCTCGGCCGCAGCCGAACCGAGCGAACCATGCACTTCGATACGCTGGTCGTACCCATAGGTCGCGCGTCGCGAATTCGAAATGCTGGCTTGCCTGCCGCTTTTCGTCGTCAGAATGATGCTGGCGCTATCGAAATCGCCGAGTGCACCGATCTCCGGATTGACGAGAACGGAACCGGTGGCGAATACGCTTTCCACTTCCTCGCCGAGCAGGAACCGCGCCATGTCGAAATCATGAATAGTCATGTCACGGAAAATGCCGCCGGAAACCTTGATGTATTCGGCTGGCGGCGGGCCGGGATCGCGGCTGGTGATGGTCACCATTTCGACCTTGCCGATGCGGCCATCCTCGATTGCCTTGTGCACGGCCTGGAAATGCGGATCGAAACGCCGGTTGAAACCGAGCATCACCTTTGCACCGGTTTCCTCAACCACCTTGGCGCAGGCTTCCGCACGGGCCACATCCAGATCGACGGGTTTTTCGCAGAAGATGGCCTTGCCGGCACGGGCGAAACGCTCGATCAGATCGGCATGGGTGTTGGTCGGCGTGCAGATGATGACGGCGTCGATCGTCTTGTCAGCCAGAACATCGTCGATTGTGCTGACCTTGCACTGCGCTTCGCGGGCGATTGCTTCCGCAGCACCGGCAACGGCGTCCACAACGGCCACCAGCTTCGCACGGCTGTCGGTGGTAATCGCCTTGGCGTGGACCTTGCCGATCCGTCCAGCGCCGAGCAGTGCCAATTTCGTAACCATCTTTCCTCCGGTTCCTCACACCCGTCTTCCACTCCCGGAAAGACAGAATATGAACGCAAACAATGTTTCGATATGGAATATATGTTCTATTTTGCTAGATCGACATCGGAGGCGTGTCAAGCGTTTTGACGACGGGCAGGTCAGCCGAAATGATCTCTTCGGGAGGTTGCGCAGGAGGGGTGAGCGCTGCGTTGAGAAAGCGTTGAAACGGGAACAAAATCCTGACCGGCAATCAGTTGACAGAGGGTGCGACGACCTCCTGTTGGGGAAGCGCATAAACCTCGACCGGGGTTTCAAGGCCGCGCAGAAGCCATGGGCCGAGATTGTCCAGCTTGTCCTCGTGTCCGGCCATACGAACAAATTCTTCGGAAAACAGGACGTTGCGGCCGGTTTCCTTGGTCAGGGTTTCAAGCCGTGATGCGATGTTCACGGCCGGACCGATGACGGTAAAATCGAGGCGGGTTTTCGAGCCGATATTGCCATACATGACATCGCCGACATGGACGCCGATGCCGTAACCCAGAGGGTCATGGCCTTTCTGGCAATTGATGTCGTTGAGGGCAACGAGACTTTTCTGTGCGCTGGCAATGGCTTTCAGAAGGTTTTCACAAGCCTGCGGATCGCTGAGCGGGAAAATCGCCAGCAACCCATCGCCCATGAATTTCAGGATTTCACCACCGAATTCCTCGATCGGATCGCACATCGCGTCGAAATAACCGTTCAGCAATTCGATCACATCATCGCGCGGCCAGAGGTCGGAAATATGGGTGAAGTTGCGCAGGTCGCAGATCAGGATCGCCGCGCCGACCGTTATGCCGCTGCCGCGCGTCGTTGCGCCATTGAGGATTTTTTCGCCCGCATGCGGCCCGACATAGGTCTCCAGCAGGGTGCGCGTCATGCGGTTTTTCAGGCGAATTTCGCTGACCAGCGCGAGCGCCGGTAGCAGGTTTTTCAACGCAAGGACTTCCGCTTCCAAAAAGCCACCGGGCCGATCGCTGGAAAAAGTGGCGACATGGCGCTTGCCGAACGTATKTTCGATCGGCCAGGCGAAATAATCCGTCAGCCCGTCGGCGCGCAATTCCTCATAGATCGGATAAGCGGATGGCTCGATTTCGTCGCCGGTCAGCCGGTGGCGGATTTCGGTTGCGCCCTGATGGATGTCGTTGATGGGGCTGTTCAGATATTCGGGCGAGCTCTCCGCCCCATAGCCATAGGTGGTGATCTCGGCCGACGATATGCCGGCCTTCCACAGGATGCGCGCGCCAAGCCATTGCGGGTGACGAATGCGGAAGGCAAGTGCGCCCCGCGCTATGGAAATTCCACTTTCGCGCAACCTGCTACACAGCTCGAAGAATATCTCATCGATAAAGCGCTCGTCCTTCGTGCCGGTGACGAGCCAGTCGAGAATTTCCGTTTTCTCCGTTGGCCACAATTCATCCAATGCTGAAGAAACCCGTTCTTCGGTGTTAAGGCTGAGTGTCATGGCAGGATTCCGGAAATTATTGGTGCTCTCGCGCAGGCGGGCCACATGGCGAACATGTCCCGTGCGGACATCATGTGGTGCCGGATAACGGAAATGTTAAGAGAGCGGAGCGGAAAATGTTCCGGAGAGACTTGTAGCGTTCAAACCGTTACGCGCGCCGCCCGGATGTTGCGTGAACATCGTCCCCGGCGGCGCTGAGATTTGGTTCGGATCGTTGTGAACGATCAGATAACGGTTTCGACTGGAATATGCAGGGCGGCGGCAACGCGCCTGATGCGCAGAGGATCGCTGTCTGAGCCGTCTTCCAGGGCGCGGATTTCATTGGCTGTCAGGCCGCAGGTGATGGCAAGCTGATCGACCGTATATCCGGCGAGATTGCGCGCCATCAGGACTTTTCGGGCGAAAGGAGCATCTGTTTCCTGATCGGAATCGAGTTGTGAGACTGAAATTGTCATTTTTTGCATCTCCCTCATGGTGGACACTTTAATGCGGATGGCAAAGAAAGGTTGCCGGAGCCGAATGCGACCGCGTTACCGGAGAAAAATCGTGTTGCAACGCAGCGAGAACATAGCCGCTTCATCCACCTACGCAATAGTTAAATTTTGTTAAGATTCGTGATCGCAGGATTCCCGCGGGATTTATCGCAGGAACAAGGGGTTGAGAAAAATACTATTTTTCCGGGGTTTAGGCGGATGAAGACTGGCGGCCTGTGCTACAGCATGCCCCAGGCACGGAAGCGGCCGCGGCCTGTAACCTCCCTCAACTCCAGTTGATTGGCGAGCCCTATCGCGCCCTGCGGCGTGGTGCCGAGTTCCCTGACTATCATGGCCGCCGAAACCACCGGCCGGGAGACGACAAGCTCCACCAGCTCTGGAAGACGCGAAGACGAGCGTCGGCCGGCCAGCTTGCGCATCATGCGTTCTCTGGCGTGGGTCAGCCTGTCATGTTCCTTCATGCTGGCCAGCGCCGCCTCGTAAAAGCTGTCGAGAAGGGCGATTAAGCGTTGCGTCTGGTTTCTGGCGTGCCGGCGCTCGCGCGGGACGGCACGAAGACCAGCGCTGAGCGCCGGCAGATGATCGGGAGAGACAGCCCCGTCGCGCAGAAAAGCGGCGGCCATGAGCCTGCCGAGCCAGGGGCTGCGTTGCAAAACCTCGATCATATTCCAGGCATCCAGCAGGATTGCGGTGCGCAGGATTGGGGGCAACTCCTCCGTCTGGCCAAGGACCTGCCGCCATTCCTTCAGCCTTTCCTCCTCGTCCCAGTCGGGATCGTTGATCATCGGATGGGCCTCTTCCCGATGTGTCACCGGCGCAAGGGTGGTGCCGGCGGTGATCGCGTCCAAGGTCGCGGCGCTTCGCGCCAGAAGTGCGTCCAGCTCGGAAAAGGCCCCGTCCAGCGGTGTCTCGCCGTCTGCATCAGCCTCTTCGTTGCCGGAATGATCCACCGTTTCCGGGGTAAATGCCGTCGCGTCGGCGGCAATTCCCATTCTTCCGCGCAGACGGGAAAGGCCTGGTGCAGTGAAGGCCCAGCCTGGCGCGTTTGAAAAAATCAGCCGCCTTGAGCGGACGATCCGGTGCGCCGCCGTCATTTCATGGGTTGGCGCCCGCACATCCATATGGGCGTCATGCAGGACCAGATCTTCCATATGGACAAGTTCGCCATCCACCCACATGGAGGAAATCGCGTCGGTAAAGTCCTGCCTTTCGATGAAGCCGTGTTTCATCGGCGACCGGCTTATCCTCTCGTCCAGTCGTGCCAGCGCTTCACCCGCGCGCGCGGCGGGGATGAGAAGCTTTTCGATATGGATGTCCGATGTATCGTAAATCATTGATATTTTTTAGTTTGAGCACGGCCGGGTGACAAGGCGTATTAGAATGGTCCGGCGCGGAAGAGGGCGAGTAGACGCTGCCATTGCCATGCTGCGATGCGGCGTAAACTTGCGCATTGCAATATGGCGGGTATATACCCCCTCCGAGAGCGACAAATTATCACACCTTCCGTTCGCCCTTCCACCTCCAGGCGAGATGAATTGGAGTTTACCGTGAATATTATGGCAAATGGTCCCGCTACGGCACCGGATCAGAAAACCCGTTTGAAATCCATTATCGGCGGATCGGCGGGCAACCTCGTCGAATGGTACGACTGGTACGTTTATTCGGCCTTCACCCTTTATTTCGCGCCGGTGTTTTTCCCTTCCGGAAACCAGACCGCTGAATTGCTGAGCGCGGCCGCCGTTTTTGCCGTCGGATTTCTGATGCGGCCCATCGGTGCGTGGTTCATGGGAACCTATGCCGACCGCAAGGGCCGCAAGGCCGGCCTGACCTTGTCCGTTACCTTGATGTGCCTCGGCTCGCTGTTGATCGCAATTACACCCGGCCACGAGACGATCGGCATTGCAGCGCCTGCCATTCTGGTGTTTGCCCGCCTGCTGCAGGGCATCAGCGTCGGCGGTGAATATGGCGCCAGCGCGACCTATCTCAGCGAAATGGCCGGCAAGAACCGTCGCGGCTTCTTCTCCAGTTTCCAGTATGTGACGCTGATTTCCGGCCAGCTTCTGGCGCTGGCGGTGTTGCTGGTTCTGCAACGGGTTCTGACACCCGAGCAGCTCGGCGCCTGGGGCTGGCGCATTCCCTTCTTCATCGGTGGCGTTCTTGCAATTGCGGTGTTTTACATCCGTCGCGGCCTTGCCGAGACGCAGTCCTTTGAAAATGCCAAGGCGGGCAACGCGGACAAGCCGAAATCGAGCGGATGGGCGCTGTTCAAGCACTACCCGCGGGAAGCGATGATGGTCATGGCGCTGACATCTGGCGGCACGCTCGCCTTTTACGCCTACACGACCTATCTGCAGAAATTCCTCGTCAATACCTCCGGATTCAGCAAGGAAAGCGCGACCGAAATCACCACGGCAGCCCTCTTCGTCTTCATGCTGTGCCAGCCGATTGCCGGTGCACTGTCGGACAAGGTGGGTCGCAAGCCGCTGATGGTCGGCTTCGGCATTCTTGGAACGCTGTTCACCTATCTCATCTTCACGACGCTGGCGACGACAACCGACCCGATCATGGCTTTCGCTCTCGTTCTGGTCGGCCTGTTGATCGTCACCGGCTACACTTCCATCAATGCGGTGGTGAAGGCGGAAATGTTCCCCGCCCACATCCGGGCGCTTGGTGTGGCTCTGCCCTACGCGCTGGCGAACACGATTTTCGGGGGAACGGCAGAATTCGTAGCCTTGAAGTTCAAGCAGATCGGCCACGAAAACTGGTTCTTCTGGTACGTTACGATCATGATTGCGCTGTCGCTGGTGGTTTATGTGAAGATGCGCGATACGCGCGACCATAGCCATATTCACGAGGATTGACCGGCCACAATTATACCAGCGAAAGCCCCGCCCCCCTGGCGGGGCTTTTTGTTTTCAGCGCATTCAGGCGTCTTCGACCGGAAGCACGATGCGGGCCTCAAAACCGTCCTGTCTGCCGGGTGCGGGGGAGGATAGCACGAGTTCGCCGCCAATCTGTTCCATCAGGCTTCTGACGATAGCGAGGCCAAGCCCGGTGCCATCAGCCTTGGACGGGCCTCGGACAAAGCGCGTCGTCAGTTTGGGAAGAAGCGCCTTGTCGATCGCCGCGCCGGAATTGACGACGCGGATCGTACCGTCCTCTTCGGCCAGTATGTGCACCGGGCTTTCCGCCGGACTGTGGATCAGGGCGTTTTCGAGAAGGTTGCGGATGATGATGCCGAAGGCATCCGTGCCCAGCTTGCAGTTCAGGCCGCCTTCGCAGCGATTGGTGAAGCGGATGCGGGACGTGCCGATCGCCGTTCTGCTCATATCGTCGATGATCAGCTCGAGAATGGGGATGAGGTCGGTCGCCGTGTCTGTTACCCCGATCCTTGCTTCCGCGCGCGACATCTGCAGCAGTTTTTCGGCGAGATGGCCGAGATGCATCAGGGCCTTCTCGATATTTTCCACGCGTGGTGCAAGTTCAGGCGGAATATCGGCGTGCAGCCGCTGCGCCTGCGCCAGCGCGCCGGCAATCGGCGTGCGCAATTCATGGGCGCTGTTGGCGGTAAACTCCCTTTCCGCTTCGATTGTCGATCGCAGCCGCCTCAGCAGCAGATTGACCGAGCGGGCAATCGGGTGAAGTTCAGCCGGAAACGGCAGGGTTTCCAGCGGCGCGAGATTGCCGCCGTCTTTTTTCCCGATCTCGTCGCGCAAGGTCTGTATCGGTTGCAGGGTTTTGCGCACTACGAAGATAACGGCAAAGATGCTGGCGGGGATAAGAATGAGAACGGGCAGCAAAATTGCAGTGCCGGCTTCCTCGATTGCCTCACGCCGGTTGGCGAAGGCATCTGCGACCTGAAGGAAGTAATTCCCGTCCGGTGTCGCCACCGTGTAGATGCGCTGGGTCGCCGTTTCAGAAAAACCTGGGTCGAGAGAGACCTCGAAAGGTTCGGTCGAACTGTCATGCGAATGAAGGACGACCTGTCCTTCCCGGTCGCGAACCTGATAGGTCAGATATTCCGCCGCATGTGCAGACTGGTTGAGTTTTTGCGAGGCGGGACCCGTGTTGTTTTCCCTGAGATCGTCTACCAGCAGTGGCAGCAGTCTTTCGGCTGTTTCCTCAACGCCAGCGTCGAAAATTTCAGCGAACTCGTCCTGCATCACCATGACGCCCAACCCGCAGGCGATAAACCAGGATATGGCGACAACGCTCGTCAGCGCCGTGACGAGCTTGCGGGTCATGCTGGTTGGTCTGGCCATTTCTGTCTACCTGATGGTGTAGCCGACGCCGCGCACGGTCTCGACGCGGTCATGGCCGATCTTCTTGCGCAGCCGGCTGATATAGACCTCGACCGTATTGCTTTCTATTTCCGCGCCGAATTCGTAGAGCGTATCGTGCAGTTGAGATTTCGAGACGACCGCACCGGGATGCTCGACCAGCTTTTCCAGCACGGCCCATTCTCTGGCGCTGAGCGTTTGCGCTGTTCCGTCAACGACGATATTGCGCGCCACCTGGTTGATTTCGATGCCGGGCAGGCGAATGACGGGGGCGGAGCGCCCCTCGTAGCGCCGCGAGACCGCCAGCATGCGTGCCGAAAGCTCGTTGAGATCGAAGGGCTTGACCAGATAGTCGTCCGCTCCGGCATTCAGTCCGGCAATCCGGTCGGACACCTGGTCGTGCGCCGTCAGAATGATCACCGGCGTCGAGTCGTCTCGGTTGCGCAGTGATTGCAAAAGGGTGATGCCATCGCCGTCCGGCAGCCGCATGTCGAGCAGGATGAGCCCGTAGGCCATGGTCAGCGTCGCCGCCGTGGCGTCGTCGAGCAACTTAAACCAGTCGACGGCGTGGCCTGCCGCGGCGACATGGTCTCGCAGCGCCTCTCCCAGCACATGATCGTCTTCAACAAGCAGAACCCGCAAGACAGCTCCTTTATCGCGTCGTCTTGCGTATCGCTTTCACGGGATAAGCGTCAAGCACTGTATGCTCAGCTATTCTGGCGCTGCGTGCAGCCGCCGAACACGTCCTGCGCGGAATCGTAGACGGAGGTGGAGACGTTCATCATTCCAAGTATACTGTGGAAATAATTGTCGTGCGAGCGCCCGCCCTTTGCTGCGCCTTTTGCAAGGCATGCGCGATCCAGCCCCATTGATTTGGCGAAATCATCATCGAACCAGACGAGAAACGGCACATGGGTCTGCTGGTCGGGTGCCAGCAGATAGGGTGCGCCGTGCAGATAGACGCCGTTTTCGCCAAGCGATTCACCATGGTCAGAGGCGTAGATCATCCCCGTTGCCAGCGTGTTGGAGCGTGCCTTCAGCTTGTCGATCACGGTCGACAGGAAATGATCGGTGTAGAGAAGCGTGTTGTCATAGGAATTCACGATTTGCGCGTCCGTGCAATTGCCAAGCTCAGCGGTTCGACAGTCCGGGGTGAACTTCCGGAATTCGTCGGTGTAACGCAGATAGTAGGTCGGCCCATGGCTGCCCATCTGGTGCAACACGATGACACTGTCCTTCTTGACGTTATCGAGCCATGCGTCGAGCTTGTCGAAGAAGATATCGTCGCGGCATTCTCCGCCGGTGCAGAAGCGGGTGTCGTTGGTGGAAGGCAGGTCGAAAAAGGGAATGCGGTCGGCCACGTTCTTGCTGCCGGTGTTGTTGTCCAGCCAGGTTGCACCGACACCGGCATGGACAAGAACATCCATGACGTTCTCGTTGGCGAGCGCCTTGTTGTGGCTATACTCAGAACGCGGGAATTTCGAGAACATGCAGGGAATGGAAATCGCCGTCGCAGTGCCGCAGCTGGTTGTATTAGGGAAATAGATCACGTCGCGCTTTGCCAGTTCCGGGTTGGTGTCGCGCCCATAGCCGTTCAGGGAAAAGTTCGCAGCGCGCGCGGTCTCACCAGCCACGATGACGGTGATGCGTGGCTTGTGGATGCCACCCAGCGCCGGCAGGATTTTCGCATCCTTGCCGATCGGGCTCACCTGTATGTCAGCTTCCTTTTCCGCCTGCGTCAGATAGTGAATGGTGGATATGATCGGCGACAAGGGATTGACGCTTTTGACGATATCCTTGTGCTGGCGCACGGCGGTGGTGAATGTTTTGGAATTCGCAAAGCTGATGATGCCGGCAACGGTGAGGCAGATCAGGATGCTGACGGTGTTCCACAGCAGCTTGTCGATGATCGGCCGATGCCGAACCCGGACGGCGGCGATGACGAGCGACGGCACCAGCCCATAGATGGTCAGATGCCAGAAAAGGCCAGGTGTCATCAGATTGCCCGCTTCCGCCCGCGTGGTCTCCACGGCGTTGCGGATCATGTCGCTGTCGATGATGATGCCGTAGCGGTCCATGAACCATGAAGCCGCAGCGGCCGCGAATACCAGCAAGATAAGAAACGGCTTGATGAGATATTTGGCGGAAAAAATGGTGATGAGCGCACCGAAAAGCGCCGCTATGGCGACATAAAGCCCAACGATGGCGACCGGATAGGCGGAAAGATAGGTGTGAACCTTCGACCAGAACGTCTGGTTTGTAAAAAACAGCAGATAGGCCCCCGTCAGCAGACAGAGCGGCACGCTGCCTATTTCCGGACGAAGAATTACAGTCCCAGTCGTTTTCGCGGTAAAAAGCGCCACTATCAGGTCCCACCAGATTCAGAACGGCGGGTATCAGCAAAGAAAGTGCGAACACCCGTATTTAAACTGGCTCAGAGGCCAGTGGATGGCGGTTGCATCATTTAGCTGACATCAACCTGAATGATTGTCATGAATCTGTCATGTTGCGCCGCGCTCCATGCGGCGGTGGACGTGGTTTCATGTCGATGACCAAGCTCTCGAGCGGATATCAATTAATTCAGCCCGACGAGGCCTGTCGCCGTGGTGCGCATTGAAAACACGCGCGTGGCCCGGACCGGTAGCAGGCTGCCCGCAGCCAGGTTCTGGAAGGTCACCGTCGCCCCGGACAGCAGGGTTAGGCAGAGATGACCACCATTGCCCACATAGATGGCGCGCGTGGGGGAAGGAAGCGGGTTCGTATCATCAGGAACAACCTCGAAAGCATGGGATGCCGGGGATTCGAGGCCTGCGGCGTGGTGTTCGTAAGTCTCAGCCATTGCTGTCTCCCGTAAATCGAAATCTGCCGCGATTATACGGTGCGCCGCGGCTGCGGGGAAAAGCGGGAACAGAAAATATCCGGACGGGATTTAGGCCTTGCTTCCGGTTTGCCGAAAAGAGCGCCATTCTTTCCGTAATCTCATGTGGTTGCGTCGCTTGGCCTGTTGCCACCGATGCCGCGGAAACGGACGATGACGGGTTTTTCGTCCACGGGATCGGCAGCCGGGTCGTGGATATTCAGCGCATGGGCGGGTGCGGTCGCGTCAATTGCGGGTATGGAGAATGAAGGCCCTGACGGCGGGAGAGGCTTCCGTTTTCCGGTGGGCGATGGCGAGGTCGGAAGTCGTGGCGCTTGCTGCAAGCGGCACGTAGCGCACGCCGGGCAACCGCAGACAATCGAGCGAGCGCGGCACCAGCGCCACACCGAGGCCGATCGCCACCATGCTGGTAATGGTGGTGTAATCCCGGCCTTCCGGGCTTATCGTTGGCTGGAACCCGGCCTCGTTGCAGGCTTCTATCGTATTGTAATGAAAGCCGACATCCGGCGGCTGCCGCGGTGTGATGAAGGTCTCGTCGGCAAGGTTCTTGAGGTCGACCTGCAGCGCAAAGGCCAGGGGATGGTTTTCAGGAAGTGCGGCCACCAGCGGTTCGCGCAGAACCACATGGGTTGTGACACCTTCCGGAACGGGCGCAGGCGGGCGGATGAAGGCAAAATCCAGATTTCCGTCGGCGATCTTGGCGAGTTGCAGCCGCATCTCCATCTCGATCAGTTGCAGTTCCACATCGGGATGAGAGGCGCGGAAACTGGCGATGGACTGGATCATCAGGCCGGAATAGGCGGCCGAAGCGACATAACCGATGGAGATGCGGCCCGTCTCGCCGCGATCGACGCGTTTAAGCGCCGCAAGTGTCGCCTCGGCATTGGCGAGAATTTTGCGGGCATCCTCATAAAGAAGCTGGCCAGGCGTGGTGAGCTTCACCGATCGCCGTGTCCGGTCAAGCAACGGCATGCCGACGATCTGCTCGAGCGCCATGATCTGCTGGCTCAAACCCGGCTGGGCAATGCCGAGGCGGGCGGCGGCGCGCTCGAAATTGCGCTCATCCACCAGCGTGGTGAAATAGCGCAGGTGCCGCAGCTCGAACGCGTCCGCCCGGTTTGCCGGTTTCCTGCCCATCATCACTGCCTTTCCTGACGGATTTGAATAATTCCAAGCTATTATCCGTAAGAATTTTCATAATCAGTAGTTCTGAAAAAATCCAGTTTCACTTATTGGATCACAATCCGCTCCTTGCGTAATAAGATGACTTAAATTCTCCAGAAAAATAACCGTCTCATGGCGGCGCGGTTGATGAAGGGTCTTGGCGTGCAGGGAAAATCTAAACACATTTCCATTCTGGCGGGCGGTTGCGCTGCCATCGCCTATGTGGCGTTCGTGACCTCCGGCGTTGCCCTTGCGCAGGAAGCCGGAACGACGGTGCTGCAGACCATCACCGTGGACGGCGCGAAAAATCAGGACTCCAAGGCGCCGGTGAAGGGCTATGTGGCAAAAACCAGCGCCAGCGCCACCAAGACGGGGCGATCCCTGATCGAGACGCCGCAATCGGTTTCCGTCATCACCAGGGATCAAATGGATGCGCAGAATGTCCGTAATCTCAGCGAGGTGCTGAATTATGTGCCTGGCGTCGTCGCGCAGCCGTTTGGGGCGGATCCACGTTTCGATGCGCCGCGCATTCGCGGCTTTCAGGGTAACCAGCTGCAGTTCCTCAACAGTCTGCGGCTGATGCGCACGGCCGGTGCGCCGTCTTATGAGGTCTACGGTCTGGAGCGGGTGGAAGTCATTCGCGGGCCGGCCTCGGTGCTTTACGGTCAGGGTAATCCCGGTGGCCTCATCAATCTCATCAGCAAGCGGCCGACTTTCGAGCGTTTCGGCGAAGTCGGAGCGCAGATCGGCAGCTTCGATTATTACCAATCGATGTTCGATATTGGTGGGCCGGTCGCGGATAGCGACAGTTTTGCCTATCGCCTGACCGGCCTTGCCCGCAACGCCCATCTTCAGACGGACAATCTGCAGAACGATCGTTATTTCATCGCCCCGGCGCTGACATGGCAGCCCGACGAGGATACGAAACTGACGGTTCTCGCCTCCTATCAGCACGACAATCCGAGTTCGCCGTCTGGCCTGCCGCCGGCGCTGACCTATCTGAGACCAGGCAATATGCTGGACCGCAGCTTTTATGTCGGCGATCCCTCTTTCGATACCTCAAGCCGCAAGTTCACTAATATCGGCTATGAGTTCGAGCACCGTTTCGACGAGACCTTCACCTTCCGGCAGAATGCGCGTTATTCCAATTTCGACTGGTCCTACCGCGCGCTCGGCATGTCTTCGACCAGCGGCGGCATGATCGGCAATCTCATCCGCCGCAATGCGACGTTCCAGGATGAATTGCTGAACACCTTCAACATCGACAACAGCCTGCAGGCGGAGTTCTCCACGGGACCAGTCGACCACACCCTGCTTGTCGGGCTGGATTACCGCTATTTCGACAATAACGTCAAAACCGAATTCTGGGCCGCAACGCCGCTCAATCCCGTCAATCCTGTTTATGGCGGGCCAATTAGTCTCACCTCGCGCACGCTTTATGCCGATGTGAAGACGGATATTTCCCAGATCGGTCTTTATGCGCAGGACGAGATGGCCTTTGAGAACTGGCGGGTCACCGCCGGTCTGCGGCAGGATTGGGCAAGCACCGGCGGCACGACGTTCAACGGAACGACCTACCGCACTCTCGACAAGGACGACCATAAGCTGACGGGCCGTGTCGGGGTCAGCTATCTCTTCGATGGCGGCATCGCGCCGTATGTCAGCTACGCGACCTCCTTCGAGCCCGTGCCGCAGCCGGCTGTCGGTGATGCGCCGAAACCGACCACGGGCGAACAATGGGAAGCGGGCATCAAATATCAGCCCGAGGGCTTTGACGGTTTCTTTTCCGCGGCGATCTACGATCTGAAACAGAAGAACGTCACGACGACGGTGGGCGGGGTGACGCAGCAGATGGACGAGGCGCATGTGAGAGGCCTCGAACTGGAAGGCGTCGCAAGCCTTGCAGACGGGCTCGACCTGCGGGCGGCCTATACCTACATGGACAGCGAGGTCTCCGGCCGTGTGAACAACGGCAAGGAGCTGGATAGTACGCCCCGGCACGCCGCCAGCCTCTGGCTCGACTACACCTTCCCGGAAGATACGGCGCTTGAAGGTTTCGGCATCGGCGGCGGTGTCCGTTATGTCGGAAAACGTTATGGCGATGCGGCCAATGCCTTCGAAATGAAGGGCCTCGCCCTGCTCGATCTCGGCGTGCATTACGAGAAGAACGGCTACCGCGCCTCGCTTCTGGTGCAAAACTTGACTGATAAAGAATATATTTCTAGTTGCTCCACTTTCGGATGCTATTACGGTGACGGCAGAACCGTTATGGGCAAGCTGACCTACCGTTGGTAACGCCATATTAAAGTGAAGCAGCAGGGGCATGACGCGTAAGGATCGATGGATTTCCCCCCTCTGGGGGCGGCGGGAATTTTTAAGCCTGCTCGCCGCCTCGGCTCTTGCGGGCAAGGCGCGGGCAGCAGTGACGCCGCGCATCGCCGCCATCGACTGGGCCATGCTGGAAACATCTGTGGCGCTCGGCGTCATGCCGGTGGCGGCGACCGAACTCATCCAGTTCCGGTCCGGCGCGGTCGAGCCTGATATCCCTGAAACCGTCGCCGATCTCGGCCTGCGCGGCGCTCCGAATTTCGAGCTTCTGCAGCTCACCCGGTCGGAGCTCATTCTGATTTCGCCTTTCTACACACGTTATACCGGCAGGCTGGAAGCGATCGCCCCCGTCTTTTCACTGCCCTTTTACGTGAAGGGTGAGCCGCCTTTCGAAAAGGCGCTGGCGGCGGTCACCGCGCTTGGTGAAAAGCTCGGGCGGGCCGAAGAGGCGCGCAAGGTTCTGGGTGAAACGGAAGCGGCACTGCACGCCATGCGGGCCCGTCTTGCCGGGTTTTCCGCACGGCCGACCTATGTCATCAACATAGGCGACGCCCGGCATTTTCGTGCCTTTGGTGCGGATAGCATGTTCGGGGATGTTCTTGGCCGTCTGGGGCTGACCAATGCCTGGGTGGATCGGTCGCAATTCACCTTCGCGGCCCCGGTGCCGCTTGAAAACCTCGCCGCCTCATCCGATGCGCGCATCGTCATCGTCTCCGATATTCCGGTGGAGGCGCGGGAAACTCTGCGCAACAGTGCCATCTGGCGTGCGCTTCCGGCCGTGCGGGAAAACCGGGTGGTCACCCTCGGTAATGTCAGCCCCTATGGCGGTATCACCGCAGCCATGCGTTTTGCGCGGCTTTTGACCGAGGCTCTGGCAACCCACGGAGAGGCATTGTGACGGCACGGCCTCTCCAGCTTTTCTTCGGCCTCGTCTTTCTTCTGGCCTGCGGGCTTTCCCTGCATGCCGGATTGCTGCGGTTACCCCTCGGCGCTTGGCCCGGCCTGCCGTTCGATGCCGCGTCCATGTCGATGGATCAGGTCATTTTCGCCTTCAGCCTGATGCCGCGTGTGGCGGTTGCCATTCTGGCGGGGGCGATGCTGGGATTGTCGGGTGCGCTTTTCCAGCAATTGCTGCGCAATCCGATTGCCGACCCCTCCACCCTTGGCATCTCTGCCGGCGCCCAGCTGGCAATCGTCATCGCGACCCTGTTCTTCCCCTCGGTGCTGGATGGCAACCGCGCATGGGTGGCGCTCGCCGGCGGTACCGCTGCGGCCTCCGTGGTGTTTCTTCTCGGCTGGCGGCGGTCCTTCGAGCCCGTCACCATGGTGGTGTCGGGACTGCTGGTCGGCATCACCGCCGCTTCCGTTGCCGCCGCGCTGACGCTTGCACGAGGCGAATATCTAATGTCGCTTGTGGTCTGGAATGGCGGTTCCCTCAGCCAGCAGGACTGGTCGAATGCGTTTCTGCTTGCCGCCCAACTTCTCGCTGGTCTGGTTCTCACCGGGCTACTGATAAGGCCATTGACGGTTCTGGGTCTCAGCGATTCCAGTGCGCGATCGCTCGGCGTATCGCTCTTTTCGATCAGGCTGGCGGTGGCTGCCGTCGCCGTGATGCTGTCGGCATTCGTCGCCGCCGCCGTCGGTCTCGTCAGTTTTATCGGACTTGCAGCACCTGCGCTTACCCGTGCGCTGGGTGTGCGACGTGCATCTTCCGTGCTGTTCGTTTCGCCGCTTCTGGGCGGTCTGCTGCTCTGGTTCTGCGACGGTCTCGTGCAGCTTCTGGCGAGTACGACAGCGGAAGTGTTTCCGACGGGTGCGGTCACGGCTCTCATCGGCGGGCCTTTGCTGCTTTGGCTGCTGCCGAAAATCCCGCCTACGAATATCCATCGCAATGAGGGCGGCGATCTCGCGATCAGACGCAGGCTTGCCTCCCTGCTGCCGGTGCTTGTCATCATGGCCGGGCTGGTTTTTGCAGCCCTCGCCATCGGCAAGGGGCCGGAGGGCTGGACGGTGCTGAAAGCTGGCGACCTGCAAAGCCTTCTGCCCTTTCGTTGGCCGCGGTTGATGGCGGCTTGTGCTGCCGGTGGTTTATTGGCGATGGCGGGCGCGCTTCTGCAGCGGCTGACCGGAAATCCCATGGCAAGCCCGGAGGTGATCGGCGTCAGCGGTGGCGCGGGTCTTGGTTTTGCCGCCGCCATCACGCTCTTTCCGGCCGCCGGGCTGTTCGAACTGTTTTGCGGCGCCGGCCTCGGCTCGGCAGCCGTCATGATGCTCGTTCTGTTCTTTTCGGTGCGCCGGCATCTGGCGCCTGAAAAAATACTGCTCGCCGGCATTGCCATCAGTTCGCTCTGCTCGGCGGTACTTTCGGCACTGCTTGCCATTGGTGATCAGCGGGCCTGGCAAATTCTCTCCTGGCTCAGCGGCTCGGGTTCGACGGCGACATCAGCTTCGGCGATCTTTCTTGCGGTGCTTTCCGTCGTGCTCCTGGCCGCTGCCCTGTCGGTGACGCGCTGGCTGGTGATCCTGCCGCTTGGCCGGGATGTGCCGCTCTCACTAGGTCTGCCGCTCGCTACGGCGCGTATTGCAGTCATCGCCGTGGCCGGCATTGCCACCGGTGCGGCCTCACTGCTGGTCGGTCCGCTGAGCTTCGTCGGGTTGATGGCACCGCACATTGCGCTTCGGGCCGGTTTCACCACACCGCGCGACCACCTGTTTGCATCGTTCCTGTTCGGTGCGGTGCTGATGGCGCTTTCCGATCTCGGGGCAAGAACCGTGACCTTTCCTTACGAGTTGCCGCTTGGGCTTTTTGCGGCTCTGGCCGGTGCGCCCTATCTGATCTGGCTTTCAGGCAGGCGATGATGATTTTTCTGAACGATTTACGGAGATGAGAACAATGGGTCAGGCCGCACCTGCCGTAGATTACGACGATATCCCGCTTTTCTTTCTGGAAGCGGTAACCATGGAGGTTCCGGGCAGGACATTGCTGCATCCGCTGACGGCAAGCTTTGCCACCGGCAAGACCATCGGTCTTATCGGCCATAACGGTTCGGGAAAATCGACGCTGCTTAAGATTCTCGCGCGCATGCACGAGCCGACGGCGGGCAAGGTGTCGTTCGAGGGGCAGCCGCTGGGGAGCTGGGGCAACCGCGAATTTGCGCGAAAGCTCGCCTATCTTCCGCAATATACGCCGGCTGCGTCCGGCATGCTGGCCAAGGAACTGGTGGCGCTTGGCCGTTACCCCTGGCACGGCGCGCTCGGCCAATTCACCAAGGCGGATCAGGAGAGGGTGGACGAGGCTATAGAGCTGACCGACACCGTGGCCTTCAGGGACCGGCTGGTGGACACGCTTTCCGGCGGGGAGCGCCAGCGCGTGTGGCTGGCCATGCTGGTTGCCCAGAACGCCGAAAGCCTGCTTCTCGACGAACCCATATCGGCGCTCGACATGGCACACCAGCTCGAGGTTCTCTCGCTGGTGCAAAGACTGTCGCGGGAAAAGGGTCTCGGCGTCATCGTGGTGCTGCACGATGTCAACATGGCGGCGCGGTTCTGCGATGAGATCGTCGCACTGCATTCCGGTAGGCTTATCGCAAGGGGAACGCCGAACGAAATCATGACGCCGGAAACGCTGGAGCGTATCTATGGCGTCCGTATGGATGTCATGACCCATGCTGCGACCGGCTTTCCCGTAGCACTGCCGCTTTGACATCGTTGCAGCAAAACAACGCCCTGACGTACTCGCCTTTAACAGGAATTCCGCAGGCGTTTCCCGCCCTAACAATGTCTTAATGGCATCCTACCGCCAGTAGACATTGTTAACCGTTTTGCTTTCCTTGCACCCAATTCAGTTGTTTTGGATCGATTTCGGGGAACAAACGTTAACAGTGCGGAATTCAATATCCGGAGAGGGCAAGAAGGGCTGCTGCGGGTAGGAATAAAACAGGAGAAAATCAGATGAAAAAGGCTGTTGCCGTAACTTTTGCCGCATTGACGATGGGTCTCGGTGGAACCGTGTCCGCACTCGCTGCCGACCTTGCAAGATATGAGCCGGCTCCGCAGGAGCAGGACGAACGCAATGGCGTCAAGATCGGTTACCTCACCTGCGATATCGGCGGTGGCGTCGGTTACGTAATCGGCTCGGCCAAGGAACTGGATTGCACCTTCCAGTCCACCATGGGCGCGCGTCGCACCGACCATTATACCGGCGCCATCCGCAAGATGGGCGTTGACCTTGGCTTCACCACGCAGGGCCGTCTGGTCTGGGCCGTTTTCGCCCCGACAGCGGGTTACCACCGTGGTTCGCTCGGTGGCCTTTATCAGGGCGCCACGGCTGAAGTAACCGTTGGCCTCGGCGTTGGCACCAACATCCTCGTTGGCGGCACCTCGGGCTCCATCCAGCTTCAGACGGTCAGCGTGACGGGTCAGGTTGGCCTCAACCTCGCCGCAACCGGTACATCCGTGACGCTCACTGCGATGAACTGATCATCGACGTACTGCCCGGCTTATAACGCCGGGCATTCTGTCGCATGTCAAAAAACGCCCTCTTCGTTGTCAGACGGGGAGGGCGTTGTATTATGCGGGGCATGATGATCTCGGCATTCAGAACGCTTCCGGCTTCAATGGCTTTTTTCCTCTGTATTGCTGCGCCGGCATTGGCCGAAGGCGATGCGGTGCACGGGGAAAAAGTTTTCAGCCGCTGTTCCACCTGCCACAGTATCGATGCGCCGCGCACCCGCATGGGACCGCATCTGATGGGCGTGGTGGGCAGGCCGATAGCCTCCGTGGCTGGTTACGGCCATTATTCGCAGGCGCTGAAGGATGCCGGTGCCGCGGGTCGGGTGTGGACGGAGGAGGAGCTGCAAAGTTTTATCTCGAGCCCAAAAAAGGCGATCCCTGGAACCTCGATGCGCTTTTTCGGGCTGTGGAGCGAAACGGATATCGCGGATCTGATCGCTTATCTGAAAACGCATCCGATGCCGCAATAACCTTTAAAGCGGTGCTTCCGAGACGATCTCTTCTGCCTCTTCCACCGTCATCGCCATCACCTTCGCGCCGATTTCGAAGCCGAAGCCGTTGCGGGCGAAGGCAGAAAATTCCTTCGACTTGCGTTTTTCATCAAGCTCGACACGGCGAAAGGGGCCGAAGGCGCGCTTGCGCGCAAAGATGACGGCCGCCACCAGATCGTTGGTTTCCTGCAGTGCGACTGCGGCCGTTTCCCGATCAATGCCCTTGATCTGAAGTTTTTGCGCAAGCCCGCGCTTCGACTTGCCGCTGCGCTGGCCACTTCGCACGGCAATTTCTGCATAAGCCGTATCGTCGAGCGCCTTGATGCCATAGGCGAAGGTCACGGCGAATTCGCCAAGCGCCTTTATCTGAGCGGGGCTGATATCCTCGAATTTTTCCCGCGCCTTGCGGGTGATCGCATCGCGCAGCTGCTTTTCCGTCATCATGCGCTGTTCCAGCCGGTAGAGAGCGGAATTGCGCGCCCATGACAGCATGCGGCTGGTGGGTTCGATAGCCTGCGTTTCGCCATCCAGTGCCATGTCGTCGGTCAGGAAGGGGCTGGAATCATCGGTCATCCCGCTTTTATAGCGCAGTGAAGCCGTCTTGCCAGTTCCCGTCTGCTACATGCCCTCCGGTTTTTCCAGCGTATCAGGGCGTCTGCGCGCCGGTTGCGGCGACGTAGACCGAATAGAGCGATTTCGTTGCGGTGATGAACAGGCGGTTTTTCTTCGGGCCGCCGAAGGTGAGGTTTGCGACCGTCTGCGGCACCTTGATCTTGCCAAGCAGCGTACCGTCAGGCGAAAAGCAGTGCACGCCATCGCCGGCACTGGTCCAGAGATTGCCCGCTGTATCCAGACGGAATCCATCAGGCAAGCCATTGTCGAGATTGCAGAATTCCCGGCCGTTTGTGAGCTTCACGCCGTCCACGACATCGAAAACGCGGATATGGCGTGGGCGGGATACATCATGGCTGTAGGAACTGTCTGCGACATAGAGCTTGGTTTCATCAGGCGAGAAAGCCAGACCGTTTGGCTGCACGAAGTCATCGATGGCGATCTTGATTTCACCGGTTGCGGGATCGAGCCGGTAAACATTGCGCGTCTTCTGTTCGGGTTCCGCCTTGTAGCCCTCATAATCGGAAAGAATGCCGTAAGTGGGGTCGGTAAACCAGACGCTGCCATCGGATTTCACCACCACGTCATTGGGCGAGTTCAGCCGCTTGCCGCCGTAGCTGTCGGCAAGAACGGTGATCGAGCCGTCGACTTCGGTGCGGGTGACGCGACGGCCGCCATGTTCGCATGAAACCAGCCGTCCCTGCCGGTCGCGCGTATTGCCATTGGTGAAGTTGGAGGGGTGGCGGAATACCGAAATCCCGCCATTCGGCACCCATCGCAACATGCGCTCATTGGGAATGTCGCTGAACAGCAGGCAGCTCAGATCAGAAAACCACACCGGGCCTTCCGCCCAGCGGCAGCCGGAATAAAGCTCTTCCAGTTCCGCATTGCCGACAATCAGAAGGCGGAAGCGTTCATCGTGGATTTCGTAAGGGGAGGCGTTGTCTGTGGTCATGAGCGTGGTCCGCTTGAGGGCTTTTCGTTCGGGGTTCAGCGTGTGGCCTTGGGGCCGCTAGCCAGAAGAATGACGGAAATGATGATGAGGCCGGTGAGGATGAGGCGGATGCCCGCGCCGAAACCATAGGTGTTCAGCATCGAGACCACCAGGAACATGAACAGCGAAGCGCCCCAGATACCGGGTACGTTGGAATCGCCGCCCGCAACCGCCGTGCCGCCGATCACCACCACCGCGATGGACATCAGCAGATATTCCGATCCCATGTTGAGTGCTGCGCCGCCGGAGAAGCTGGCGAGCAGATAACCCGCGATCGCCGCCAGTACCGCGCAGAGCACATAGGTGACGAAGCGTGCTCCATCCACCGGAATGCCGGTCATGCGGGCGGCGAAAGTGCTCTGGCCGATGGCGGAAATCCAGCGTCCGTAAAAGGTGCGGTCGAGCAGCAGCCAGGCGATGACCGAGAGGACAAGGGCGACGAGGGCAACATTCGGAATGCCGAGAGAGCTCGACGTGGCAAAGGTGGCGAGTGTTTCCGGCGGCTTGATCCGCAGGCCGCGGTTGGACCAGATGGCGATAGACTGCACGATGAAGCTCATCGAAAGCGTCGCGATGATCGGTGGGATGCGCAGAAGCTTGATCAACGTATAGTTGCCGATGCCGATGGCGATGCCGATCAGGATGGCGATCAGCAATCCCGGCAGGATGAGACCATCGGACACATCCATGAATTTGAGCGCCAGCGTGCCTGATAGCGTCATCGTGGCGGGAACGCAGAGGTCGATATTACCCGGCCCGAGCGTGATGACGAACATCTGGCCGATACCGACGATCACGGAAAAGGCCGCGAAGGTCAGGGCTGCGTGCGACAGGCCGAAGGAGCTGGCGCCGCCGGTGAACATGACGGTAACGATCCAGACCGCGGCCGTTGCGGCGAACGACCAGATCCATGGTTTTTTCGAGAGAGACGAAAGCCCGTTCATTGGTTTTTCTCCCGCTTTTCGAGACGGTTGAGCAGGATGCGGAGCGCCAGCACGATGATGAGGATCGCCCCTTGTGCGCCTATCTGCCAGTCCGGCGAAATGCGCATGAAGGACAGGAACGAGCCGGCAAGGGTGAGCGTCAGCGCGCCGATGACAGCACAGATGGGCGAGACCCGACCGCCGACGAATTCGCCGCCGCCCAGAATAACGCCGGCAATCGACAGCAGCGTGTAGCGAAGCGCGATATTGGCATCTGCCGATGTCGTTAGCCCGACGAGCGCTATGCCCGACAACACCGCGAAGAAACCGGCCAGCGCGAAGGTGGCAGCACGTATGCCGATGACCGACCAGCCGGAGCGCTCGACGGAGCGGAAGTTACCGCCGACGCCGCGCATCAGCACGCCGAAGGAGGAGCGCATGACGATGTAGTGGGCGACGACCGCAATCACGATGCTGGCAACGATGGCAATTGGCACGAGCGGCGGTTTTGCCGTCATCAGCGCCCGGATGAAGGCTGGCGCCTGGCCGCCGGGTGAGGGGAGGATGAGGACGGCAAGGCCGCCCCAGACAAAGCTCATGCCAAGCGTGACGACGATTGAGGGCAGGGCGCGGATGTGGATGATGGCGCCCAGCATCGCATAAACCGCAATCGCACCGGCGAAGATCGCGATACCGAGCAGTGGCGTCGTTTGCAGGAAGGTGGCGGTGACGCAGGCGCAGAAACTGACGAAGGTACCCATCGACAGATCGAGATCGTTGACGGACATGATCAGCATCTGCGCAATGGTGGCAAGTGCAATCGGCACCGCCAGATTGAACAGCAAGTTGAGTCCGTTATAGCTCATGGCGCGCGGCTGCATGTAAAAGACGGCGGCGAGCAGGAAGGCGAGCGAGGCGGCGGGAATGATGAGACGAAGGGCACTGGCGGAGAGTTTCATGCGTGGTCCTCTCCGGAAAAGGAAGCGGCCAGCACATTCTGTTCGGTGATGTCCTCTCCCACCAGTTCCGCCTGAATGGCGCCGTCGCGGAAAACATAGACCCGGTCGCAAAGGCGGATTTCATCCATCTCGGTGGAGTACCAGATGAAGGTGCGGCCGTGGGAGGCTTCGGTTCTCAAGATATCGTAGACCTCCTGTTTGGTGCCGATATCGACGCCACGCATCGGGTCGTCCATCAGCACGGTGCTAGCCGTGGTGGCGAGCGCGCGGGCGAAAAGCACCTTCTGCTGGTTGCCGCCGGAGAGCGAAAGGATTTTGTTGCCCATGTCGGGCGTGCGGATTTCGATGCGCTTTTTCCACTGCGCGCCAAGCTCGGTTTCCTTGCCCCTGTCCACCATGCCGGCGGATGAAATATCCCGCAGCGAGGCGATGGAAAGGTTTTTGAGGATGCTCCACAGCGGGAAGGTGCCGTTCAGACTGCGATCACCCGCCACGAAGGCGATGTCGGTCTTGCGCGCGGGCAGCCAGCTGCTGTTGCGGGCAAGGTAGAGATCGAGTAGCGCTTCGGTCTGCCCGTGGCCGCCGAGACCGGCAAGGCCGATGATTTCACCGCGGAAAGCCTCGAAGGCGAGGCCTTCGCCCCGGCGCGCCGGCATCGAAAGCACCTTCTCTCCCGCCTTGCGGTTTTCGCCCTTTTGCCTGTCCTGTTCCTTGACGACGCTGCCCATGGCTTCCACCAGCGTGCGCGTCGTGAACTCGCCCGCTGCCCGATCAGCGACCACTCGGCCGTCCTTCATCACCACGATGCGGGTTGCTGTCGACAGAATCTCGCCGAGAATATGCGAGATCAGCAGCACGGAGCCGCCGGTGCGCACGAAACTGCGAACATAATCCATCAATTGTTCCGCAAGACCCGCATCAAGCGAGGAAGTCGGTTCATCGAGGATTACCAGTCTCGGCGCATCCGGGGTTCGACAAAAATTGATGGCGATTTCTACCATCTGCCGCTCGGCGATGGAGAGTTCCGCGATCGTCAATTCGCAATCGATACCGTGGCCGGGAAAAATCTCGTCCAGCGTATGCCGGATCATGGCGAGCGCACGTCCGCGCCAGTTCCGCCCGTTCATCGCGGCATGCATGATGCGGACGTTTTCGCTGATCGTCAGGTTCGGGCAGAGCGACAATTCCTGAAACACGCAGCGAACGCCGCTGGCGCGTGCTGCCGCGATTCCTTGACGGCCTTGTTCGCCGCGATAGGAAATGGACCCCTCATGCGGCGTCAGCCCGCCATTGATGACGTTGACGATGGTGGATTTTCCCGCACCGTTATGGCCGACGAGCCCCAGGCATTCGCCCGAACGGATGACGAGATCGGCCCCATCAAGCGCCCTTACCGCGCCGAACACGACCTTCACGCCGCGCGCGGCAACGACTTCTTCCGCCTCGATGATGTCATTCATGAGCATTCACGCCAGTGATCTGAAACTTGGATAATATAGGTGGCAGTTGCGGCGCCCGTTCAGGGAGCGCCGCAATCGCTTGTGTCCGGAAATTGTCCGGCCTATTTGGCGGAGGCGATGGCCTTCTGGGCGTCTTCCTGTGAATATTCCACATTCGCGACGCCGCCCTTCTGGGTGTTCTTGAGGTTTTCCTCAAGATTGCCCTGATCGATGCGCAGGAAAGGTACGGTCAAATCCTTTTTGACATCCTTGCCGTCGAGGATTTGCTGCGCCACCCAGAAAGCGAGCGTGGAAACGCCGGGGGCGATGGAGACCGACATGGTCTCGTAGCCGCTGGCATCCTTCTGCTGCTTCCACCATTGCAACTCGTCTTCGCGGTTGCCCATGACGATGGTGGGTGTCGGGCGCTTGGCGGCGGCAAAAGCCTGTGCTGCACCGTAACCGTCACCGCCCTGCGTCACGACTGCCGCAACTTCGGGAAGGCTCGGCAGAATGCCGGCGACAGCGCGCTGTGCGACGTCCTGCGCCCAGTCGCCATTGACCGAACCGACAATCTTGAACTGCGGGTTCTTGGCGACGGCGTCGACGATGCCGGCATGGATTTCATCGTCCACCGAAACGCCCGCGAGGCCGCGGATTTCGAGCAGGTTGCCACCGTTCGGCATCGCCTTGGCGAGATAGTCGATCTGGCTTGCGCCCATCGCCTTGAAATCAACGGCGATACGCCAGGCGCAAGGCTCGGTGACGATGCCATCGAACGAGACGACGGTAATGCCGGCGTCACAGGCTTCCTTGACAGCACCGTTAAGAGCGGTGGGCGAGGCGGCGTTGATGACGATGGCGTCGTAACCCTGAAGAATGAGGTTCTGGATCTGCGCCGCCTGTTCGGTCGCCTGATTTTCGGCTGTCGTGAAGGCGTCAGCGGCAGCGACCTGCTTGTCTGCAACTGCCTGCTTGGTGATTTTGTCCCAGCTCGTCAGCATTGCCTGACGCCAGGAATTGCCCGCGTAATTGTTCGAAAGCGCGATTTTTTTAGCCGAGGTATCGGCGTGAGCGGTGATCGGCAAAGCTGCGCATGCGACAGCGGCCGATGCCAGAAGCATCTTTCTGAAAGCCATTGATTTTCCTCCCTGGTGGCTTGCCCTTTTTGAGCTCGGAACCCGCTTTCCCGCAAATCTCCTCGGCGGCAGGCGGAATTCCTTTGCACTGGAGCTCCTTTCCCCAGTAAAAGCGAGAATGACCAAGAAGGTTTGGCTTGTACAGGCGGATAACGGCAATCTTCCTGCGGGTTTCCGCAGAAAGGATGCGGGAACCCGCAGGACGAAACGCCACCGCCGGGCGCAGAATAGCCGATACGGGGCAGGTCGCGCCGCCACAAGTTGACAAGGCAGGCGCTTGGGAGGGTGTCCGCACATGCTGGATACGCCGAAAAGCGCTCTTTTCCATCACTACATGGGCATTTCGCGGCTGCTCGCCGGGCAGCTCGAATTCAACGCCATCATTCAGGCGGTCGCTACCGAAATCACCCATATAATTCCTCACGTCCACATGGATGTCTGCATCAAGCAGCTGGATGACAAATTTCACATCGCCTATGAAAGCGGTCTGGCAAGCGCCTGGAGCCGCCAGCCGCCCGCCCTTCTGTCCAGCAGTCCCATCCGTTCCGTGCTCTCGGGCGAGGTGGAATATCTTTTGAGCGGCGATGCCTGCGCCGATCCGCGCTTCCATTTCGAAGGCGCATTTTCCAGCCCGATCATCGAGCTTGATCTGCATAGCCGCCTGCACGTGCCGATGAAGGTGCATGGCGACATTATCGGCGCGCTCAGTTGCTCCTCGCACCAGTCGGATGCCTATACGATGGAGGATGTCGCCAATGCCCGCGCGGTTGCGGATTTGCTGGCGCCCTATTTTTACGCCATCCGCGCCGCCGAACAGGCCAAACGGTCTGCGATCGAGGAGGCGCGCGCCAATGCCCGCGAGGAGGGGTTGCGGCTGGGTGCCCTGCAATTGACCGAAGCGCTGGAGGCCGAGCGACAGCGGATCGGCATGGATTTGCACGACCAGACGCTGGCGGACCTGACGCGGCTTGCACGGCGCATCGAGCGGATGAGCCACGCACCGGACGTGTCGGGCGAGATGCTGGAACCGGTGGTGCGCAGCCTGCAGCACTGCATGCAGGATCTGCGCGAGATCATTGAGGAGGCGAAACCCTCCATCCTGCAATTGTTCGGCGTCGTGCAGGCCATCGAGACCTATGTGGATCGCTCCGTGCGCGACAGCGGCTCTTCTATCGACTGGTCGGTTACGGACGAGACGGACGGTCTTGTTGAGACACTCGACAAGACCGTTGCCATCTCGCTGTTCCGCATCGTGCAGGAGGCGGTCAACAACGCCATCCGTCACGCGCAGCCGGAAACGATTGCGGTGACACTGTCGTTAACGGATGGCGGGTTGCGGGTGACCGTGAGCGATGACGGTAGCGGCCGTGGCGAGGGGGCTGTCTCTGGTGGACTAGGCATCGGCAACATGAAGACGCGGGCACGGCTGATTTCAGCCAGATTCGATATTGGTGGCAATGGCAAAGACGCTGGAACCCGCATTACCGTGACGTTGCCGGAAGGCGCTTTCGACCGGCGGGAGGAAATATGACATGGATGTGCTGATCGTTGAGGACGATGCGCTACACCGCGCCTATCTGAACGAGGCGGTGAGAGCCGCCCTGCCGGAATGCGACAAGGTGCTGGAGGCGGCAAACGGCAGAACCGGCGAAAAGCTGGCGCGGGAAAACCGCGCCGCCCATATCGTCATGGATTTGCAGATGAACGAACGCAACGGCATCGAGGCGGCGCGCACCATCTGGAAGGAGCGGCCGGACACCCGCATCCTGTTCTGGTCCAACTATTCCGACGAGGCCTATGTGCGCGGTGTTTCCCGCATCGTGCCCGAAGGTGCTGCCTATGGCTACGTGCTGAAATCAGCATCTGACGACCGGTTGCGGCTGGCGTTGCGCAGCATCTTCATCGAGGCGCAATGCGTGATCGACAGGGAAGTGCGCGGCCTACAGGAAAAAAGCCTTGGCAAGGCGCATGGCTTCACCGATTCCGAATATGAAATCCTTGTTGATGTTGCGCTGGGCCTGACGGACAAGGCGATTGCGCGCCGCCGTAACCT
Organism: Agrobacterium sp. 10T429; assembly: GCF_056393925.1. NCBI lineage: Bacteria > Pseudomonadati > Pseudomonadota > Alphaproteobacteria > Hyphomicrobiales > Rhizobiaceae > Agrobacterium > Agrobacterium sp. 10T429. Next base: position 102,083 of record NZ_JBFTGV010000008.1, read on the forward strand.
TTCGTTGCGCAGCGTGCAGAACCGGCTGCAAAGCCTCTACGAAAAGCTGAACGTCCATCAGGCGGCCGGTGATGACGAGGCGGAAGGCCGTTATAATCTTCGAACCCGCGCCGTCACCGTCGCTTTCCTGCGCAAGCTGTTGAATTACAGCGCGCTCGAAAGGGCCGAGCGGGAATTGGGCGAATGGGCGACTGGCCGCTGATTATCACGGCAGGAAGGCAAGCAGACGTCTTTCATCGGCCCTGAGGCCCGAGACCGGCTTTGCGCCCACCTTCAGAATACGGCCAAGCTTCTTCTGCGCCTTCTCCTCCGTCGCTATATCGAGAACGGTAGGATGTACGTAGCTCTTGCGGCAAATGGCGGGTGTGTTGGACAGTTCCGTCGCCGCTGCCTGACACATACCCTTGATGCTGGGTTTTTCACCCGCAGCCACATGTTCCATCGCATGACAGAAGGCCGCAAGCGTTCCGCCCCAGGTACGGAAAGTCTTGGCAGAAATGCCTTGTCCGCCGACGCGGGAAAGATAGGCGTTGAGATCGCTTGAATCGACGGAGTGAACCCGGTTTTCACTGTCCTGCCAGACAAACAGCTCCTTGCCGGGCAGATCGGCGATTTCCTCGAGGATTTTTTGAAGGCGCGGGTGGCGCAATTGCCGTTTCACCTTCTGCCCGCCCTTGGCTGCAAAGCGCAATTCGATTGTCTCGCCGAAGGACACGTGGCGCTTGAGCAATGTGGTTGCGCCATAGGTACCGTTGGTTTCAAGATAAGAACGGTTGCCGACGCGCAGATAGGCGGCATCGAGAAGCAGCGTCAGGGCCGCCAGTGTCATGTCCTGACCGTGATCCTGTTTTGCAATGTCAGCCATGGCGCGTCGCCGGATGGCAGGCAGCGCCTTGCCGAAGCTTTTCAGCTGAAAGAACTTCGTCTCACCGCGCAATGCGTGCCAGTCGGGATGGTAACGATATTGCTTTCGCCCGCGCGCATCAAAGCCCGTTGCCTGCAAATGCCCGGATGGGTCGATGCATATCCAGACATCTTTGTAGGCAGGCGGGACGCCGAGCGATTTGATGCGCTTCAACTCCACGTTATCGGACAGAAGTTCGCCGCCCGGCAACCGGTAACAGAAACCGCGCCCGCGCCTTTCTCGGGCTATGCCCGGCTCCTGATCGTTGACATAGGCAAGTCCGATTTTGGCAAGAAGGCGGGTGGGCGGTTGTGGCATCGTTTTTTCCGGCAGGTTTAAGGTTGCAGGAAACGAGAAACAGGCCGCCTTCGTTCCGGCGGCCTGCTGTTCCGGTCATGACTTTCTCAGCCGGCCTTGGCGATCCGCAAAATTTGCGAGTTGCCGCCGCCGCGCTCTTCGGTCACGGCATAGACGGCGCCATCCGGACCCACTTTCACATCACGAATGCGCGCTTCCAGCGGCAATCGGCTTTCCGTCGCAACCTTGTCGCCGTCAATGTGCAGGATGACGAGGCCCTGGCTCACCAGACCGCCTACGATGAAGGCTCCCTTCCACTCGGAAATCTGGTCGGCGTCGTAAAAGGCCATGCCGGACGGGCCGATGACGGGGTCCCAATAATAAACCGGCTGTTCCATGCCTTCCTTGGCGGTGGCACCTTCGCCAACGGACCGACCGCTATATTCGACACCGTAGGTGATGACCGGCCAGCCATAATTGAGGCCCGCCTTCGGCAGGTTCATCTCGTCGCCGCCTTTCGGGCCATGTTCCACTGTCCAGAGCCTGCCCTGTCCATCCAGTGCTGCCGACTGGAGGTTACGGTGGCCATAGCTCCATATCTCGGGGAGGGCGTTCTGCTGGCCGGCGAAGGGGTTGCCCTCGAAGGCCTTGCCTTCGGCATCAATGCGGAAGACCTTGCCAAGCCCGCTCGACAGGTCCTGCGCCTGCACACGCGGCGTTGCGTCTGAACGTTCACCGACGGTGACGTAGAGCTCGTTGTTCTGGCCGAAGACCAGGCGGGAGCCGAAATGCTTATCGCCATCATAGGTCGGCATCTGGCGGAAGATCACCGAGACGTCTTCCAGTTTTGCTGCTCCACCCTCTTCGGTCAACTTGGCCGATGCGACGGAGGTGCCGTTGCCGCCATCCCGTGGCTCGGAAAAAGAGAAGAAGATTTTACGGGAGGTTTCGAAATCGGGAGCCAGCGCGATGTCGAGCAGACCGCCCTGTCCGTCGGACGCTACCTCCGGCACGCCTTCGATCGCTGGGCCAGCTTTGCCGTCTGCGACGATGTGCATTGCGCCTTCCTTGGCCGCCACGATCATGCGGCCATCGGGCAGGAATTCCATCGACCAGATATGCGGTAGGCCCTCGGCAATGACGGTTTTTTCGACATCCGGCTGAGTGGCGGCTTGCGGCGCACGGGTCTGACCCTCGAAAGCCGGTTTCTGATCCGGCGCATTGGGCCGTTTCGTCTCGACTGCCGGGGCGGTCTGTGCGTGGGCGCCGCCGGCAAGTGGTACGGCCAGCAGCGCGAATAGCATCGTCGAACTCAGAAATCGGTTGTTGCGGAACATGGGTCTCCCTTCCTTTGTCTGCATCGGGCAGAGAACCATTTGGGGAGGAATTCGTTTCTTGCGATAGTTTCAAGAAAACTTGATGAGGCCGTGTACGGGCGGCATCCTCTTTTTTCATCCATGTAAACTTACAGGGAACCGCAAGCCCACGCCTACGTTTTCCCCCTGGTTACACGGAGGGCGCCGCCATGCAGATCATCGACAACAAGAACATAGACGGGAACAGAGCCAAGCCAATTCTCAATGTTGCGGAGTTTTGCCGCCGTTACCGGCTGGACAAGGCCGAGGAGACACGGTTGAGAAGGCTGTTCGGAGAATTCGCATCCCGGCACGAGCTTTTAATGAACGCTCAGCGCAAGCCGAACTTCCGCTGATCAGTCCTCCGGATCGAGAGATTTTCCGAAAATCATGAAAACATCATATCGGGTGTTCTTTCCCGTTATCTGGTGCGAAGGCTTGCGAATGCCGGGCATAGGTTCGGCGCGCAGAGGCCATTTTAGAACCACCCGCTTCGTCGCATGTTCAAGCGCAGCCTCCATAAGCTCTACCTGATCGGGATCGGATCCCACCAGTTCCCGCAGCACCCGCATCTCCTTTTTCACCAGCGCCGTGTTGTGGCGCGGCGGATGCATTGGGTCGACGATCACCACCTCCGGTGAAAGTTCTTTCAGCAGAAGCCGGGAATCGCCCTGCAGCAGCGTCATGCGGGAGGCAGCCTCGGCATAGGCTCCACCCGCCTCCAATGCGCGGCGAATGCCGTCAGCAAGGTGGGCGTGCATACCGGGTGAACGCTCTATCAGCGTAACTTCGGCTCCGAGTGACGCCAACAGAAAGGCATCGCGCCCGAGCCCTGCCGTAGCATCGACGATTTTTGGCGTGCGGCCTTTGGTGAAGCCCGCGGCCTTCGGCAGAGCCTGTCCGCGCCCCTCGCCGGAGCGGAAACGGTGACCGACCGCACCGCCAACAAAATCCACCACGAAGCTTTCGTCTTGTTCTTTCATCGCAGGCCTCAGAAGGGGCAGGGCACGGTATAGGTGACGTCGCGGCCATCCGGGTGACGAAAGCCCACCGCCTCGGCATGCAGCATAAGACGCGGCGCGGCGGCGAGCGCTTCACCTTCTGCATAAAATTCATCGCCAAGGATAGGGTGGCCGAGAGCCTTCATATGCACCCGCAATTGATGGGTGCGGCCGGTGAGAGGGGCAAGTGCGAGCCTCGTAGCGGGAAGCGGCAATCTTTCCAGCACGCGCCAAAGGCTTTGCGCCGGCTTGCCATGGTCGTGGTCCACCCGGTGGCGGGGCTTGTTCTCGGGGTCGATCGCAAGTGGCAGGTCCACCTTGCCCTCTTCACCCTCGACTTCACCCCAGACGACGGCAACATAGGATTTGCGGGTCTGGCGGTTCTCGAACTGGGCGGCGACGGTCGCGTGCGCCTTGCGGTTCAGGGACATCAACACGATGCCTGATGTATCCTTGTCCAGCCGGTTGATCATCAGTGCTTTTGGAAACTGTTTCTGCACGCGCGTCAAAAGACTGTCGGAGAGCGCGGGATCGCGTCCCGGCACCGAAAGAAGTCCGCTCGGCTTGTCCAGCACCAGTAGATCGTCATCCCGGTGCACGATAGTGAGCCACGGTTCGAGCGGCGGATTATAGACGGGGTTGGAAAGCTCAGATGACATTGCGCTTCCTTAGCACAAATCGGGCATGGGGCCAGATGCCCACCGCGCAATATGATTAGTCCGGAATATGAAGATTGACGCGGCCACTGGTCAGATCGCTGATGAGCCGTGTCAGACGCTCGGCTTCCTCTACGGGAACCGAAAGCTGCATATCCGCGCCGGTGCCGGTGAAGTCCTCCTTTTCCACTCGCAGGTTTTGCGTGGCGGCGAGGCGCGATTTTACCAGGGCCAGATCGGAGAACGGGCAGCTCAAGGTCGCGCTGACATAGGCGATGACCGGTGACGTCTCGCCAAGCCGAAGGCAGGCCGCCGCCGTGCCGCCATAGGCGCGCATGAGGCCGCCGCTGCCGAGCAGAATGCCGCCGAACCAGCGGATGACGAGGACCGCGACATTGTCCAGGGCCTGACCGTCGATAGCCTGAAGGATTGGCTTTCCCGCCGTGCCGGAAGGCTCGCCGTCGTCACTGAAACGATAGGTCTGGCCGGTTCGCCATGCCCAGCAATTGTGGTTTGCGTCGAAGTCAGAATGCGCCGCAAGGAAGCTTTTCGCATCCTCCTCGCCAGTGACAGGTGCTGCAAAGGCAATGAAGCGGCTTTTCTTGATATCCTGCGAAAAGGTGACGGGTCGGTCGAGCGTGAACATGCGCGCTTCAATATCGCATATATTCGCGCGCGGAAATCGGTATAAGGCCACAATGGCGAAGATGCGATGGAGCGGGTTTTGAAGAAGGCAAGGCAGGTCGCGATTGTCGGCGGCGGGCCAGCGGGCCTGATGGCGGCCGAAGTGCTGTCTGCGGCTGGCCATGCCGTAACGGTGTTCGAGGCCATGCCGACCGTCGCGCGCAAATTGCTGATGGCCGGAAAATCCGGTCTCAACATCACCCATGCCGAAGACTACGACATTTTCCTCCACCGTTTTGGCGACGCGGAGCAAAAGCTGCGCGCCGCCCTCGATGATTTCACGCCCGGCGCGCTGCGTCACTGGGCGCAAGGTCTGGGGCAGGAGACCTTCGTCGGCACGTCAGGTCGGGTGTTTCCGACGGTCATGAAGGCCTCGCCGCTGTTGCGGGCATGGCTTGCCCGGCTGGAGGCACACGGCGTTATCATCAAGACGCGGCATCGCTGGATGGGTTTTTCCGCAGACGGGCTGGTTTTCGCGACACCGGAGGGCGATGTCTTCATGAAGGCCGATGCCGTTCTTCTGGCGCTCGGCGGCGCAAGCTGGCCGCGTCTGGGTTCGGATGCGGCATGGGTGCCGGCACTCGCGGCTGAAGGCGTGGAGCTTAACCCTTTCCGCCCCGCCAATTGTGGCTTTGATGTCGATTGGAGCGATGTCTTCCGGCAGCGTTTTGCCGGTGAGGCGTTGAAATCCGTCACCACCATTTCCCCGGCCGGAGCGTTTCAGGGTGAGTTCGTGGTGACGCAGCACGGCATTGAGGGCAGCGTCATCTATGCCCATTCCGCCGCACTTCGCGACCAGCTGGAACACACGGGAAAGGCGACACTCGCTGTCGATCTGGCGCCGGGACGTACCGTGGAGCGCCTTGGCCGGGATCTGGCAAAGCTTGGCCGCAAGGAGAGTTTTGCAAACCGGTTGCGGAAGGCCGTGGGCCTCTCCGCCGTCAAGGTCGGACTTCTGCGGGAAATCTTTCACGATATCTCGGCGATGCCGGATGATCTGGTCGCCGCAAGAATCAAACATGCGGAGATACCGCTTGCACGGACGAGACCGATTGCCGAGGCGATTTCATCGGCTGGGGGCGTTGACTGGCAAGGTATCGATGAGAACTACATGCTGAAAAAACTCCCCGGCATTTTTGCTGCCGGGGAAATGCTGGACTGGGAGGCGCCGACCGGCGGTTATCTGCTGACCGCCTGTTTTGCCACTGGCAAGGCCGCCGCCAGGGGCATGACCAAATGGCTCGACGGCTTGGCCTAACCGGCCTCGGCCAGTTTTTTTTCCGCGCTTGGCGTAGTCCTGACGAGGCAGCGCATGATGGCATCCGTGGTAACGGAGCCGAGTGACTTGCCGTTTTCGCCGATGATCACGGCACTGCCGACATCCTCCCTGACGAGCGCGCGCAAGCCTTCCTCGACGGTCATGTCCGCATCGAGCTGAAGACGCGACTGGCCGGTAAACTCCGGCTGGACGATGGCGCCGAGACGAATGACCCGGCCACGGTTGACCTCTTCCACGAAGGCTTCGATATAGCTGTCTGCCGGACTCATGACAATTTCGGCGGCCGTACCCTGCTGGATGATCTCGCCGTCGCGCAGAATGGCGATCTTGTCTCCCAGCCGAAGAGCCTCATCCAGATCGTGGGTGATGAAGACGACGGTTTTCTTCAGCTCTTTCTGCAATTCCAGCAGCACTGTCTGCATGTCGACGCGGATGAGTGGATCAAGTGCCGAATAGGCCTCGTCCATCAGCAGGATTTCGGCGTTGTTGGTCAGCGCGCGGGCGAGACCCACGCGCTGCTGCATGCCGCCTGAAAGCTGGTTCGGATAATGGCTCGAAAAGCCTTCCAGCCCCACCCGCTTGATCCAGACGTCGGCTTTTTCTTCCCGCTCGCCCTTGTCGACGCCCTGCACCTCAAGGCCATAGACGACGTTTTGCAGCACGTTGCGGTGCGGCAGCAGGCCGAATTTCTGGAATACCATCGCCGTCTTGTGGCGGCGGAATTCCAGAAGTTCCGCTTCGTTGAGGCGACAGACATCCGTTCCGCCATAAAGGATTTCTCCCGCTGTCGGGTCGATCAGGCGGTTGACGTGGCGGATCAGCGTCGATTTTCCCGAGCCGGAAAGGCCCATGATCACGGTGATCTGCCCGCCCGGCATGGTGATGTTGATGTCGCTTAGGCCGAGCACATGGCCGTGCTTGGCGTTCAGTTCCGCCTTGGACATGCCGCCCTTCACGGCGTCGATGTAGTTCTCCGCCTTGGAGCCGAAAATCTTGTAAAGGCTGCGGATTTCGATCGATTGACTAGCCATGCGCCACTTCCCGGTGTTTTTGCAGGCGAAGGCCGTAGGCCTGGCTGATGCGGTCGAAGATGATGGCGATGCCGACGATTGCCAGGCCGTTGAACACACCGAGCGTGAAATACTGGTTGGCGATGGCCTTCAGAACCGGCTGGCCAAGGCCCTGAACACCTATCATGGAGGCGATGACGACCATGGCGAGCGCCATCATGATTGTCTGGTTGATGCCCGCCATGATGGTGGGGAGTGCAAGCGGCAGCTGCACCTTGAAAAGCTTCTGGCGCTTCGAGGAACCGTAAGCGTCTGCCGCTTCCAGCACGTCCCGGTCAACCATGCGGATGCCGAGATTGGTAAGCCGGATCATCGGCGGAATGGCGTAGATCACCACGGCGATGACGCCCGGGACACGGCCGATGCCGAGCAGCATGACGACGGGAATGAGATAGACGAAACTCGGCATCGTCTGCATGACGTCGAGAACGGGGTTCACGATACTCTGCAGGCGGTTGGACCGCGCCATGGCGATGCCAATCGGCAAACCGATCACGATCGAGAGCACGGCGCAGACGAAGATCATCGAGATCGTCTTCATCGTGTCTTCCCACATGCCGAACCAGCCGATGGCAAAGAGAATACCGCAACATAGTCCAACAATGGTGGCGCTGCGGCTGGCAAACCAGGCGAGTACGCCGACAATAAGAATAACGACCGGCCAGGGGGTGCCGATCAAAAGCCTTTCCGCCCAGATGAGGAAGCTTTGGAGCGGTGTGAACAGCCCCTCTATCGTGCCGCCATAGGCTCTGGTGAAACCCCGAAACCCCTCGTCGATCACTTTCTTCAGCGCACGCAGGGCATCGTCATTCATGGTCGGAAATTTGAAAAGCCAATCCATATCCTGTTCTCCACGACGAACCGGGGCCGGCGGGCAATATCCGCCGCGCTCCGGAACTTAAAAACGGCCGGGCGCCGCCATTGGCGGGCCAAGCTGTCGACCACATATGTCGTGCCACCCTTTTAGAGGGCAGCCTTGACCTTTTGCGCGACGTCGGGGGAAACCCAGCCCGTCCACAGAGCCTCGTTTTCCTTCAGGAAGTGTTTCGCGCCATCTTCGCCGGTTGCCTGATTGTCGGTCATCCAGGCGATCAGCTTGTTGACGGTGTCGTTGGTCCAGGCGCGTTTGTTCAGATAGTCCATGGCCGGGCCGGCGCGGTCGGCAAAGGTCTTGCTGACCAGCGTCTGCACGTCGTCAACCTGCCATGCATTGGGCTTCGGGTCCGCGCAATCGGCAACCGAGGTGCAGCGCTTCCATTCGGCAGAGTCATATTCCGTGCCGAACCCGAGCTTCACCATCTCATATTTGCCGAGCAGCGAGGTCGGAGCCCAGTAATAGCCTACCCACGGCTGTTTCGCTTCGTAAGCCTTGGCGACCGAGCCGTCGAGACCTGCGGCGGAACCGGTGTCCACCAGGGTGAAGCCGGCCTTTTCACCACCAAAAGCCTTGAAAAGCTGGGCGGTGACGACGGTGCCGCCCCAGCCCTGCGGGCCGTTGAAGACCGCGCCCTTTGCCTTGTCTTCAGGCGAGGGGAAGAGCTCGGGATGTTTGAAGAGATCAGGAATGGTCTTGAGATCGGGGTTGGCATCGGCGACATATTTCGGGATCCACCATCCCTGCACAGCGCCGTCCGACAGAATCTTGGCGGCCGCCACGACCTTGCCGCCCTCAAGTCCCTGTTTGACGATTTCCGGCTGCAGGCTGACCCAGGCCTCCGGCGCGATATCAGGCTGGCCCTTTTCGGCCATGGAGGTCAATGTCGGTACGGTGTCGCCTGTGACGATTTCAGCGCTGCAACCGTAACCCTTTTCCAGAATGATCTTGTCGAGATTGGCGGCGACTTCAGCGGATTGCCAGTTCATGCTGGCGATTGTGACGTTTCCACAGTCCGCAGCAAAGGCTGCACCGCCTGTAAGGGCGAAGCCGGCGGAAAGAATTGTGGCACCCAAAAGTATTTTCATTTTTGTTCCCTCTGGTCGCGGTGTGCGAAGACCCGGGCGCTGACGGCACCGCGACCGCCAGCACCCGCATTGAGCGTTAATAATTACTTTGTTGCCGTTCCGTTTGCGGCAGTTTTTGGCGTATTGAGGATGGCAATCGTCAATCAATCATCACGCTTGTGGGGTGCTTCTGCGAAATTTGCGGCGTGCGAATTCCCCAGTCTTGCCGGTCGCGCTTCTGAAAAGCCGTGAACAACAAGCAGAAGCTTCTGTTTTCTTGGACATTTATTCCGTTCTGTACTACGGAAAATTTCGTCTCTTTTTTGTGGTGATATTGAATGACCAATCTTCGTGCTGCCCCGGTATGGCCGATCGGCGGCGGTGAAACGGGTGAGCTTGTGCGTGGCTTCGACTGGTCGAAGACATCGCTCGGTCCGATTAGCGACTGGCCGCAGAATTTGAGGCAGAAGGCCAATTCCGTCGTCAACTCTCCCATTCCGCAGGTGCTGATGTGGGGTGCGGATCATGTGATGATCTACAATGACGGCTATGCGGAAATTGCCGGCAATTATCACCCGCGGGCGCTGGGCGGAACGGTGCCAGGTATCTGGCCCGAGATCTGGGACTGGAACAGCCGCATTCTGGAGGCTGGCTTTCGTGGCGAGGTCATGGCTTATCGCGACCAGCCGATGACGCTGATGCGGCACGGTCAGCCGGAAGAGGTGATCTTCGATCTGTTCTATACGCCGATCTACAATGATGGCGGCGCGGTGGACGGCGTCCTGTGCACGGTGCTTGAAAACACCGAAAAGGTGAAGGCCGTGGAGGCGCTGGAGCAGAGCCGCAAGGAGCTGAGCCGGCTTACCAATGCCCTGCCAATCCTGGTGGGATATGTCGATCGCGACTATGTCTATAAATTCGCCAATGACGGTTATCTGGAGTGGTTCGGCCGCAGCGCCGAGGAGGTGATCGGCCGTAGCGTTCCGGAAATTGTTGGAGACGCGTTCTTCAGTTCGCGCAGGGCCTATCTCGATCGTGCGCTCGGCGGCGAAAAGATCGTTTCGGATACGGTGATCAGCAGACCGGATGGCAGCAAGCGAGCCGCCGAAATCCGTTATGTTCCCCGCTATATCGCAGATGGTTCGGTTGACGGCATTTATGTGCTGATCATCGATATCGAGGACCGGAAACGTTCCGAGCACGAAATCGTGCTTAGCAATAACCGTTTCCGCGCCGCTGTTGATGCGGTCCACGGCGTGCTTTGGACCAATACCGCCGACGGCATGATGCTGGGTGAGCAGCCTGCGTGGGGTGCACTTACCGGGCAGAGCTTCGACGAGTATCAGGGGTTCGGCTGGGTCGAAGCGGTTCATCCCGAAGACAGGGACCATTCGCTGGAAAGCTGGACAAAAGCCGTTTCCGCGCGGGCGACCTATATTTGGGAGCATCGCGTTCGCCGCCATGACGGCGTCTACCGCACATTTGCGATCCGTGGCGTTCCGATTTTCGACAATTCCGGTGATATTGCGGAATGGGTGGGTGTCCACACGGATATCACCGAACAGCGGCTGGCCGAGAACACGCTTAAAGAACATGCCAGCAATCTGGAACGCGAGATTCGCCACCGCATAAGAGCGGAAGAGCAGCTTCGCCAATTGAATGAAGGGCTGGAAGCGCGGGTCGAGACGGAAATCGCCGAGCGCCGCCAGACCGAAAGAGCGTTGCAGCAGGCGCAGAAAATGGAATCCATCGGCCAGTTGACCGGTGGCGTCGCGCATGATTTCAACAATCTTCTTCAGGTAATCGCGGGCAATCTGCAATTGCTGTCAAAGGACGTGATTGGCAACGAGCGTGCCGAACGGCGGCTGGAAAATGCGCTGGCCGGCGTTCATCGCGGTGCCAAGCTTGCAAGCCAGCTTCTGGCCTTTGGCCGTCGTCAGGCGCTGGAACCGCGCGTTATCAACATCTCCCGCTTCGTTACCGGCATGGACGATCTCCTGCGCCGTTCGCTTGGTGAGGCGATCGAGGTTGAGGTCATCACCTCCGGCGGCCTGTGGAATACCTATGCCGACCCCAACCAGGTGGAAAACGCTCTCCTTAATCTGGCGATCAATGCGCGTGATGCCATGGAAGGGCACGGCAAGCTGACAATCGAGGTCGGCAATGCGGTTCTCGATCGCGATTACGCGCGCAAGCATTCGGAAGTCTCGCCGGGGCAATATGTCATGCTGGCTGTTACCGATACCGGATCGGGCATGTCGCCGGACATTCTGGAAAAGGTGTTCGAGCCGTTCTTTTCGACGAAACCGGAAGGCAAGGGCACCGGTCTCGGCCTTTCGATGGTTTACGGTTTTGCAAAACAGTCCAGTGGCCATGTCAACATCTATAGCGAGGTGGGGCAGGGCACGACGGTGAAGATGTATCTACCGCGATCCGCCGCCGACGAGGACAGGGAAGTGGTGATACCGACCGGCCCCGTCGAGGGTGGCACGGAAACGATCCTTGTGGTGGAGGATGACGAGGAGGTGCGCAGCACCGTCGTCGAGACACTGAGCGATCTCGGTTACCGCGTGCTCACTGCCCGCGATGCGCAGGCTGGTTTGACGGTGGTCGAAAGCGGCATTCCGATTGACGTAATCTTCACCGATGTGGTGATGCCGGGACCTTTGAAAAGCCGGGAAATGGCGCGCCGGGCGCAGGAAAGGTTGCCTAATCTCGCCGTTCTCTTCACATCCGGTTATACGGAAAACTCCATCGTGCATGGCGGCAAGCTGGATTCCGGGGTGGAACTGCTCTCCAAGCCTTACACGCGCGAAGCGCTGGCGCGGCGCATCCGCCATGTCATCGCCAATCGCAAGCAGGTTTCTCTCGCCAAGACGAGGCCGGTATCATCACCGCGTCATTCCAAAACCCCCGAATCCGCGCAGGTCGTCGGAGACGAGACCAGATCGGTTTGCGTGCTTCTTGTTGAGGATGACGAGTTGATCCGGATGAATTCGACCGAGATGCTGGCCGATAACGGCTTTGCCGTCGTCGAGGCCGGAAATGCTGTGCAGGCGCTAAAGGCGATCGAGACGGAAGAGATCGATGTTCTCGTTACCGACATAGGCCTGCCGGACATGAAGGGCGGCGAGCTGGCGGTTGAGGCATTGCGCCGGAAACCGGGACTAGCCATCGTGTTTGCCACGGGAGACAACCAACTGCCGAACGGGGCGCCGGAAACGGCAGTGCTTTTGACCAAGCCCTATGACGAACAGCAGATCGTCTCAGCTGTCGAACTGGCCCATACGGCAAACACGATGGCGGGCGAATAAACCGCCCGCCATCCTGTCTCAATAACCGCGCGTCATATCGACCGTTTCCGGCAGCGTACCTGTTTCACGCCATGTCTTGACATTGCCTGCCACTATTTTCGCTGAACTTTCCCGGCTTGTCGGCGCGGAAATATGTGGCAGGACGGTCACTTTCGGGTGCTGCCAGAATGCGGAAGCGTGAGGTAGCGGCTCCTGTTCGAAGACATCGAGAACCGCATGCGAAAGCTGGCCGGAATCAAGCGCCGCGATCAGGTCATCGGCGACGACGACGGCTCCGCGGGCGAAATTGATGAGTGCGACTCCCTTTTTCATGGCGCCGAGACGGTCGGCATTCAGAAGGCCGCGCGTCGCATCGGTCAGCGGCACCAGACAGACGAGAATGTCGCTTTTTTCCAGCAAGTCCCCCAGCCCGTCATCGCCCGTCAGCGTTGCCACTCCCTCGATTGCCTTGGCCGAGCGGCTCCAGCCGGAAACGTTGAAGCCTGCATGAAGCAGGCGTTGCGCCGCAGCCGTTCCGAGCGCGCCGAGGCCGAGGAGGCCGACGGTCATCTCGCCCGGATGCCGATAATCGAGTTCCTGCCAGAGGGCTTTTTGCTGGTTTACGCGATAGGCCGGCATGTCGCGTTGCAGGTAATATGTCCATGCCAGCACGGCTTCCGCCATCACGCGTGAAAGCTCCGGGTCTTTCAGCCGCACGATCGGCGGCGCCTTGTCTCCCAGTTCCAGAACGAGCCGTTCGACACCCGCCCACAGGCTGTGAATCCACGAAAGACCCGGCAAGGCTGCAATATCGGCTGGATCGGGATTGGCGACGATGGCGAAGTCCACCGCGCGTTTCTGCTCCCCGCTTAATTCGGAAAAGGAGAGGATTTCCTCTTCCGGCATGGCGTCGCGAAGCGCTTGCTTCCAGATGGCTTCCGCTTGCGCATTCATCCGCGAAACAAGGGCGATGGGTGATGGCATGAAACTGGTCCTGCTTGCTGGCGATTGGTTGGTCGCCATCAATGCGTAATTTTGCGGGCAACGCCATAGGCTGGATAGCAAAATTTGAGCTGCAAAAAAAAGCGGCCCGGTTTGCACCGGGCCGCTACACCATTCAGGCGTTTTCCTTCACCGGCGGTTTGGCGTCGCCGTAATAGGCCGCGAATGTCTCGTGATAGTGCTCAGAACCACCGGGGCCTGCATAACGCTGCAATTCCGTCATATCGGTCTTGTTGAGCACGATCCCCAACGTCTTGTTGGCAATCTGCGGTTCGTTGGCCATCAGGTTCTGCACCATCTGGATCGGCGTCTTGCCCCATTCCGTAACGAAGACGAAACCATCGACCTGCGGTGCGAAGGCTTTAGCGTCGATGACGGGAACGACGGGTGCAAGGTCGACAATGATGTAGTCGCAGGCCTCACGCGCCGATTCGATGAATTTGCGCATGCCGGAGGAGGCAAGAAGCTCGCTTGAATGGGCAAACTGGTTGCTGGTGGAAACCGGCAGGATGCCCATTTTCGTGCGGGTATCGACCTTCACTGCCTGCGTCCACGGTATCTCGTCAAGCACGACCTCCACCAGACCGGCGGATTGCCGCGTTGTCAGCATGCGGCTGAGGCCGGGGTTGCGGATGTCGGCATCCACCACAAGCGTGCGCTTGCCGGTGGAGGCGATCAGACCGGCGAGATTGAGCGCCACGACCGATTTACCCTCGTTCGGCAGGCATGAGATGACGCCGATTACCCGGCACTGGCGTTCCTGGATAACGACATCAGCCGTCAGCTTCACGTTGCGCAGCGTCTCGGCAAAGCTTGAGCGCGGGCTGTCGACGGCAAGGCGCAGCATTTTCTGGAACGAGACCTGACCGTTTTCGTCGATGGTCGTGCTCTCGCTGCCGGGGGTGGCGGCAGGGGTACCCGACTTTGCGGTTTCTGCACCCCGTTCCCCGATAAAGGGCAGGTAGCCCAGAAAACGCATGCGCAGATTGTCGCGCACATCGTTGCCGGTGTGGAAAAAGCGATCCCGGAACTCAAGAAGCGCTGCGATGCCGCCGCCCAGCATAAGGCCGAGAATGACGGAAAGCGCCATGGTCATCGTCTTTTTCGGGCTGGACGGAGCTGTCGGCAGACCCGCTTCGGAGATGATGCGGGCCTTGGCGATCGGCAGCGACTGCTTCTGGGATGCTTCTTCGAAGCGGCCGAGGTAGGACTGGTAGAGTGTGCGCAGAGCGGTTGCCCGCTGCTCCAGCTCACGCAATTGCACCATAGTGATATTGGCTTGCGAATTGCGGCCCGCCACGCGGTCGATATTGTCGCGAAGCGATTGCACACGGGAATTGGAGACGTCGTATTCGTTCTTCAGGCTGCCCGTAACCTGCTGCAGTTCCTGGAATATCTGCCTTGCAATTTCTTTCTTCTCACTCTCCAGCGCTACCGCCTGAGGGTGGTCGGCGCCGAATTGCTGGACGACGCCCTGCAATCGGTCAGAGATCGTGATGTAGCGCTTGCGAAGGTCCTGAATGACCGAGTTATCGGCATCCCGTGCGGAAACGACTGCATTGTCAACCGCTGCATCCGGTCCCCGGTCGATGATGGATTTGTACTGGCCATAACGTGCAGCAGCCGTCGCGACATCCGCCTGCGCGGCAATCAGCTGGCCGTTGAGATCGGCCAACTGGCCTTCCGACATGAGCTCGCCGCGCGAAGAAACGATATTATTGTCCGTCTTGAATTTTTCGACGGCAAGCTGGGCGGCCTGCGCACGCTGGTTCAGGTCGCTCATGCGCTCCTGAAGCCACACAGAAGCGCGCTCGCTGGCGTCGAAATTGGCGTTCAGCTGTTCGGTCAGATAGGCCTGCGCATAGGTCTTGGCGATGAGCGCGGCAAGCTGCCGATCCGTCGAACGGGTGGAAATGGCGATGACCGAACTGCGGCCGACACGCTCTACGATCAGCGATTGTTGCAGCACGGCGGCTGCCTTTTCGCGGCGTCCGGCGCGGATTGCCGCTTCGGAGGCCGGCGGATCTCCGGGCAGGATGAGATCGACGATACCGCGCACGGAAGATTTCACGAGATCGACCGGCGACAGCGACGGATTGACGATGGTGTCGTTCTCGTCGAGCTTGGCCTTGTCGACCACGGTCAGCGCCATTTCCTTGGATTTCAGAATTTCCACAGCACTGGCGATACGGTTGTCGACGATCTGGGCGGCAGGTACCGGCGATTCCTCTTCCGCGTAACGGGAAAGGCTTTCATCCAGAAGCACCTGAGTCATCGCGGTGTAAACGGGGGTTGCAAGCACCAGATAAAGGCCGGCCAGAACCACAGCGGCGATGACCGAGGCGGCAATGACATTGGCGCGGCGCACCACGGCTGCCCAGAGGCGATCGAGGTCAATAAATGTGTCGGCATCCTTGCCGGGATCCGGAAAACCGATGCTGGATTTAAAGGTCTTGTGGTGCATGGACCTACCTTGTGAATTAAAAATGGTACGCGGGAAGCCGAGCAACGCTCGGCTTCCCGCCCCCCGTTATTGATGTGCCGACCGCCTCCCCGGCAGCACGATTAAAGTCAGGCCGCCTGAACGCGGCTTTCATGGTTTGCGACGAGTTCCTTGACGGAAGCGAGAACCTGCGCCTCCATGTCGGCACGCATCAGCGAGAAAGCGACATTGGCGGCGATGAAGCCCTGCTTGCTGCCGCAGTCGAATGTGCGACCGCTGTACTTCTGCGCATGGAAGGCCTGCTTCTCAGCGAGCCGCTTCATGCCGTCAGTCAGCTGGATTTCGTTGCCCGCGCCACGCTCCTGTTTGGCGAGAATGTCGAAGATTTCCGGCTGCAGAATATAACGGCCGTTGAGATAATAATTCGAAGGCGCCCTGGATGGTTCCGGCTTCTCGACCATTTCGGTCACCGCAAAGCCGTGATTGACCTTCTGGCCGACACCAACGACGCCGTAGGATGACACTTCTTCCGGCAGGCATTCCTCAACACCGAGGATATTGCCGCCGACTTCGTCGTAGAGTTCCATCAACCCGGCAATGCAGCCGCGTGCGCCATAGGAAACCATATCAGGCAAAAGCAGCGCAAAAGGCTCCTTGCCCACCAGTTCGCGCGCGCACCAAACCGCGTGGCCGAGGCCGAGCGGCACCTGCTGGCGGGTGTAGCTGACTGTGCCTGCGACTGGCAGCATCTTTTCAAGCTGCAGCACCTGCACCGTCTTGCCGGAGCGGGTGAGCGTGTTGATAAGCTCGGGCGCGCTGTCGAAATAGTCTTCGATGGCGGTCTTGTTACGGCTGGTTACGAAAATAATGTGCTCGATGCCGGCCTGCATGGCCTCATCGACGGCATATTGCACGACCGGCCGGTCGACGATCGTGAGCATTTCCTTCGGCATCGCCTTGGTGGCGGGCAAAAACCGCGTGCCGTTGCCGGCTACGGGAATGACGGCTTTTCTGACAGTTTTGTTCAGGTCCATCGCGTTCTCCTTCATCAAGGTTTGATCTGTCCCCAGTCCGCTTGCAGATTTTTCGCGTACAGATTTGTCCGCTCACAAATTTTACGAAATCTGCCTTTTCACCCCAGTATTTGCCGCGGGCGCAAACATCGCGTTCCGCAACCTCTTCAGCCGCACGGCAATGGGCATTCTCAAATGCCCCAGCACGGCGGGATCTCTGATCGTTGTCTTCAGCGCGCCGATAATCGAGCGGCGCTTGATGTCTTCCACCAATGTCAGGAAGTTACGGGCCAGTTGCAGGCTACGGCTTCTGGCCTGCTGCGCATCCATGGCGGCGGGCAACAGCGCGTAGTGGCTCAGAAACTCCTGGTCCGCCCGCATCATTCCTTCGACGTGGTGGATTTCGAGGACGCGCGAGATCGAACCCTCGCGAATATTATAGATGTAGCCCGGTTTCGGCTCGATGACGCAAAGGCCGCCGGCGGCAAGCGCCGAGGCAAGCAGGATGTAATCCTCGCCGATGCGGATGTCCTCGCGAAAACGCAATCCCTCGCTATTTAGGAAATCGCGCCGGAACATCGGCTTCATGTAGCCGAAGTTGAAGGTGGAGCGGAAAAGGATGTTGGAGGAAATGAAGTCCTCAAGGGTAAGGACGGGTCTTTCCTCCAGAAACTCCTCTGCGAACATCGTTTCCATCGGCCTGCCGTCCGTATAGGCGACATCGAGATTGTCGACAGCGATCACCGCATTGGCCGCATCTGCCCGGCACATCATGCAGGCGGAACGGTCGGGGCGGATGACGTCGTCCGAATCGAGAACTGCGATAAAGCGTCCGGTTGCTGCGTCGATACCGGCATTGCGCGCGCCTCCCGGTCCGAGGTTCTGTTCAAGCGCAAGCAGCCGGACACGCGGATCGTTGGCCGCAATGGCCTCGACGAGCGAGATCGTCTCGTCGGCGGAGCGGTCGTCCACGACGATCACCTCCAGTGTCACGCCCTGCTGTTCAAGCGCACTTTGAATGGCGGCTTCGATCGTCTCTGCGGCATTATAGGCGGCAATGACGAAGCTGATATCGGGCTGAGGGTTAAGGTTCTCCATCAGGTTGCCTCCACCGCGCCGTATTGGCGGATTTCGCGCACTCCGAAGGCGCCGCTTACCGAGCCGAGATGCAAGGCGCCGCGCAGGGCATAGCGGTTGCGGCGCACGGCGTTGAAACCGTTCAGCGCGGCAAAGACGGCGCAATAGAGAACTTTCGATCCTGCCTTCAGCACCTGCATCACGCGTCTTGCGCCGGGTTTCTTTTCGGCAAGCACACGGCCATGGGTCTGGCCGGAGCGGAAGCGACGTTTGGCAAGCCACATGAAACGGGCGCGGTTTTCCGGCACCGGCTCGGAGAGCACGGCCTTTTGCGCAAAGACGATGCGACCGCCCGAAGCATGGAGATGCGAGAAGAAATGCGTGTCCTCACCGCCGCTCTGGCCGAGCGCCAGCGCAAAACGCCGGTCCTTTACCGATGGGGCGTCCATCTTGAGAAGCGTGTTGCAGGTGTAGCCGGTGATGATCTCGCCATTCACCCAGACGGGCACGGTCGAGTGAAAATCGCCACGTTTCATCCAGCCCGGCGCATTCTCACGGTAAACCGCCGTCACTGGGCCAAGAACGACATCCGCGCCGGTTTCGCCTGCCTTTTCCATAAGTGCGGCCAGCCAGTGCGGCGGGGCGGTCTCATCATCGTCGATAAAGGCCAGATAGTCCGCCCGGCTCTCAGAGAGGCAGGCGTTGCGGGCAATCGAGATATTCGATTTCGGGCAATGGACATAGGCGATCTCGAAAGGCGAAGTTTCGCGCAGCCGATCCACACTTGCCTTGGCACTTGGTTCCTCATCATTGTCGGCAACGATCAGGCGAACTGTCACGCCTTCGGGCACTTCCAGTTCGAACAGTGACAGAAGTGTGGCGACCAGCGCCGGACGTCTGTAGGTACAGATGCCGATATCGACGGTCTTTGAATTGTGTGGTTCGGTGACGATGAGGTCGGTCATGAGACAGCCTTTTTTCCCCGGAATTTCAGGAGTTCCAGCCAGAAGCCGGTGGACCACGCCAGATGCATCACCATTGCGGAAAAGGCGGCGAGCGGGCCGTATGGGTTTTTCTGACCTATTGCCATCCACAAGCCATAACCCACACATGCGGCGATCCAGAGGCCAAGCGGAATAAGTGCTGCCCAATGCACAAGCGACAGCAGGGCAAGCACGAAGACCGGCAGGACAGCCAGCGGAATCATCTGACGGATCTTCGGGATCGAGCGATGTTTCAGCAGGTTCTTTGCCCGGCCACGGCCATAGGCGAGATATTGCCTGAACAGAGGCATGACGCTAGCGCGCGGATAATAGGTCATGCGGGTCTTGTCGGTCATCCAGATACGGAAACCGGATTTGCGCAGCCGGAAATCCAGTTCGGCATCCTCGTTGTGGCTGAAGCTTTCATCGTAACCACCGACCGCGTCGAAGGCGGCGATCCGCATCAACGCGTGGTGGCCATGGTCGATCCAGTGTCCCTTGGCGCCTTCGCGGTGCTTTGAGCCGCCATTGCCGAGTTTGGAATTCTGCGCAATCGCCGTCGCCTTCTGGAACAGGCCGTGCCCGACCGTATCCATGGCGACCACGACGGAATCCGCGCCGGTGCGATCCGCGTCTTCAATCAGCCGCTGGCAATAATCATCCGGATAATCGCCATGGGCGTCGATGCGGATGAGGTAGTCGAAATGCTCGCCGAAAGTGGATACGGCCAGGTTTATGCCGGCGCTCTGGATGCGCTTGGGATTGGGAAGGAGCGTAACGCGGTCATCCGTTACGGCGAAGGCGGAAACGATGTCGCGCGTGCCGTCCGTGCTGCCGCCATCGGCAACAACGATGCGGAAAATACGCCCATCCATCGCGCCGGTGAATTTTCGCAGCAACGCCTCGATCGTCTTTGCCTCGTTGAGGCAGGGAATGACGATCAGAGTTCTGATGCCGGAATGACCAAGACCTTCCATGATTTGCCCCCTACGCACTACACGGGTGAAAACGCAGCTTCACGGGCATGGCCGGAAGCGGATTTTGTAAGAGAGGACAATTGCTGGACCAGCTGACGGCAATCGTCGCGGTCGGTCAGCCATTGTTTCTTATCGAGTGCCGAGAGGGCGTCGAAGGCGTCCGTATACGTTTGTGGAGTCATAGTGTTGAAAAGAGCGGCCAGATCATCTGCACCGGCATTTTGCAGAACAAAACCGATATTGCGCTTTTCGATGAAACGAGCCGTTTCCGTGCCTGCAAGTGCAATCGGCAGGGTGCCGTAAAGGCATCCCTCATAGAGCCGATTGGGCAGCAGCCAGCTTGAATTCTGGCCTTCCTCGAAGAAGTCGATCGCCCAGGTGAACTGCACTTCATTATAGATGGTGGCCAGATCTTCAGGGTTTTTGTAGGCCCCGTGGAAATGCACATGCGGCGCGGCAGCCACGAAACCATCGAAATCTGCAAATTCCGAATAGGCCGGCCGGCCGCGCAGGATGATTTCGACCTTGCCATCCATGCGCTTTGCAAAATCGGCGAGGATTTCCAGCGATTTGCGGCAGCGAAGCGCCCCAAACCAGCCGATTTTCCACGGTTCGCCGGGGGCAGGTGGGCGCGGTTGTGGGGTGGCTGCTACAGCGGCATCAAGCGCCAGCACCCTGTTTTCCTGCAACAGCACGGGAAGGTTCAGGCCGGAAACGGGTTTGAAATAATGCTCGACGAAAGCTGGAGAACTCGTCACCAGCAGCTTGGCATCCCGGGCGAAATAGCGCTGGGCCGCATTGAGAAGCTGCCCCGGCTTGCCCTCATTGAGAAGCAGGCGGTGAATGTCGAGACATTCGTAAACCAGTGCCGGCTGGCGGTCGTAAAGCGACATGGCCCGTTTTGCGAGAGCCAGCATTTCCAGGTTTCTGGCAAGAATGACGTCGGGCATGGGGATGCCGCGTAATGTTTTGCCGAGCGAGAGGCTGGCTTTGGCGACGGCTGCCATGCGCTGAAGAAACCGCCCATCGGCGGTTTCTCCGAGAATGACCGGCACCACGCCCTCGATCTCTGCAAGCCGGTTCTGTCCGCGCCGGAAGCCCGCCAGCGTGACCCGCGCGCCGCCCGCAAGCAAGGTCAACACCCGCCGGCGAATGGCGGGGTCCGACAGATCATGCGCGAGATAAAGAACATGGATCATGCATGGGTTCCGGTTGGTTTCATACGTCAAGGACGCCGAGGCTCAGGTTTAAAAAAGCAATCAGTTAAGGGCGCAGGCGATGGATTCGGGAAACTGGCATTTGTCGCCGAGCGCCGTGAAGGCGAAGCGGTCAACAATCATCTGTGTTGCGCCGGAATAGGAAAAGGCACCCATCCAGTCCTTCAACGTGTCGGTTCCCCACAGGCTGAAGAAAATCTTCTGGGCATTCTGCGGAATCTTGGTCTCATCCGTGACTTCGTGAACGAGCTTGCCGTTGACGTAGTAACGCAGGCGCTGAGGCTCCCACACGAAGGCGTAATCGTTGAAGCCAGCATCAGCTCCGCCTTCTACCGGCACCAGTTTCTCATTGCCGCCCTTGGCGGAAATATACTGGTTCAGCTGTACCTTGCCCGTATTCTTGCCCAAAACCTCGAAGTCGATTTCATCATGGGGCTTTTTGTCGGTCGGGCCGATATAGGTGAAGAAGGCGGAGTTCAATCCGGAGCCGGTAGCGGCTTTCATCCGTGCTTCATAGGTGCCGTAGCGATAACGCCCCTTGGTCTGGATTTCACCGCAGGCGAAGTTGCGGTCGCCGGACTTTGCTTCCTCAAAACCAAGCGTCAGCTGGCCGTTTTCCACCGTGGCCAGTTTCTTCGACCAGGTGCAGTTCTGATGCGCACCGTTGTTCCAGCCGTCGGAGACGTACCAGAACGACCGGTCCATCTGATCGAAATTCTCGATGAAGGATGCACCGTTGCCTTCTTGTGCCTGGCTCGGTGTCGTGAAGGGTGTCGCCAGCAGGGCGGCGGCGAGAAGAATGCGTGTCTGAACGCGGGTGACAAATGTTGTCATTGGTTCACCTCTGTCGTTGCGAATAAAGTGTTTCGGATGTGGGCGGGCCGATCATGGAGGCCCGTTTTGCAGCGAATTCGGACGTTGTCTTGCGTTTGCCGTTCCGGCTTCCGGTCAGCACGGCATAGACGGCCGGCAGGTATTTGCGGGTTTGTGCATTGCTCACCACCAGAATGACAAAGGCGGACAGCGTGGCGATGACATAGAAGGCGGGGTAGAAATCGGGTCCGCCCTTGTTCCAGACCATCCACATGATGACGAGCAACGGATAGTGAGCGCAGAATATCCAGAAGCTGAGGCTTCCGGTTTCGGAAAGCCGCTTGCCGAGCCTGCTGCGGATCAAAAGCGCCGACGACGCCCAGAAACCGAGCGCGCCGAAAACAGCGAGCAAATTGCGAGACATGTTCAGCCAGAAGGTAAACTCCGGGCCGGTGAAATAGAGGCCTGTTGCCAGCATGGCCGCAGCGACAAAGGTCAGCGCCATGATCGGGAAGGCGTAGGGATCGAGTGCCTTGACATCGACGCGGTGCAGCGCAAGTGCGATGCCCAGTGAGAAGCTGAACAGGATCGATTTCTTCTGGACTATGAAGATCGTCAGATCAGGCATGGCGGTTATGAAGAGCAGGATAGCGAGCGTTGGCAGCGCAAAGCGGCGCATGAGAAATGCGAGCACCGGCGACAGCAGGATGCAGACGAACAGGTCGCGCAGGAAATAAAGCGGCACGTTTACCGGCAGTTCTTCGAGCGCCGTGCCATGGCTGATGATTTCACGCGGGCTGGCGTTCCAGAGGTCCGGGAAATAACCCACACCAACGTCAAACAGCTGGATAAGCAAAATTGCGGCAAACAACGCGCCATTCCACAGCAGGAAGGGCAGCAGCACCGTTTTCGACTTCGAACGGATCGTCGCCGGATAATCGAACCCGCTCATGCCGCGACGAAACAGCAGATAGCCGGATATCGCGCTGAGACAGGGCACACCGATGCGAAACAGGGCGTCGCCCAGAAAAACACGCAGCCAGTCGAAGAAGCCGTAAAGGCCAAGAAAAGGGCTGGTTTCGGCATCGTGCGGCACATGGACGAACACGATTCCAGAGATCAGCAATATACGCATCAAATTGATACGGGAGGATAGGTTCTGATCGACAGTCACATCAGTCACCCCTATTGGGCGGCGTCCACCCACGCCGCGTTGCAACCAGAGCGAACTTAAGCCCGCACTCGTAAGTCTGGTTTCGACTTTAGGGTAAAATGTGGCGACGCGGGAAAAACACAAGCTTAGATATTGCGGGTGATTGTCTGGCGTTCCGGCATTCCGTGCGACTTTAAAAAATTAAGCAACTGAAAATATTTAATTTTTTCTAGATTTAAGTCGTCACTAAAAATCGCCAAAGGAAGCGATATTATCATTGTACGCGATATTGCACCGCAAAAAAATGGCTTTGCCATGCCGTCACGAAACACATATCCGTGACGGGTGAGACCTGTTAACGGCCGAAATGAGGCGCTTTCGGTTACGAGACACTAACCTTGGGTTGCGTTTTCACGCATTCGTCGCGATTTGACCATCCCGAGGATTTTTCCAAGCAGGGCGCGTTCGGTCAGCAAAATCAGCGCCGCATAGATGACGCCGCCGACTGCGGCGCCAACGAGCACCTGAAGCGTTGCGCTGGGGATGCGTTCGGCAATGATGTGAAGCAGGTAACGCACCGAAACGGCCATGACCAGCGCTGCAATCATCGGTCTGCTGCTGACATAGAGGCCGCTGAGAAAGGGTGTATCGCTTGCCTTGAACACCGCCCATGAGTAGGCAACCAGCGTCACCGCATTGACGATGCAGAGCCAAATCATCGCGTCGATCAGGCTGCCGTAGACGGCTGCAGCCCAGACGGCAACTGTGGTGACGATGGCGCGGATCGTGGCCGACCAGAACAGAACACGCCCATAGCCGGCACCCTTGAGATAGGGGATAAAGGTGCTGCATGGGGTCAGAATGGCTTTCGAGAGGGCAAGGAGACCGAGAACCGGCCAGGCATAAGCCCAGTTCTGCCCGAAAATCACCAGCATGGCCGGTTCGGCCACCGCCCAGAGGCCGAACATCATCGGCGCAAGCAGGACGGTCAGAACCTGCGTGCTGAACATCAGGGCATCACGCCGGCGCTGCGGATCGTCCATCATACGGCTGAAGGCGGGAAACAGCACGCCCATGACGGCCGACAGCACGACCTGATTGGGAATGCTGGCAAAACGGTTGGAGGCGGAATAGGCGCCCGCATCGGCAAGGCCGAGATGCCGGGCGATCACCACCATCGGCGACTGGAAGGTGACGAAATTGGCGATTTCCGATCCCATCAGGCCGGAGCTGAAACCGAGAAGCGGCACCAGACGGCGCGGTTTCATGACGAAACGCGGGCAATAGCGGGAAACGGCATATAGCCCGACAAGCCTGATGAGTGCGGCGGCGAAAAGCTGGATGATGAGCGCCCAGACGCCGAAGCCGAGAAGCGCCATAGCCACGGCGACAACCGCCGCGATGCTTTCAGACGCCATGCTCCACAGCGCATCCTGGCTGAAGTTCATGCGCCGGGCAAGCAGTGAATAGGCGACATCACCCGCAAGTTGCAACGGAATGAGATAGGCCATGATACGCAGCAGATAGGCACTTTCCACCGCACCCAGAAGCCCACCGAAGAACTCCGCGAAAATGTAGAGCGCAGCGGCCATGGTGCAGGAAATCGCCAGATTTGCCCAGAAAACGGTATGGATTGTATCCATATCCTCTTCTTTCTCGACGATCAGCGCCGAGGTCAGCCCCGCTCCGGCTATCATGGTCAGGAATTGTACAACCGTTAAGCCGACTGCAACCACACCAAATTCTTCCGGTGTCAGCAGTCGTGCAAGAATGGGAACGGTGACAAATTTAAGCCCGAATGTCCCTGTCTTAGACAAGACGCTCCAGCCGACATTCGTGGTGATGGTCTTTACATTTGGAGCTGGGGGCATACAAGCATCCTGTTTCTGGAGGCCGGCGGGGAGGAACGCCGGTGGGGAGTTGCCGATACCATCGGGGCCGCTTTTAGGATCGGGCCCGACACTTCTTGATCAACGCAAGGGGCGAAACAATGGCAAGATTTACTGTCGTCATTCCCTATTACCAAAAGCAGCACGGAATTCTTGGACGTGCGCTCGCATCGGTTTTTGCGCAGACTTACCAGGATTTCGATCTTGTCATCGTCGATGACGAATCGCCATATCCGATAGACAATGAGCTTGCAGAACTTTCGCAAGCGCAGAAAGAGCGGATTCTCGTCATTAAGCAGGCCAATGGCGGGCCGGGTGGTGCGCGCAATACCGGTCTCGACCACGTTCCTGCTGGCAGCGATTACGTCGCATTTCTTGACTCGGACGACATCTGGACGCCCGATCATCTCCAGAATGCGGCCTTCGCGCTGAAGACATTTGGCGGTGAGTGCTATTGGGCATCCATGCAGGCAAGTGACGAATTTTATTATCATTTCGCCATTTCCGAGCTGGAGAAGAACGAGGGCGCCGCAAGGCTTTCCGAGCGGCCTCTGGTGATCGAGCTGCCGGATCTGGCGAGCGTGATGCTGCGCAACTGGAGCTTCTTGCATCTCTCCTGCATGGTGATCGGCCGCCCGCTTTTTGAAAAGATACGCTTCGATCCGGCGCTCCGGCTTGCGGCGGAAGATGTGCTGTTTTTCTGCGATTCCATCCTCGCATCCAAGCGCACGCTTCTGTGTGACGATGCCGGTGCCATGCGCGGAATGGGCGTCAATATCTTCCACAGCATCGACAATACCTCGCCGGAATTCCTGCGCCAGCAGTTCAATACCTGGGTTGCGCTCGATACGCTGGAGGGGCGATTTTCGCGGCGGCCGGACGATGTGGCCTCGATCGCTTCCTATAAAAATACGGCGCGCAAACAGGCGCTCTGGAGCCAGGCGGGCAATCTGAAACGGCGCAAGGTGCCCGAATTCGGACTGCTGCTGAAGTGGGCGATGCGCGATCCGGCACTCCTGCGAGCGGCTTTTGAGCTCGGCGCAGGCAAAATAGTGCGGACAAGATAATCGAATTCTTGCCTGCAAGAATTTATATGTTTTTCACCCAGGAGTGACTTCATGAAACCTTACCACTGGGAATCGCATCACGGAAATTTTGGCGACGATCTCAATCTGTGGCTGTGGGACTTTCTGCTGCCCGGGCTGCGGGACGTGCATGACGATGTGATGCTCGTCGGTGTCGGCACGGTTCTCAATGATACATTGTTGCCCGCAAAGCAGCGCAAGCTTGTGATCGGCAGCGGTTATGGCTACGGCGCGGTGCCGGATACAAGCACCGGATTTTGGGACATTCGCTGCGTCCGCGGCGAAAAAACCGCAGCCAAATTGGGACTTTCTCCCGAAAAGGGCATTGTCGATCCCGCCGTGATGGTGACCGAGATGCAAGAGTTCAAAGGCCTGCCGAAACTCTACAAGAAAACCTTCGTTCCCCATTGGGAATCGGCGGAATTCGGCATGTGGGAAACGGTTTGCGAACCGGCGGGACTGACCTATCTCGACCCGCGCGGCGAGGCGATGTCGGTCATCCGCGCCATCGCCCAATCTGAATTTATCGTGGCCGAATCCATGCATGGCGCCATTCTTGCCGATGCGTTCCGCGTGCCATGGGTGGCGGTGAGCACATCTCCCTCGATCAACAGTTTCAAGTGGAGCGATTGGGCAGGCACGGTCGGTGTGGAGTATCAGCCGCGTTACGTGCCAGTCTCCACCCGCGCCGAGGCGGCGAAAAAGGGGTCGCGTTTCTGGGGTATGAGCTTCCCGCCGCCGCCAGCCCCCGTCATTGCCGAGGCTGGATCCGGTCCGGCGCATGAGGGCGATGTGCTGGTGCGGCCGCAGGCAAGCCAATCCCTGTCGCTGCGCAAACTGGCCAAGCAAGTGCTGGCAGCACCTTCCACGCTGGCGCTCTGGCAGGCAAGCCGTGCCGAACCGCGTCTCAGCCCGGATGGCAGGCTGGAGGAACGCAAGGAGCGTTTTTCCGCTGTTCTGGAAACGGTCAAACGCGATTATCTCTGAAGGCGGGTTGCCTCAGCAATTCCGCACACAGTCACCCCGGACTAGATCCGGGGTCCAGCGCGCTCAAGTCCTTGATCGCAAAAGACTCTCTTCATGGCGCAGACGCGCCATGACTGGATGCCGGATCTAGTCCGGCATGACGAATGAGAGAATATCGAACTTGCCATCACCCTCGTGGCTGGAGGTTTTCCCTCAGGAAACCGGCGTGCCGTCCAGCAGATAACGAATATCCCGAACCGGCGCCGGTTTGCGAAAACGGGCGGTCTTGTCGGTCCAGATGCCGCGCGTGATGGCCGGCAGGGCAGGCAGACGCGCAAGAGCGTGGCTCAAAGCGCCGCCCATCCCTTTCTGCTTTTTCGCATCGAGAAAATGGCGAAGCTCGAATTTCGCGCGGATGTGTTTTTCGTGCTCGAGCAGGATCGCCGTCTCGCTGGCCGACAGCTTGCAGCTGGTGAGAATGTCCTTGTCCGCTTCGTATAAACGGCGAAGATCTTCCGTGCTGTGACGGCCGCTCAACGAATTGCCGCGGACAATCGCCCCGTAACCGCAATGACGGATGACCTTGTAACGGGCACCGGCGGCAAGCGCGCGGGTATAAAGTTCGTAGTCTTCGCCGAGACGCAGGCGCTCGTCGTAACGCAACGCATGTTTGTCCAGAAAGGCGCGGCGGATCACCGGTTTCAGAAAGCCGGTTTCCCCGCGTTCCACGCCGGGTCTGGAAATATTGCCTTCCACGAACTCCGTCAGCGACAGAAACCGGGCCTGTGGTTCGAAGCGGGCCGGCTGCATGGACGACGCACCCGGAACCGATTGCTGGATGAAGGCGATATTGTCGGCCACCAGATCCCAGTCGTCATTTTCCAGCATGGCGGCAAAACGGCCTTTGAAAAAAAAGTCGTCCGCATCGAGAATGCTGATGAGCGGTGCGGATGAAATCGAGATCGCATGGTTGCGGGCGGCCGAAGGGCCACGGTTAACGTCGAATCGCACGACCCGCAAACGGCCGGTACCGTCATCCGCCGCATGTGCGACATCGCTGGTCGTATCGGTGGAGCCATCGTCGATCACCATGACTTCGGCGACCTCCGGCTCCACAAGGGCGGAGCGTATGGCGATATCTATCGTATCAGATGCATTTTTCGCAGCGATGATGACGCAAATGGGCTGTGAACCGCTCACCATGTGTTGTCCTTCTGCTGTGACGAACCGTCAGGATTTGGTCAGCAGAAAGTGTCAGGGGTGTGGATGCAAGTGATTTTTTTGCGGCGCAATAAAAGAATGTGCGTGAGAGGTCACATATCGGTCAGTTTCGCGCCATGTGGCGGGGCGCTGCTTACCGTGTCCGGCGTCATGATCTCGGCGCTGCGATCAAGCGCGAAGGTTTCGCGCATCCGGCGTTTTTCCCGGGCGACCAGAACCAGAAGTGCAATAAAATAACCGGTTTGCAGAATGACGGCGCAGATGAGGGTCTGGATGAACGCCGTATAGAACGACCCGTGGATGAAATATGTAGCGACCGCAAAGGCAAGCAATGCACCAATCATGCTGAAAAATACACGAGGTGCATACATGGTGCTCTCCTCCCGAGAACGATTTCTCCGTTTTTGGCTGCGCTGCGGCATTTTTTTTCTTTGCAAGAATATACGATGAGACCGGTGTTGTTTCAACACACATATACTTCTTCTATCTCCCACGGCATGAAATTTCGGTAATCTTGATTGGTAAATTCCTTGGTAATCGGCGATTTGCCCGAATCGGTGTCCTCCGCCAGCGCAGATTCTTGCGTCTGACAGGCTGCAGAACCCGTCCCTGCAAGGCGTTAGCGGCCTTCTCTCCTGCGTAGCAGACTTCGTTAACCATCCAGCCTTTAAAAAGTCGGTATTGATTCCTCGAAGAGCAAGGTGCCCGCGTGACGACGAATTCGGAAGTAATCGCCTTTCCGGCAAAGAACCGTATTGCCAACGTAAAACGGTGCGCAACCATGCTCGACCGGCTGCATGGTGTGGAGGCGAATGATTTCTGGCGCAGGGAGTGCCGTAAACTGGCCGCCTATCTGACGGGCCTCGGCTATGAGGACGCCGCCATGCGGCGCGAGGTCATGGAGTTTCAAAATGCGGTGCAGGCGGAGTTGTGGGCGGGGGATGCCACGCCCGAGGCGCGCCGCGACAGCCATTGAGGCTTTAAGCGTTTCCCAAAAAAAAGCCGGCAGGTGTCGCACCGCCGGCTTTTCTGTTCATATCTGTTTTTGATCAGGATGCGCCGGCACCGCGCGTGCGGGCAATGCCGTCGAGCGCGGGCTTATATTTCGGATCAAGCCGTGCCGCATGCGAATAGGACTTTGCGGCTTTCGCCATCTCGCCGCGGCGCTCATAGACCAGTGCCTGGTTGGCCCATGATTCTGCGACGTTGCCATCAAGCGAAATGGCGTGGTTGAAATCGGCGAAAGCGTTTTCGTCGTCGTTCAGCGCGACATAGGAAAGGCCACGGCCGTTATAGGGTTCCGGCGAGGTTGAGGACAGCGAGATGGCCTTGGAGAAGTCCTCGATCGCTTGGGCATGCTGGTTGCGCAGCTGGTAGATCAGGCCACGATTGTGCCACGCGCGGCCATCGGTGGTTTCGAGTTCGATGGCGCGGGAGAAGTCGTTGAAAGCTTCGTTGACGCGGCCGGACTGGCGGTAAAGATTGCCACGGCCGATCAGGGCTACGTCATAGCTCGCATTGATCTGCAAAGCGGCGTTGTAATCCTGCAAGGCCTGCTGCTGCTGGCCGGAATTGCGATACACGAGCGCGCGGTTGGCATAGGCCTGATAAAAGCGCGGGTTCAGTTGCAGCGCCTTGTTGAAATCCTCGATGGCGCGGCGCGAATCGCCGGCGCGGCCGTAAGCGGAGCCACGAACGTTATAGCCTTCCGGATCCTGCGGATTGGCGTTGATGACCGAGGTGAGCGAGGCAATGTTTTCCTGCGAGCCCTGGGCACGGTCGATCCTGAAGACATCGTCAGTCTGGTTGGACGTAGCGCAGCCGGAAAGACCGGCAAGGACGGTACAGACGACAAGGGAAACACGGAATCTCTTGTTGTTTTTCAGGAGCACCCGGCGCGTGGAGGCATCGGAGTTTTTCACAACACAGGCATCAACAGCGGTCATTCGGTGGGGGTTCCCTCGCAGGCCGGTCTCAAGATAATTCTCCGGCCACAAACACAAAGAGCGGCGGCGAATTGATCGCCCCCGCCCAACAAGCATTCAAAAACGTCCAAAAGACGGCCTATTAACGGCCTGCGCGCGGAGCTGCAACCAGACCTTCGCGCTGTGCGCGCTTGCGTGCCAGCTTGCGAACGCGACGAACAGCTTCAGCCTTTTCGCGGGCGCGCTTCTGGGAAGGCTTTTCGTAATAATCGCGCATTTTCATTTCACGGAAAATGCCTTCGCGCTGCATCTTTTTCTTGAGAGCGCGAAGCGCCTGATCAACGTTATTGTCGCGGACTAGTACCTGCACGTGAAACCCGTTCCTTTTGTTTGGTTGTCTTGCTGTGAGAATAAAGGCATTCGCACGCAAATAAAATCGTTCGTTCGGCCGTCGAGCCTAGCGATTGGTGACGTGCAATATCAGAACATTTGCAGCAAGTCCATACGGTACCGCATATTCAACAGCCAAAATCCAGCTATCCCGGCATTCTGCCTGCAATGTCGAAACAAAAGCATTGCGGCGTCGCAAAATGGATATTGCCTCCGATGCCGATTTGCCATGTGTATAATATGTGCCGGAGCTATGCTTTCGGCTTCTGGCCGGTTCTTGAGGAGCAGACTGCGAATGCGCAAATATTCCGTTTTTGCCGTGGCGCGCGAGGCGTTGCGGGGTCATAAGGGGTGGGATGCGCAATGGGCGTCGCCCGAGCCGCGCAAGGAATATGACGTCATCATCATCGGCGGCGGCGGCCACGGTCTTGGGGCCGCCTATTATCTTGCCAAGGAACACGGCATCACCAATATAGCGGTGCTGGAAAAGGGCTGGCTAGGCGGAGGCAATACCGGCCGCAACACCACCATCATCCGCTCCAATTATCTCTATGAAGAGAGCATGGATATCTACGAGCATTCCCTGAAATTATGGGAAGGCCTGAGCCAGGATCTCAATTACAACGTGATGTATTCGGCGCGCGGCGTTATGATGCTGTCGCACAATATTCACGACCAGCAGTCCTTCAAGCGCCATATCAATGCCAACCGTCTCTATGGCATCGACAATGAATGGCTGACGCCGGAACAGGCCAAGGCCTATTGCCCGCCACTCGAGATTTCCGGCAATGCGCGTTATCCGATCAACGGTGCTGCCCTCCAGCGGCGCGGCGGCACGGCGCGTCACGATGCGGTGGCCTGGGGATATGCGCGTGCGGCTTCCGATCGCGGCGTGCACATTATCCAGAATTGCGAAGTCACGGCCATCAGGCGCGGACCTGATGGCGCGGTCACGGGCGTCGAGACCAATCGCGGTTTCATTGGCGCTAAGAAAATCGGCGTTTCCGCCGCCGGCCACTCCTCCGTTCTGATGAAAATGGCGGATGTGCGTGTGCCTCTGCATTCCAACCCGTTGCAGGCGCTGGTATCAGAGCCGCTGAAGCCGATCTTCCCCTGTGTCGTCATGTCCAATACGGTGCATGCCTATATCTCCCAATCGGACAAGGGCGAGCTGGTCATCGGTGCTGGCACCGACCAGTATAATTCCTATTCCCAGACTGGCGGCCTGCAGATCATCACGCATACGCTTGACGCCATCTGCGAGCTGTTCCCGATTTTCCGCCGCGTCAAGATGATGCGCCAATGGGGCGGCATTACCGACAACACACCCGATCGCTCCGCCATTCAGAGTGTGACGCCGGTGCCAAATCTCTTTGTCAATTGCGGTTGGGGCACGGGCGGTTTCAAGGCGACACCGGGCTCGGCCAATCTGTTTGCGCATCTCATCGCGCGCGGCGAACCGCACCGTCTGGCGGCGGGGTTGACGCTCGATCGTTTCCGCACCGGACGCCTCATCGACGAGGCCGCTGCCGCCGCCGTGGCGCACTGATGCTGGCGGCGGTTATGCTTTCGGCAAACATGGGTGTTGCGGCGGCGGTCGTGCCGGCGGGCAATCTCATCCCCGAGATGGGGGATTTTCGTAGCCAGAAAATCCAGAGAATGCAGGGTGAACGCGACTGGCCTTTCGTGGCTGAAAAAGGCCTTTTGCTCTGCGCGCCGAGTCTCGCGGACAAGCTGGTCTATTTCGTCGGCGAGAAGGAAAATGGTGCGCAGGACGAGCCCTTCGCGATCGACACCGACATGATGGCGGTTGCCATCATCAATATGGGTCGGGCCTCGGCGCTGAAACCATTCGATAATTTCGAGCAGCTCTTGAAGCGGCTTTCCCCCTTCGTTGCGATGGGAAAGCGGCTGTGTGACCAACCCGCCGGAAGCATGCTTCCGGAAAGTTCTCTTTGAAGGTGGAGCCACGATGCTTCTGATCCATTGCCCTTATTGCCGGGAAGACCGTTCCGAACTCGAATTTCGCTGGGCGGGCGAAGCCCATATCGCCCGGCCGGAAAACATTGCCGATATTTCGGACGAGGCCTTTGCCGAATATTTCTTCATTCGCGACAATGACAAAGGTCTCGTTTTCGAGCGCTGGCGCCACATTCACGGTTGCGGCCGCTTTTTCAACGCCGCCCGCGATTCCGTCAGCGACAAATTCCTGATGACCTACAAGGCAGGCGAGCCGAAACCGGATGCCGACGCGGTTCTTTCCGCCCAAAAGGGAGCTGCGCAATGAGCGGCGATTATCGTATCAAGGGCGCCGGTCGCCTGACACCTGCCAGAACGGCACGCTTCACCTTCGACGGCAAGATCTATCAGGCGCTGGAAGGCGACACGGTTGCATCCGCACTTCTAGCGAATGGCGTGCATCTGATTGGCCGTTCGTTCAAATATCACCGCCCGCGTGGTTTCCTTTCCGCCGGCCCGGAGGAGCCGAATGCGCTGATCGACGTATCGCGTGACAGCCTGCGCAAACAGCCGAATGTGCGCGCCACGGTGCAGGATGTATTCGATGGCGCCATCATCGCCTCGCAGAACCGCTTTCCGTCGCTGTCCTTCGATATCAATGCGATCAACGATTTCCTGTCGCCGATGTTTGCGGCTGGTTTCTACTATAAGACCTTCATGTGGCCGAAGGCCGCGTGGCACAAGATTTATGAACCGATCATTCGCCGGGCAGCCGGTCTCGGCAAGGCGCCGACCGAGCCGGATGCGGATCATTATTCCGGCCGCTATGCCCATTGCGACGTGCTGGTGGCCGGTGGCGGTGTGGCCGGGCTGACAGCGGCGCTCGCCGCTGCAAAAACTGGCGCCAGCGTCATTCTGGTTGATGAGAATGCCGAAGTTGGCGGCGCGCTGCGTTTTGACACCGGTGCGGTCATCGACGGCCTGTCCGGATATGACTGGGCGCAAAAAGTTTTGACTGAACTGAAATCGCTGCCCAATGTGCGTGTTCTGACCCGCACGACAGCGTTCGGTTATTACAACCACAATTTCGTGGCGCTGGCCGAGCGTGTGACCGATCACCTCGCCACGCCGGCCAAACACCAGCCACGTGAAAGACTGTGGCAGGTCCGCGCCAAGAAGGTCGTTCTGGCGGCAGGCGCGATCGAGCGGCACATGGTCTTTGCCAATAATGATCGTCCCGGCATCATGCTGGCTTCTGCTGCGCGCATCTATCTCAACCATTACGGCGTGACCGTCGGCAATAATGTCGGTGTCTACACAGCCCATGATTCTGCCTATGAGACGGCATTCGATCTCAAGAAAGCGGGTGTGAAGATCGCCGCTATCGTGGATTGCCGCGAGAACCCCGATCGGCGGCTGCTGGACGAGGCGCGGGCGCTGGGCATCGAGGTACTGGCGGGTCACAGTGTTTACGATACGTCAGGGCGGCTGCGCGTTTCTTCCATGAGCGTTGGCCGCAATGGCGGCTCTAACAAGCGCAAGATTGCCATCGACGCGCTCGTCGTTTCGGCGGGCTGGACGCCTTCGGTGCATCTCTTCTCGCAATCGCGCGGCAAGCTGAAGTTTGACGCGGCAAACCAGCGGTTCCTGCCTGACATCCATGTGCAGAATTGTGTGTCAGTCGGCGCCTGCAACGGCACGGACGATCTCGCCGCATTGATCGCCGAGGCTGCTGCCGCAGGTGGCGGTGCAGCGGAATTCTCCGGCGAGAATGCGCGCGCCTGGACCGGCGGCATGATCGGCGCTGCGGAAGGGGCAGGCGAAGGCACCGGCGTCAAGGCCTTCATCGATTTCCAGCACGATGTCTGCGCCAAGGATATTCGCCTGGCCGTGCGTGAAGGCATGCATTCGGTCGAGCATATCAAGCGCTTCACCACCAATGGCATGGCGTCCGATCAGGGCAAGATGTCCAACATGCATGGCCTTGCCATTGCCTCGGAAGCGCTTGGGCGGGATCTGCCGAAGGTCGGCCTCACCACTTTCCGCCAACCCTACACGCCGGTCACCTTCGGCACGCTCATCAACCATTCGCGCGGTGCGCTGTTCGACCCGACCCGCAAGACGCCGATGCATGACGAAGAGGCTGCGGCAGGCGCCCTTTTCGAGGATGTCGGCAACTGGAAGCGCGCATGGTTCTTCCCGCGCGGCGGCGAGGATATGCACGAGGCGCTCAACCGCGAATGCAAGACGGTGCGGACAAGCGTCGGCGTGTTCGATGCCTCCACGCTCGGCAAGATCGAGGTGGTCGGCCCCGATGCGGCTAAGTTCCTGAACCTCATCTACACAAATGCCTGGGACACACTGAAACCCGGCCGTTGCCGCTATGGCATCATGACGCGCGAGGACGGTTTCGTTTACGATGACGGTGTCGTCGGTCGTCTTTCCGAGGACCGTTTCCACGTGACGACGACGACGGGCGGCGCACCGCGCGTTCTCCAGCACATGGAGGATTATCTCCAGACCGAATTCCCCGAGCTGAATGTCTGGCTGACATCGGCGACCGAACAATGGGCGGTGATTGCGGTGCAGGGACCGAAAGCGCGCGAGGTGATCGCGCCTTTCGTCGAGGGTATCGATATTTCGCCCGAAGCCTTCCCGCATATGGCGGTCGCGGAAGGCACCTTCTGCGGTGTGCCCACGCGTCTCTTCCGTGTATCATTCACGGGTGAGCTTGGTTTCGAAATCAACGTTCCGGCCGATTACGGCGCTGCCGTCTGGACCGCGATCCGTGAACGGGCCGAAGCGGTGGGCGGATGCCTTTATGGCACCGAGACCATGCACATCCTGCGTGCCGAAAAGGGTTACATCATCGTCGGACAGGATACCGACGGCACCGTGACGCCTGACGATGCCGGGCTTGCCTGGGCCGTTTCCAAGAAGAAGACGGATTTCGTCGGTATCCGCGGTCTGAAACGCCCGGATCTCATGCGCTCCGGTCGAAAGCAGCTTGTGGGCCTCAAGACGAAGGACCGGCTGACTGTTCCCGAAGAGGGTGGCCAGATCGTTGCTGATCCAAACCAGCCGAAACCCATGACCATGCTCGGCCATGTCACTTCCGCCTACTGGTCGGAAAATCTCGGCCACTCCATCGCCTTTGCGCTGGTGGCGGATGGCAGGGCGCGCATGGGCGAAACGCTCTACATCCCGCTTGCTGATAAAACAATTGCCGTCGAAGTGACCGATATGGTCTTCCTCGACAAGGAAGGAGCCCGTCTCAATGGCTGACACACTTCACGCAAAACGCAAATCCGTACTCGAGGATTTCCACGGTGGTTCGCCCTTCGTCTCGCTGAAGCCCGCCGCCTCGGCGTCGCGGCTGTCGCTGCGCGCAAGGGAAAGCGCACTGCCGGCCCTCTCGGATGCACTCGGCCTGTTATTGCCCAACAGCCCGAAAAGCTCTGTCACATCGGGTTTGCGCTCCGCTCTCTGGCTTGGTCCGGACGAATGGCTGGTGATCGATCAGGGCGAAAGCGACCTGATGGCGGCGCTCGCCACCGTTTCCGGCCTATTTTCGGCGACCGACGTTTCCCACCGCAACACGGCTGTCATCGTTTCCGGCCCCGGCGCGGAGGCAGCTCTGAACGCGGGTTGCCCGCAGGATCTGTCTATCGCACAGTTCCCGATCGGCGCCTGCTCGCGAACGGTTTTCGGCAAGGCGGAAGTGGTGCTGCTGCGCGTGGCTGACGATACGTTCCGGGTAGAGTGCTGGCGCTCTTTCGCCGAATATGTCGGCGGCCTGTTGCAGGAAGCGGCGCAGGATGTGGCGGTCTAGCTTTTCCACCCCTGCCATTCCACCCATCGCCCATGGAAATCGGCGCGGCCGATTTCCTGTTTCTTACCGGTCGGCCAGATTTGCAGGGTGATTGCGGCGCTTCCCGGCGTCGTATCTGCCTCCATCTGCAGGCGGGCAAGCGGAGCCTCAGGGGTGGCACGGCTTCCAGCCTCGGCGATCAGCGTTTCGCCGGCCTCTTTCAGCGCATCGGGCAGATATTGCCAGGCGACAGAATGGTAGACCACATGGGCAGCGCCCGAATGTTGCGCGGCAAGGCGGCGTTGCAGCCAGTCAATTGCGTCAGCCTTTTCAACGTGCAAGCCGTTCTCCACCGCAATACGCAGGGCGGCCGCCGTGCGCTCCAGCCTGTCGGTCTGATCGGCCCAGACATATGACATCAGCCGCAACCGGTCCTCGGCAGACGACGGATCGAGAGGGTTAAGATCGCAGCCGGCGCGCTCGATGACCTCTATCCGCTTGTCGGGCGGGGTGTCTCCGCGCCATTCCGGCGACATGGACACTTCGGATTGCCTGCCCCAGGCAAGATCGCCAAGACGATACTGGTAGCGGTCAAATTGCAGGTTCAGACCGGCGCTGGCGCCGACCTCTGAAAGGACCAGCGGCTTGCCGAAAAGCTCCGCAATGGAAAGAAAACCCGGCAGCAGCACAGCGGAACGGCGGACTTCGTTGGTCTGCGGCGGCGATTTCAGCCTTTCGAGGATGAAGCCCGAATGGAAGCGCAAGGCACTTGCGCAAGCCTGCCAGAGCGCATTCTCGTCTTCGGGTGCTATATCGACAAGAGGAGTGATCTTGTCCTCGATGACAAGCGCATGCAGGGCACCGGCAAGCCGCAGTGGGACGGAATCGCCGGACGGGCCGACATCGCCAGGCCAGGACAAAATCATCTCGCCAACGTCCGTCTGGCGATCCAGCCGCGCCGCCACCGCGCGGCAAAGCCGTGCGGTAAAGGGCGAACCGAGGCTGTCGCAGGCTCTTGCCTGTGCGAGAAACGCGTCTCTTACGGCTTCATCATGCATTGGGCCGTCTCCTTTGCGCAGTCCGGCGTTACTTTGCCAGACTGGCCTCGCCGTTGACGAGGGCTTGATCATCAAAACCAAAATTGCGCATCAGCACACGGTGCTCGTCTGATCCGATATAACAAAGAAGCGCCGCATCGACCGCGCTCTGGAGTTCCCGGTCGGATTGGCGGAAAGCAAATGCGCCTGAGGCTGCTGGTCTCTCTTTCGGTAAAACAGAGACAACTTCCAAATCGAGCTCTGGATTTTGCTGCATAAAACCGAGATGGGCCATGGCCACGCTGGCATAGGCGTCGGCACGCCCATCCAATACGGCCTGAGCGGCCTCGTCGTAGGTCTCGCAAATGAGAATGCGGTCATCGGGCACGCCCGCTTCCATAATTGCGCGATGTTGGATCTGATCACGGATCGCGACCAGCGTACATTCCGGATTTTTTGCTGCCGATGCGTATCCGTCCAGATCTCTGAGGTTGCCCTTCCTCACCAACAGTCCATCAGGCAACGCCCAGATGGGATGGCTGAACGTCACGATCTTTCTGCGTTCAGCGGTATCGAAGAGGCCAGTAGTCATATCCCAAAGGTTTTCGTTCAGCCCAGGCAACAATTGCGAGAATTCGGTTTCGATGAATTCAATGTCATGAATACTGATCATGGCTAGAATGACTCGCGCCAACTCCACATCGCACCCGGTCACATCGCCGCATTCGTTCCTGTAGTTGAACGGAGGTTCTATCAAATATGCGAATCTCACAGACACTCCGATCTCAAATTGGGATTTACTTCGCCATCAGGCGTCTTGCGGCCTGTCCTCGGGGTTGAACTGGGTGATGGTTGTCCAGCGGGCAGTGAGCGCCGGTTTTTTCTCGTTTTCTATCTCCACCGTCACATCATAGGTCGTCACCAGCATGGCGGCGCCGCGAAACCGCGCCTCGGCCAAAGTGAAACGGCCACGCACCCGTGCTCCGCTTTTGACCGGCGTGACGAAGCGGACGGCGTCAAAGCCGTAGTTGATGCCCATGGTCGTTTCGCGAATGCGGGGCAGGGCATCGTAATTCAGAGCCGAAAGCAGCGAGAGCGTCAGGAACCCATGCGCGATAGTGCCGCCAAAGGGGCTTTCCGCCTTGGCGCGTTCCGGGTCGGTATGGATGAACTGTTCGTCCAGCGTCGCTTTTGCGAAGGCGTCGATCATTGTCTGGTCGACGGTGATCCAGTCGGAAACGCCCAGCTCCGTGCCGACGAAATTTTTCATTTCCGCCAGCGCTATTTCCTTTGCCATGTTACCTCTTCTCGATTGCCTTTCGGAACTTATAAAGGTGCCGGGGCCAAGCGATCAACCGCGCAGATAAAACACCACCGAGCGGGCAGGCAGGAAGGCCGGATTGCCGAAATCCGTGCCCATCGCTTGCCAGTCGTCGCCCGGCAGGGTGAAGGGCACGATCTCATGGCTGCGGTTGATGAGCACGGCAAGCTCCGCGTCGTTTTCGGTCTCGTGGTCCGGCGTGGCAAGCACCATGGCGAAAGCCGGCATGTCCGGCCTTTCCCATTCCGCGACCGTCATCGGTTCTCCGCCGGGGGCAAGCCATGCCACATCGCCGTTGCCGGAGAAAAACTCGGTTTGCGAAAACACGCCGAAGCGTTTGCGAAGTGCTGCAAGAAATGCCGTGTGGTCAGTCAGCTCCTGGGAGAGCGACGACCAGTCGACCCACGTTATCTCGTTGTCCTGACAATAGGCATTGTTATTGCCATACTGGCTGCGGCCACCCTCATCGCCGGCGGTCAGCATCAACGTGCCGCGACTGACGAAGAGCGTGGAAAGCAGCGCTTTCACATCCGCGTGGCGGGCGGCCACGACGGCAGGATCGTCCGTCAATCCCTCCAAACCATTGTTCCAGGAATGATTTTCATTATGCCCGTCGCGATTGTTCTCGCCGTTTTTCTCATTGTGCTTGTGTTCGTGGCTGACGAGATCGAACAGGGTGAAACCGTCATGGGCGGCAAGGAAATTGACGCTGCGGCTTTTCGAACGTCCATGGCGGGAAAAGATCGGCGAAGAGCCGGAAAGCGCATTGGCCAGCGCCCCGGTCGTTCCCGCATCGCCGCGCCAGAACCGGCGCATGTCGTCGCGGGCGCGGTCGTTCCATTCCAGAAAGCTCTCCGGAAAATTGCCGAGCTGATAGCCGCCGGGGCCGATATCCCATGGTTCGGCGATCAGCACGCGGTCGTATAGTACCGGGTCAGAGTGCATGGCGGCAAGCGTTTCGCTGGCCATGTCGAAGCCACTAGCCGTTCGTCCCAATATGGGCGCGAGATCGAAACGGAAGCCATCGATACCGGCATTGAGAACGAAATGCCTCAGGGAATCGATAATGAGCTGGCGCACATAGGGATGATCGCAGGCCACCGTGTTGCCGGTGCCGGTGTCATTGACCAGCACGCCCGGCTTTCCTTCCGGGTGACGGAAAGCGGTGAGATTGTCCAGTCCGCGCAAAGACAGGATGGAGCCTTCGCTGTCGCTTTCACCCGTATGGTTGAAGACCAGATCGAGAATGACGCCAATGCCTTGCGCGTGCAGGGCTGCAACCGTGTCGCGCAGCTCCCGCACTCCGCCGGGGCAGAGGCGCGGATCGAGCGCCATGAAGCCGACGGGATTGTATCCCCATGCATTCGAAAGGCCAAGCGGCGGCAGGTGGCGCTCGTCGATCCAGGCGGTGATCGGCATCAGCTCCACCGCATCGACACCGATTTTTTTCAAATGCGCGATAATGGCAGGATGAGCCAGCGCTGCCACCGTGCCTCTCAGCTCTTCCGGCACGGCAGGATGCAATTTGGTGAAGGATTTAACCGCGAGTTCGTAAATCAGCCCGCCTTCGGCAAAGCGTGGCGGCTGGCGCCTGACCTGCTCATATTGCGACAGGATCGCCTTTGGCATGATCGCGCCCGTGTCTTCGCCATAGGCCAAAAGCGCGGCATCATGCCGGAATGGCCGGTCTATCTCCGTGGCATAGGGGTCGAGCAGCAGTTTTGCGGGGTCGAACCACAAGCCATGTTCGGGGGCATAAATGCCGTCGGCGCGGTAGCCATATCGCGCACCGGGGCCGGTCTCGGCAACTGTCAGCCGGTGAATGTCATTCTCATCGCGCCTCATTGGCAAACGCGCCGTCTCTTTTTCGCCCGTCGCATCAAAAAGGCAAAGGTCGATTTGTGAGGCGTGCCGGGAATAGACCGCAAATTCCGTTCCGTTTTCCGTCTGGGTTACGCCTTTGGGGAAAACGGCTGGTTTCTGCATGGTCTCTCTCTCCGGAAGATGATGATATCGAGTCTGGCGGGGAGGTTAGTCAGTAACCTCAGGCGGCCTCATGGCCGCCTGCCAAGTTTTTCGCTATGCCCGTTGCCGGAAACGGTGCGTGCAATGCAAAACCTTACGTGATGACGGTCGGTTCGTTGCGGCCGGTATGGGCCTTGATGCCGGCGATCGTATCGGCAACGGAAATAAGGTCGGCAAGCGCCGCCTGCGTTTCGATGCCGTGACGGGCCGCATCCGGCTCATAGCGCTCGACGTAAAGTCTGAGCGTTGCGCCCGCAGTGCCCGTGCCGGAAAGGCGCAGCACGATGCGCGAACCACCTTCGAACAGGATGCGGATACCCTGGTTCTTGCTGACGGACTGGTCGACCGGGTCGAGATAGGCGAAATCATCAGCAGCTGCGACCTTAAGATTGCCGTAGCTGGTGCCGGGAAGTGTTGCGAGTTTTTCGCGCAGGATGGCCACCAGAGTGTTTGCTGCGTCCGAATCCACTTCCTCATAATCGTGGCGGGAATAATAGTTGCGCCCATATTCGGCCCAGTGCTTGGTAACGATGTCCTTCACGCTTTCCTTGCGGGCGGCGACAATGTTCAGCCAGTAGAGCACGGCCCACAGGCCATCCTTTTCGCGCACGTGGTTGGAGCCGGTGCCGAAGCTTTCCTCACCGCAGATTGTAACCTTGCCGGCATCCATGAGGTTGCCGAAAAATTTCCAGCCGGTTGGCGTCTCGTACATGCCAAGCCCAAGCTTTTCGGCGACGCGGTCGGCTGCGGCACTTGTCGGCATGGAACGGGCGATGCCGGAAATGCCGGCGGCATAACCGGGCGCGAGCCGCGCATTGGCGGCGATGATCGCCAGGCTGTCGGACGGGGTGACAAACATGCCCTTGCCGACCACCATGTTGCGGTCGCCGTCGCCATCCGACGCCGCGCCGAAATCGGGACCTTCCGGGCTCATGACATCGTCATAAAGCTCCTTGGCGTGCACCAGGTTGGGGTCGGGATGGTGGCCGCCGAAATCGGGCAGAGGCGTTGCGTTGCGGACGGAGCCCTTCGGCGCGCCGAGACGCTTTTCGATGATTTCCACGGCATAGGGGCCGGTGACGGCACTCATGGAATCGACGACAACCTTGAAGCCGCCGGCAATCAGGGCGCGAATGGCGGCAAAATCGAACAGTTCTTCCATCAAAGCGGCATAATCGGCGACCGGATCGATGACGTCGACCGTCAGTTCATCCACCTTGAAGCTGCCCACCTTGTCGAGATCGACGTCGGCAGCGTCGGAAATCTTGTAGCTGTCGATGACCTTCGAGCGGGCATAGATCGCGTCGGTGATCTTCTCCGGCGCTGGGCCGCCATTGCCGAT
Organism: Agrobacterium sp. 10T429; assembly: GCF_056393925.1. Classification (NCBI taxonomy): domain Bacteria; kingdom Pseudomonadati; phylum Pseudomonadota; class Alphaproteobacteria; order Hyphomicrobiales; family Rhizobiaceae; genus Agrobacterium; species Agrobacterium sp. 10T429. Next base: position 144,212 of record NZ_JBFTGV010000008.1, read on the forward strand.
ATTGTATTTGATGCCGAAATCTTCGGTCGGGCCACCAGGATTATGGCTGGCGGAAAGCACGATGCCGCCGAAGGCTTTGTATTTGCGGATGATATTGGAGGCGGCGGGGGTGGAGAGAATGCCGCCCTGACCGACCAGCACCTTGCCGAAACCGGCGGCGGCCGCCATCTTGATCGCCTTCTGGATGACTTCGCGGTTGTAATAACGGCCATCGCCGCCGATCACCAGCGTCTGGCCCTGAAAGCCCTCAAGCGAGTCGAAGATCGACTGGATGAAGTTTTCGGCATAATTTTCCTGGGCGAAGACGGGCACCTTCTTGCGCAGGCCGGATGTGCCCGGCTTCTGATCCTGAAAGGGTGTCGTCTGAACGGTCTTGATCATTGTTTCAATGGCCTCTCGAAATAAGCTGGCTGTAAAGCGCGGCGTAGAGCGCAGCGCTTTTTTCCCAGGAAACATCGGATTTCATGCCGAGTTTCTGCATTTGTGTCCAAAGTTTCGGGTCGTGATAATAACGCACGGTCCGGCGGATCGCCTGTTTCAGACCGTCGAGCGTGACGGGTGAGAATTGTACACCGGTCGCCGATTTATTGGCGATGGCGGCATGGTTGGCGTCGATCACCGTATCGGCAAGGCCGCCGGTTCGGGCAACCACGGGAACGCAGCCATAACGCAGCGCGTAAAGCTGGGTAAGGCCGCAGGGCTCGAAGCGCGAGGGGATGATGATCGCATCGCAACCCGCCTGCATCAGATGCGACAGCGGCTCATTATAACCGATGGCGACACCGACGCGGCCATGGTGGCGGGATGCCGCCGCCAGTAGCGCGCCTTCCAATGCCACATCGCCGGCGCCCAGCACGACCAGACGGCCGCCGAGGGAAACGATCTCGTCCACGGCTTCCGCCATCAGATCGATGCCCTTCTGCCAGGTGAGGCGGGATATGACGCAGAAAAGCGGGCTGTCATCCTGGTCGATGCGGAAATGTTCTGCGACGGCCTTCTTGTTCAGCGCGCGGTTCTTGAGATTGGTGACGGAATAGTTGTCGTGGATCAGATGGTCGGTGGCCGGGTTCCAGACATCGGCGTCAATGCCGTTCACGATACCGTGCAGCACATGGGCGCGGCTGCCGATCACCCCTTGCAGCCCCATGCCGAATTCCGCGGTCAGGATTTCTTCCGCATAGGATGGGCTGACCGTGCTGAGCGCGGTTGCCGTCTGCAAGCCGCCCTTGAGGAAGCTGACATCGTTATAATATTCGATTCCTTCCATGCCGAAGGCGTGGGCGGGCAATTCGAGCTTGCTGAAGATGTTGGCCCCGAACTGACCCTGAAAAGCAATGTTGTGGATGGTGAGAAGGCTCGGAATCTCCGGCGTTTCGGCATAACGCATATAGACCGGGGTCATCGCTGCCTGCCAGTCATGGGCGTGCACCATATCCGGCCGCCAGCCGGGAAGCACACCGGCGCCGATTCGTGCCGCTGCCAGCGAGAGCGCCGCAAAGCGCTTCCAGTTATCAGGATAATCCTTGCCGGTCTGGCCGAGATAGGGGCCGCCGGAACGCTCGTAATAGGCGGGCGCGTCAAGGATCAGAAGGTCTAGCCCCTCATGTTGGACTTCGAGCAGATCGGCCTTTTCGCCAAGCAGATCGGTGAACTCAAAACATTTGACGGGGTCCGTCACGGCGGCTTTCACCGCCGGATATCCGGGTATCAATGTGCGCGTTCTCACGCCATAGGCTTCGAGCGCGATGGGGAGGGCGCCGGTAACGTCGGCGAGCCCTCCGGTCTTGATCAGGGGATAAATTTCGGATGAAACCGAAAGGACATTCATGGGCTCTACAGGTCCAGCTTGTCGATCATCGATTGGGTGATAAGGCAAATGCCGTTTTCCGTGCGCCGGAAACGTTTGGCATCCAGTTCGGGGTCTTCTCCTACAATCAGTCCTTCCGGAATGACCACTCCATGGTCGATGACGACGTTGCTGAGCTGGGCGTGGCGCCCGATCTTTACACTCGGCAGTACTACGGCATTCTCAAGGCGGGAGTATGAATTGGCGCGCACGCCTGTGAACAGAAGGCTACGGTTGAGGGCGGCGCCGGAAATGATGCAATCGCCTGACACAACCGACGACACGGCAGAACCGCGGCGGTCCTCATCGTCATGCACGAATTTCGCCGGCGGAGTGATTTCCGCATAGGTCCAGATCGGCCAGGACTTGTCATAGATATCGAGGTCAGGCACCACATCCGTCAGGTCGATATTGGCCTGCCAATAGGCATCGATGGTTCCGACATCGCGCCAGTATGGTCCGTGCTCGAAATCCGAACGCACGCAGGAGTCCGCGAAACGGTGGGCGACGGCTTTGCCGTGCTGGACAATATAGGGAATGATGTCCTTGCCGAAGTCGCGGCTGGAGGTTGGGTCGGCGGCATCGCGACGCAGCGCTTCCATCAGGAATTTCGTATGGAAGACGTAGATCCCCATCGAGGCAAGCGCGAAATTCTCATTGCCGGGAATGCCGGGCGGATCGGCCGGCTTTTCGATGAAGTCGATGATCTCGTCTTTTTCGTTCACATGCATCACGCCGAAGCCCGACGCTTCCTTGCGTGGCACTTCAAGGCAACCGATCGTTACATCCGCGCCGGAATCGACATGCTGTTGCAGCATGTATTCGTAGTCCATCTTGTAAATATGGTCGCCGGCCAGAATGACCATATATTCGGGCGCATAGGGCTCGATAATGTCGATGTTCTGGTAAACGGCGTCGGCGGTGCCTTCGTACCATTGCGTTTCGGACACGCGCTGCGAGGCCGGCAGAATGTCAAAGCTTTCGTTACGCTCTGGACGGAAGAAGTCCCAGCCGCGTTGCAGGTGGCGGATGAGGGAGTGAGCCTTGTATTGCGTGGCGACGCCGATGCGGCGAATGCCGGAATTCAGCGCGTTCGAAAGTGCAAAATCGATGATGCGGGCCTTACCGCCAAAATAAACCGCTGGTTTTGCCCGGCGGTCCGTCAATTCCTTCAAACGGCTTCCTCTACCGCCCGCGAGAACATAGGCCATTGCATCACGCGCCAGGGGCTGAACTCTTTTTTCCGACATGGTTGTCCTCCCGTTCTGTCTGTCAGTTTTCCGGTTCGAGCATGATCGTTGCCAAGGGCGGCAGGACTAGCATCGCCCCTATCTCCCCACCGGCATTGACCGCCTGAACGCGTCCGCCATTTCCCTTGCCGCTGCCGCCATAAATTTCGGCATCGGTGTTGAGAATCTCCCGCCACCGCCCCGCAACAGGAAGCGGCACATAATAGTTTTCCCGGTAGACCGGGGTCAGATTGCAGATAACCGCAACCGGTTTTTCGCCGGGCGCCGAGCGCAGCCAGGCGAAGACCGAGTTTTCGTGATCATCGACCACCAGCCACTGGAAACCTTCGGGTTCGCAGTCACGGGCGTGCAGAGCGGCTTTCGAACGGTAGGTGAGGTTGAGATCGCGCACGAGGCGGCGCATACCCTCATGCATCGGATATTGGCGAAGGTTCCAGTCGAGCGATCCCTTTTCGCTCCATTCGCTCCACTGGGCGAACTCCTGCCCCATGAACAGCAGCTTCTTGCCGGGATAACCCCACATGAAGCCGTAATAGGACCGGAGATTGGCAAATTTCTGCCAGTCGTCGCCGGACATCTTGGCGATCAACGATCCCTTGCCGTGCACTACTTCGTCATGGGAAAGCGGCAGCACGAAATTTTCGGTGAAGGCATAAAGAAGGCCGAATGTCAGTTCCTGATGGTGGAACTTGCGGTGCACCGGCTCACGTGAGAAATAGCTCAGCGTGTCGTGCATGAAACCCATATTCCATTTGAAGCCGAAACCGAGGCCGCCCTCGTGAACCGGCTGCGACACTTTCGGCCAGGAGGTAGATTCTTCAGCAATGGTCATGACGCCCGGATGGGTGCCGTAGACGAGCGAGTTCATTTTCTGCAGGAAGCGGACGGATTCCAGGTTCTCGCGCCCGCCATATTCGTTGGGGATCCACTCGCCTTCCTTGCGGGAATAATCGAGATAGAGCATCGAGGCGACGGCATCGACGCGCAATCCATCGAGATGGAATTTTTCGGCCCAATAAAGCGCGTTGTTGACGAGGTAGGACAATACCTCGATGCGCCCGAAATTGTAGATGGCCGTGTTCCAGTCGGGGTGAAAACCCTGACGCGGGTCGGCATGTTCGTAAAGCGCTGTCCCGTCAAACAGGCCCAGGCCGTGCTCGTCGGTTGGAAAATGCGCAGGAACCCAGTCGAGGATCACGCCGATGCCGACCTTGTGGGCGCCGTTGACGAAGCGGGCGAAACCTTCCGGATCGCCGAAACGGGCGGTCGGGGCATAAAGCCCGGTCGTCTGGTAACCCCAGGAAGGATCGTAGGGATGTTCGGTGATCGGCAGAAACTCGATATGGGTGAAGCCCATATCCGTGCAATAGGGAATGAGCTGGGTGGCCATTTCGTCCCAGCTGAGGAAGGTGCCGTCCTCGCGACGCCGCCAGGAACCGGCGTGCACCTCGTAAATGCTGATCGGCTGCCGGCGCTGGTCCACTTGCGCCCAATGTTCCCGGTGGGCCTGATCTTCCCATTTCTGCGCCAGTTCTGGTGCGGTGACGGAGGCGTTCTTCGGCCGCAGTTCACCACGCCGTGCATAGGGGTCGGCCTTCAGCGGCAGAAGCTCGCCGTTTGCGCCGAGAATCTCGAATTTATAGGCGCAGCCGGCATAGACGTCAGGTGCGAAAATTTCCCAGATGCCGGTATCCTTGCGGAAACGCATCACATGCCGTCGACCATCCCAATTGTTGAAATCGCCGACGACGGAGACGCGCCGCGCATTGGGAGCCCAGACGGCGAAGTGGAAACCTTCGACCCCTTCAAGCTTGAGCGGATGAGCGCCCATCTTGTCGAACAGTCGCAGATGCGATCCCTCGCGGACGAAATAATCGTCCATCGGTCCAAGAACCGGACCAAAGCTGTAGGGGTCGGTCACTGCCCATTCCGCATCGTCGCGACAGGCGCGATAACGCACCGGCTGACGCGAGGTGAGATCGACCGGGCCTTCGAAGAAACCCTCCGGATCGAGCTGCTTCAGTTCGCCGACGAAAGATCCGTCCAGTGTGAGGACAGATACTTCTTCAGCCCCCGGAATGAAACACCGTGCAGAAAAACCTCCCGGCGTTTCGTGAACGCCGAGAAGTGCAAAGGGGTTGGAATGCAAACCGCTCTTGATCGCCTCGATTTCAGCCTTCGTGATTTCGCCAGTCTTTTTCTCTTCGGCCGAATTGAGCGGTTTTTTCATCAGGCTCTCCAGATATCGGCGGCGTATTGCCGGATCGTCCTGTCGGACGAGAACCAGCCCATACGCGCCGTGTTACGGACTGTTTTCGCATACCAGCTTTCCGGATCGCTCCAGATCGCATCCACCTTGCGCTGCGCTTCGGCGTAGGCGTCGAAGTCGGCCGCGACCATGAACCAGTCGCTGTTGTAAATGCCGTCGATCAGCCCGGCAAAGCGGGAGCGGTCGTCGGGTGAGAATACGCCAGAGGCGATGGATGACAGCGCCTGCGACAGTTCCACCGACTGTTCAATAATCGCGCGGGGGTTGTGGCCCTCGGCGCGCGCTTTCGACACCTCTTCCGCCGTCATGCCGAAGATGACGATGTTGTCCTCGCCGACATGTTCGAGCATTTCGACGTTCGCACCATCCAGCGTGCCGATGGTGAGCGCGCCGTTCAGCGCAAACTTCATGTTGCCGGTGCCCGAGGCTTCCATGCCAGCCGTCGAGATCTGTTCGGACAGATCGGCGGCCGGAACCATGATTTCCGCAAGCGAGACGTTGTAGTTCGGAATAAACACCACTTTCAGAAGCCCGCGCACGGCCGGATCGTTGTTGATGACCCGGGCAATATCGTTGGCAAGTTTTATGATCAGCTTCGCGTTGTGATAACTCGGCGCTGCCTTGCCTGCGAAGAACTTAACGCGCGGTACCCAATCCAGTTCCGGGTGAGAACGGATCTGGTCGTAAAGCGCCACCGTTTCGATAAGGTTCAGAAGCTGGCGCTTATATTCATGGATGCGCTTGATCTGGATGTCGAACATGGCCGAGGGATCGACACGGATGCCCATGCGTTGCGCCACCGTATTGGCAAGCCGCACCTTGTTCAGACGCTTCACTTCGGCAAATTTTTCGCGGAAACCGGCGTCGTCGGCGAAGCGGTCGAGCGCTGTCAGCTTTTCCGCATCGTCGAGGAAATCGTCGCCGATCGCTTCCCGGATCAATCCGGTCAGGCCGGGGTTGCACTGCATCAGCCAGCGGCGCGGGGTGATGCCGTTGGTCTTGTTGTTGATGCGCTCGGGATAAAGGCTGTGCAGGTCGGCAAAGACCGTTTCCTTCATCAGTTCGGTATGAAGTGCCGAGACACCGTTGATGGAATGCGAGCCGATGAAGGCGAGATTGCCCATGCGCACGCGCCGCTCACCGTTTTCGTCGATCAGCGAGATGGACCGGATCTGCTGATCCGGCATCTTCTTTTCCTTGCGGGCGTAGACCAGTGTATTGGCATTGATCGCATAGACGATCTGCATGTGCCTCGGCAAAAGCCGCTCGAGCAGCGGGACGGGCCAGCTTTCCAGCGCTTCGGGCAAAAGCGTGTGGTTGGTGTAGGAGAAGGTGCCCTGCGTGATCTTCCAGGCTTCGTCGAATTCAAGGCCGTGGACATCGCATAGCAGGCGCATCATTTCGCAGATGGAAATGGCCGGATGCGTGTCGTTGAGCTGGATCGAAACCTTGTCGGGCAGCGAGGTGAAATCCGGATATTGCTGCAGGTGACGGCGCAGAATGTCCTGCAGGGAGGCGGAGGAGAAGAAAAACTCCTGCCGCAGACGCAATTCCTGGCCGGCTGGGGTCGCATCGGCGGGGTAGAGAACGCGCGTCAGGCTTTCGGCCTTGTTGCTTTCCCGCAGCGCGCCGATGTGGTCGCCGGCATTGAAGGCGGCAAGCAGAATGGGGTCGATAGGCTGCGCCGACCATAGGCGCAAGGTGTTGACGCGGGTGCCGCGCCAGCCGACGACAGGCGTGTCGTAAGCCATGGCAATGACGCGTTCGGCCGGTTTCCAGACGAAGCGCTGCGGCTCCTCATATCCACCGATGGTTTCCACCGATCCGCCAAAGCCGATTTCATACGAGCTTTCGCGACGTTCGAATTCCCAGGGATTGCCGTGCGCCAGCCACGTCTCCGGCAATTCCACCTGCCATCCGTCCGCCATCTGCTGGCGGAAAAGGCCGTGCACATAACGGATGCCGTAGCCATAGGCGGGAATATCGACGGTTGCCATCGATTCCATGAAACAGGCAGCGAGACGGCCAAGGCCGCCATTGCCAAGTGCCGCATCCGGTTCCAGTCCCGCAATGACATCGAGATCGACGCCGAGCGAAGAAAGCGCGTCCCTGATTTCGTGCATCAGCCCGATATTGGAGATCGCATCGCGCATCAGGCGACCGATCAGAAACTCGAGCGACAGGTAATAAACGCGCTTGGAATTGTTGGCATAGGCCTTGCGGGTGGAGGCCATCCACTTGTCGATGATGCGGTCACGGACGACGAGAATGGTCGCGGTCAGCCAGTCATGCGGCTTGGCAACTTTTACGTCCTTGCCGATACGGTAGGTGAGGCGCTCGATGATTTCCGCTGCCATGATTTCCGGGTTGGAACTGCGCGGGGCGGGACGGGGAAGATCGGCGGCGTTTAGATTATTGATCATTGGTCGGTCAGCACCTTGGTGGGAGGAGAGGGTCTGATGAGGTCGATCCGGTTTGCCTTTACTGATGCCAGTTTATGCATCGATATGGAGGCGTGGCAACAGCATTTTTTGTGGAAATTTGAACAGATTAGGGTAATGAAAAATAACACTTTTTCTTCAGCGTCCCGAGGATCGCCAAAGGCATTGCCTGCCCATTGTCCGTCATTCATGAACGGGTTTGCATGGTCCTTGCGATGCAGGGCATCGTTCAAGAAAGGGAGAGGGGCTGCAACACTTCTGAAATGGTTCACCGGTCCTGAAATCTGTTTCGGTCTATCGGATCACACACTAGCCTTCGCGGCGGAGATAATTCAATGAAAATAAACACGACGCTGCCGCAGCCGCGCCCACCGGTGGCGGCCAAACTGAAAAAAATGGCCTCGGTCGTCATGAAATGCGACGTTTACGGCAGGGAAAAAGGTTCAGTGGTCATACCGCCGGCGCGGATCGTCACCCGGGTATTTGGCGGCACCGCACACCACGGGGTGCAATCGAAGGAAAAGGGTTCCGAGCTTAGCGCGATGCCCTCTTCAAGCCCGCGCCAGTAAAGCGTTGGCGGCTTGTCGTCGCTTGACCAGCGGAAGGCGTGCAGGCAATCGCCATCCATCAACACGGCGCTGAACCGCAACGCGGAAGAAACACCCGCCGCGATCATCTTTTCCAGGCAGAGGCGCAGCGCGGTGGAAATGGCCCGAACCGGGTCCGCATCAAGGCCGTGGCCGGCGGCAATCAGGAAGATGGCTTCGCTGTCGCCGGTGCCGCGCCGGGCGGAATAAATATCATCGGGTATGAGGGAATCAATGTCGCGCCTGATCTGCTCGTAGCCGCCGATCTGGCCGTTATGCATGAACAGATATTGACCATGCGCAAAGGGGTGGCAATTGGCACGGGATACTTCGCCTGATGTGGCGGAGCGGACGTGGGCCATGAACATGCCCGAGCGGAGCTGGTGGCAAAGGGCGGCCAGATTGGCGTCGGACCAGGCGGGTCTGGTGTCGCGAAAAACGCCGGGCGTTCCGCGCTCGCCATACCAGCCAAGACCGCAACCGTCGCCGTTGACGACGGTTTTAGCTTCCCTTGCGGCCATGGACTGGCTGACCAGCGATGCTTCCGGCTCGATCAGAAGACTGTCGAGCCAGACCGGTTTACCGGAATAGGCAAAAAGGCGGCACATTCATGCAGCTCTGTTCAGGGCCTTGTTTTCGAGCGCGAAGCCGACAGCGGCCTGGGCGTGAATGGCGGTCGAATCGTAGCCCGGCAAAGGCAGGGCATCGGGATCGATCAGCAGGGAAATTTCGGTGCAGCCGAGAATGACGGAATCGACGCCGAGCGCACGGGCTTTCTCGATGACCGACATGTAGCGCTCGCGCGAGCACGACTTGATCTCGCCCTGGCACAATTCGCCAAAAATGATGTCGTGGATGGCGGCCCTGTCTTCCTCATCCGGCACGACCACATCGACGCCGTGGCGGCGCATGCGGTCGGTGTAGAAGCCATGTTCCATCGTGTAGCGTGTGGCGAGCAGAAGCGGCTTGCGGCGTCCATCCGCCTTCAATGCGGTGGCAGTTTCGTCAATGATGTCGATGAGAGTGACGCCCGACATTTTTTCAACGGTTTCCGCAACGAGGTGCATGGTGTTGGTGCAGATCAGCACACAATCGGCACCCGCATTGGCAAGACGCGCACCCGCAGCGCCCAAAAGCGCGCCGGCCTCATCCCAGCGGTTAGCCTTCTGAAGGGCGACAACCTCGGAAAAATCGAGCGAATGCATGACGATATCGGCGGATACGAGCCCACCGCGGCTGTCACGAACGGCCTCGTTGATCATGCGATAATAGGTTGCGGTGGATTCCCAGCTCATGCCGCCGATCAGACCGATCCGTTTCATAGGCGTTCCCTTATAAAAGTTTGATTGATGACAAGAATGCCATTGCCGCGATGAAAACGGCATGCGTTTTTTCAGGGATTTAGAAGGCAGATTGCAAATTCTGGGCGTGCATTATGCTCAGCTCGCAAATTTCTTGCGCCACTACGTTAACTGATGCATTCTTGAGCAATGATTGACGACCGTGACCGCCGAATCCTTGCGATTCTCCAGGAGAATGCAGAAACACCTCTCGCCGATATCGCGGATGAGGTGTCATTATCGCTTTCCGCCTGTTCCCGCCGTATCACGCGTCTGCGTGCGGAAGGATATGTGACCGGCACGATGGCGCTGCTCGACCGGCGGAAAATCAACCTGCCGACCACGGTTTTCCTGCTTGTGAGAACCGGCCTGCATGCGGAGGACTGGCTGGACCGGTTCCATGCCGCCGTCAGCACCATACCGGAGATCGTCGAGGTGCACCGGCTGACCGGCAATTTCGATTATATTCTGAAACTCGTGCTGCCAAATGTCGAATATTACGACACCATCTACAAACAGATCCTCCGGCGGGTCGAGCTTTACGACATGTCCGCCTATATCTCCATGGAGACGGTGAAGCTGTCGTCTTCACTCCCGACGACGCATATCTGATCGCAATATTTGGTCTTTTTTCAGCTCTCGGCTTCAAAACGGAAACCAAAGCGGAAACTTCGGGTCTCGCCCGGTTGAAGGGTGATGTCCGCTTCAAGTTGCGGCTGGTTGAAGGCGTTTGTCGGTGTTTCCACAGGTTCGAGCGCGATGGATTTTCGCCTGTCGCGGGCAAGCGTATCGCCGGTAAAGACATGCATGTGGCCGCGCTCCTGCCAAACGGTCAGGCTCGAACCATCGTTCCGGTTTTCGATCCTAGTCTCGTAAAGCCCGTTTGCGGATGGGATCAGATCGGTAAAGCAGACATCCAGCACATGGCCTGCGAGCGGCGCGGCAGAAAGAAACGCTGCATCGTCCCGTTTGAGAATGCCCGTCTCACTGTCGCTGAGTGGTATCAAATTCTCGTCCGTTTTGATCGCTGTTCGCGACGGTAGGGTGAGAAGGAGATCGTCGATGGAGGATATGCCGGGCAGACGGAAATAGGGATGCCAGCCGGCCGCAAAGGGCAAAGGCCGGTCGTCGCCATTGATGCCGCGTATATCGATGGTAACCGCATGGCCGGCAAACCGGTATTCCACCTCGATGGCGAGATGGTAGGGATAGCCCTTGAATTCGGCCGGCAATATCTCGGCACGAAAGACGATAATGTGCGCGTCGTTTTCCTCGAAAGACCGGTCGAGGGCGAAGGGCAGGGCACGGGCAAATCCGTGGAAGACGAGGTCCTCGTGGGCAAGCACCGGCTCGATACGGTGCATCTCCCCGCCAAATTTAAATTGGCCCTGAGGAATGCGATTGGTGAACGGGGCGAGAATGCCGTTTCTCACGCCGTTCTGCGACTGCAATTCCTGAAGCGACGAATAGCCGTCGACAAGGTTTTTTTCATTGCCATCGGCAAGTCGTGGCCGCCAGCTCAGAAGGGTCGCGCCCTCATAAGCGATCTCGGCGCTGAAGCCGTTTCCGGAAACGGTCAGGCTGGCAATCCCCGTGCCTGTTGCGGAAGTGGTCATCGGGAAATTGTCCTTCATGCAAGCGTCTGCGGCCGTCGGGCCGATTGCGCCGCCGATTCGCCCGATCATCTTCGCTGCGGAGACATTTCGCAATGGCCATGACGGTGGCACACCTTAATGACCTCGCGTCAGCTCGGCCTCTAAGGTGTTATTGCCCTGGCCATGGCGCAAATCATTCCGTGAAGGTGCGTTTCGCGCCGGTGAAAAATTCCATTAGGGCGGCCTGATCCTCGCCGCCAAGTCCCGCCGCTGTCAGCATGCGGTGCACCTCGGCGCAAACCGCCGTCAGCGGCATGGCCGTGTTGGTGCGTCGAGCCAGATCCTGCGCGCCGTTCAGGTCCTTGACCATATTGTCGATGCGGCCAGTCCGGCGGTAATCCTTCGCCACGTAACGTGGCATATATTCCTGAAGAATTGCGCTGTCGGCGCGGCCGCCTTTCAGCGCCTGCGGAATTTTGGCGGCATCGACGCCGGCATCCAGCGCAAGCTGCGTTGCTTCCGCTACGGCAAGGAAGTTCAGCCCGCAAAGAACCTGATTGATGAGCTTCGTCGTCTGGCCTGCGCCGCTTGGACCCATATGGGTGTAGTTGCTGGCCACGTGCCGCAGCACGCGATGGGCATCGGCCACATCCTTTTCCGTGCCGCCGGCCATCAGGGTCAGTTGCCCGACGAGTGCCTTCGGCGCGCCGCCGGAAAGCGGGCTGTCCACCCAGCGCAGCCCTTTTTCAGCCGCATCCGCCGCCAGTTCTTTTGTCGCTTCCGGATCGATGGAGGACATGTCGATGATCAGCGTGCCGGGCCTGGCCCCCGCCGCCACGCCATCTTTGCCGAAAACGGCGGCGCGGACGATTTTCGGCGAATTGAGGCTGAGGATCACGACATCGGAGACCGAAGCCGCTTGCGCCGCCGTCTCGGCGCTATGCGCACCAAGGCTGGTCAAAGCCGCCACCTTTTCCGCGTCCAGATCGAAAACCGTCAGGTGATTGCCGGTCTCGATCAGCCGCGTACCGATCGCGCCGCCCATCGCGCCAGCGCCAATGAGGGCGATTTTGTTCTTCTCGGTCATGGTGCTCACGGTCTCCTCCCAAAGCGTCGTGGTTACGGCTTCTTCAAAGCGAGGCGGTAATGCCGCCGTCGACGTAAAGAATATGTCCGTTCACGAAAGACGAGGCATCGGACGACAGGAAAATGCAGGCGCCGACAAGCTCTTCGACTTTGCCCCAGCGGCCGGCGGGCGTGCGTTTTTCAAGCCATGCTGAAAACGTCTCGTCGGCCACCAGCGCCGCGTTGAGCGGCGTGTCGAAATAGCCCGGCGCAATGGCGTTGCACTGCAGGCCATATTTGGCCCAGTCCGTCGCCATGCCCTTCGTCAGATTGCCGACGGCGCCCTTGGTGGCGGTGTACGGCGCGATACCGGGGCGGGCAAGAGCGGTCTGGACGCTGGCGATGTTGATGATCTTGCCACGTCCACGGCTGATCATATGACGCGCGACGGCTTGCCCTGCGTGGAACACCGAGGCGATGTTTGTCTGTAACAGGCGCTCGAAGGCGTCGGCCGGAAAATCCTCCAGCGGTGTGCGGTGCTGCATGCCGGCATTGTTGACCAGAATATCGATGGGGCCGACTTCCGCCTCGAAACCGTCGATGGCCTTGCGCACCGCATCATGATCGGTGGCATCGAAGGCGAGCGTCTTGGCACCCTTGATGCCTGCGGCGGCTGCTTTCAGCTTTGCCTCGTCGCGGCCGTTCAGCACCACTTCGGCTCCCGCCTCCACCAGGCCCTGCGCCAGCGCAAAGCCGATGCCCTGCGACGAGCCGGTGATCAGGGCGCGGCGGCCGGAAAGATCGAACAAATTAAGGCCCACTGTTTCCTCCAGTCTCTCGACATTGCTTTCATGCCGGTTTATGTTATCGATAACATTCATCCCTTTCAGACGTGGATGTCAAGGCTTAAACGCCTGTTTCCGGTACGCAACATGCGCGCGGGGAGGCTGCAGGGCGGCGGCAATGATTGGGATAGGGATTATTTTGTTGCGCCGTTTAAGGCGCGATATCGAACGGGAGATATTTATGAGAGCGATTGTCGCCCACGGGGCAAAGGATGTACGCATCGAGGAGAGGCCGGAGGAGGCGCCGGGGGCAGGAGAAGTGCGTCTTCGTCTGGCTCGGGGCGGGATTTGCGGCAGCGATCTTCACTATTACAATCACGGTGGTTTCGGCGCGGTACGGCTTCGCGAACCAATGGTGCTGGGACATGAGGTCTCCGCCATTGTTGAGGAGCTGGGCGAGGGCGTCGAAGGGCTGAAGGTTGGCGGTCTGGTCGCGGTTTCGCCGTCCCGTCCGTGCAGGACCTGCCGCTTTTGCCAGGAAGGCCTGCACAATCAGTGCCTCAACATGCGCTTTTATGGCAGCGCCATGCCGTTTCCGCATATTCAGGGCGCTTTCCGCGAGGTTCTCATCGCGGATGCCCTGCAATGCGTTCCGGCCGACGGTTTGAGTGCCGGTGAGGCAGCTATGGCGGAACCGCTGGCGGTAACGCTGCATGCCACCCGCCGCGCCGGCGATTTGCTCGGAAAACGCGTGCTCGTCACCGGCTGCGGCCCCATCGGCATTCTCTCCATCCTGTCTGCCCGCCGTGCCGGTGCCGCTGAAATCGTCGCGACCGATCTTTCGGACTTCACGCTTGCCAAGGCGCGGGAAGCGGGCGCGGACCGCGTCATAAACAGCAAGGATGAGCCTGATGCGCTGGCGGCGTACGGCGCGAACAAGGGAACCTTCGACGTTCTCTATGAATGCTCCGGTGCCGCCGTTGCACTGGCGGGCGGGATTACGGCGTTGCGTCCGCGCGGCATCATCGTCCAGCTTGGCCTTGGTGGCGATATGAGCCTGCCGATGATGGCGATTACTGCCAAGGAACTCGATCTGCGCGGCTCTTTCCGGTTCCACGAGGAATTCGCGACGGGCGTCGAACTGATGCGCAAAGGCCTGATCGACGTCAAGCCGTTCATCACCCAGACGGTGGACCTCGATGACGCCATCTCGGCCTTCGAATTTGCCTCCGACCGCAGCCGCGCCATGAAGGTGCAGATCGCTTTTTCGTAAGCGCCTGTTGCGCACGCCGGTTTGTCGACGTCTTGATCGGCGGTGGATTAATCCGCCGCCGATTTTCATGCGCGCGCTTCCATCTACAACAAGACGTCTTTGATGTTATCGATATCATTTCGTGCATCGCGGGCCGGGAAAGTGTACCAGAGGGCGCAGCCCTGATCCCCGGCAGTCGCTGCCTCTTCTGATTTGCACATTTTGACGCAGGTCAAAAAGGTGATTTGCCGATTGCCATTTTTTGCTTTATCGAAATTTCAGAAATTACTGAAAATACAGGAAGCAAAGAAATGCCCACCAATCTTTCTCCGCTCGTTCAGTCCTTCGTGCTGCATTTCGGCGAGATGGGCAGCCGCTGGGGCATCAACCGCACGGTCGGCCAGGTCTATGCTTTGCTTTACATCTCGCCGAAGCCGCTCTGCGCGGACGACATTGTCGAGTCGCTCGGCATTTCCCGTTCCAATGTGTCGATGAGCCTGAAGGAGCTTCAGGCGTGGAACCTTGCAATTCTCAAGCATTTCCCCGGCGACCGGCGCGATTTTTTCACGACGCCGGAGGATGTGTGGCAAATTCTGCGCACCCTTGCCGAAGAGCGCAAGAAGCGCGAGATCGACCCGACACTCAGCGTGCTTCGTGAAATCCTGATGGAGAAGCCGGAAAACGAAGAGGAGCGGCATGCGCAGAAGCGCATCGATGAGATGAAAACGCTGATCGAGCAGCTCACCGGCTGGTATGACGATGTGAAGAAGCTGGAGACGGAGCGGTTGGCTTCGCTTCTGGCACTCGGCTCGAAGGTCACGAAGCTTCTGGAGGCCAAGGACAAGATCGTCTCTCTTGCCAGACCCCGTGCCAAGAAGGACAGGTGAGGAGATCGTCCGTGAGCATGTCCGCAGAAATCCGGCAATCCGCCAATGGCGATGATGCAGACTGTCCAGTTCCAGCGGCGGTCTCTCCCGACAAGGCACGGCGGCGCTTCTTCGGTAAATCCGCCAATGACAAGGGTGTCGGTACGGCGGAACTCGCGAAGGCACCCGCGGTAGGAAGATCGGTCGCCCTGCTGCATGTCCTGCCGGCTCTGCTCTGGTTGCCCCAGGCGGGTTTGCTTGCATTTTCGGTCGGAAATATTGCCGACGGTGCGCCGATGACGGCGATCCTGCCGGCGGCCGTGGCTGTTCTCATTCTCGGTCTCCTCAAGGCATGGCTGGAAAAAGTTGCTGCGAGACTGTCGTTTCGCGCCGCGCGTGCCGCCCTTTCGCGGCGGCGGCTGCAAGCGCTTCATGCCGTTGCGGAGGTGTCGCCGCTTGATCTGGCGCGTACGGCCTCCGGCGAGGCGGCAAGCGTTATCGCAGAGGCAGCCGAAGCGCTGGTACCTTATCTTTCCAGGTTCCAGCCTGCGCGGATGAAAGCTACCATTGTCCCCTTGGTTTTCGTGCTGGCAATCCTGCCATTTACCTGGATTGCGGCGCTTGTTCTGTTGCTTTCCATGCCCACTATCCCGCTTTTCATGGCGCTGATCGGCTGGCAGGCGAAGGCTGCCAGTGAAAAGCAGCTGGCCGAGACCGGCAACATGAATGCTTTCCTGCTCGATCGCCTGCGTGGCCTGGAAACGATCCGCGCACTGGAAGCCGTTGATCTGACCGCTGGACGCCTGCGGACGGACGCAGAGAACCTCAAGAAGCGGACGATGGCTGTCCTGCGGATCGCCTTTCTGTCCTCGGCGGTGCTGGAGCTTTTCGCTGCCCTCGGCGTTGCCATGACAGCCGTTTATATCGGTTTCCATCTGCTCGGTTTTCTCGATTTCGGCGCGTGGGGCGAGAAGCTGACACTTGCCGAGGGGCTGTTCATCCTGCTTCTGGCGCCTGCCTTTTTCGAACCGCTGCGGGAGTTGTCCGCCGTCTGGCACGACCGCGCAGCCGGCGAGGCGGCGCTGGGCGCGCTCGACACATTGACGCGGGCTGGCAAAGCCATCGTGGGTGAGGGTAAGGAGGTCGCAATGGCCCCTTTTCCGACGCCCGGTCTGGTGGAGTTGGCTAATCTCTCCTTCGCCTATCCGAATGCTCCGCCTGCCATTCGGAATCTAAATCTTACGGTCCAGTCAGGCGAGACAGTTGCGATTCTTGGGCCTTCCGGTTGTGGTAAATCCACTGTACTCTCCTTGATTGCCGGCTTGGCCGAGGCTGACGGCGGTACAATAGGGATCGGGGGCGTAACGCTTGGTCATGCGACTGCCGATGGACTGCGCAAGACAATCGGCTGGGTCAGCCAGAAGCCGTTCTTTTTTGCCGGTTCCCTGAAGGCGAACATTCGCTTTGGCCGCGCCGGTGTCAGCGAAGGTATGGTTGATGAGACGCTGCGCTGCACCGGGCTGGATGCATTGTCGAAAGCACGCCGGCATCTGCCTATAGGAGACGGCGGCTACGGTATTTCGGGCGGGGAGGCGGTGCGCCTCGCCATTGCGCGTGCTTTCGCCGATCCGGCGACGCAGCTTGTGCTGGTCGATGAACCGACAGCGCATCTTGACCGGGAGACGGCTGCGCTCGTCACCGAAAACCTGCTGCAACTCGCAAAAGGCAGGACATTGATCGTCGCAACCCATGATCCTGTGCTCGCCGCGCGCATGGACAGGGTCGTGGATATGACGACGATCCATTCGAGGGGGCAGTCATGATCGCGCGTTTTGCGATATTGAAACCTGTTATTTCCCTGTTCTGGTCGGCGCGTCGCGGCATGCTGCTCGTTGGCGCGGTTCTGGCAGCAACCACGGTGCTGGCGGGTATAGGCCTTCTCGGCGTTTCCGGCTGGTTCATTACTGCGACCGCGATTGCCGGTCTGGTCCCCGCGACGGCCTATGCTTTCGACGTCTTTGCGCCATCGGCGGCCATCCGTCTGCTGGCGTTGTCACGCACCGCTGCCCGTTATGGCGAACGCATGACCACCCATGAGGCGACGCTGTCCGTGCTTGCAGCGCTTCGCGAAAAGCTGTTTCGTGGCTTTGCCGCACCGCAGGCGGCGAAACATCTGGAGGCGAGGCCCGCCCGCCTGCTGAACCGGCTGACTGCGGATATCGATGCGCTGGATTCGCTTTATCTGCGCGTGCTGGTACCCGCCGCCGTCGCAATCCTCGCCGCAATCGCAACAGGCATCGGTCTTGCCCTCCTCAATCCGCTTGCGGGCGTTCTGGCGGCCCTCTTCCTCATTGCGGCGGGTCTTGGCATTTCAGTGCGCTCGGCGTTGACGGCGGAAAAATTTGCGCGTCGCCGGGCAATCGGGCTTGAAGCGCTTCGTGCCCGCACGGCGGACTTGGTCAACGGACAGGTGGAATTGCTCACGACTGCCTGTCTCTCCGCGCAGGTTGCGGCGATTGAACGGGCCGACAATTATCTGCTCGCCTGCGATGACCGCTTGAACCGGATCGAAACCAATGCCGGTTTTTCATTCGGCATCTCAGCGGCGGTTCTTTTGAGTGCGGCTCTCCTCGGCATGGCCTGGCTTGCGGAGCAGGACGTTGTGACCGCGCCGACTGCCGCCCTCGGCCTGCTTGTCTGTTTCGCCGCGCTGGAGCCCTTCACGGCGCTGCGCCGTGGAGCAATGGAACTCGGGCGCACGCTTTTTTCGGCAAGACGCATTGCGCCGCGTCTTTCCGCTGAAGCAGCCGCCAACTGTCCGCGCGTGCCTGCCATGGGCCTGGTGGCTGAGCTGGATGGTGTGCGGCTGGAGCGGGATGGGAACGAAAATCCTGTCCTGACGAATATCAACCTTGCAATCGCCGCCGGAGAGACGATTGCGATTATCGGGCCGAGCGGTGCGGGCAAGACCAGCCTCATCCAGCTTCTGGCTGGTGAAGTGCAACCGGCGGCGGGCAGGGTCAGCGCTTTGCCTTGCTCGCTCATGACGCAGAGAAGTCAGCTTTTTCGAGACAGCATCGCTGATAATCTGAGGCTGGCAAAACCTGCCGCGACCGAGCGTGAACTGTGGGATGCCCTTCAATCGGCAGGCCTTGGCGAGCATGTCAAAACCCTCGCCGCAGGGCTGGATACGAGACTTGGCGAGGCGGGGCAGGGTCTATCCGGCGGTCAGTCACGACGGCTCGCCCTTGCCCGTTTCCTTCTACGCGACAAACCACTCTGGCTTCTCGACGAGGTGACGGAAGGGCTGGACGGCGAAACCGCCCGTGACGTGCTCGGCCGGCTGTTTGCGAGGGCGGAAGGCAAGACTGTCGTGATGATAACCCACAATCGCCGTGAGGCGGAATTTGCCGATCGCATCATCGTGCTGAGAGAGGGGCGCCAACTTGATCAATGTCAAAGCGGCACCCCGGAATACGACGTAATGCTGCAAACATTGCGTCCGGACTGAGTGATTTTTTCAGGGCCGGCGCCGTTTCGTAACAGAAGGCCGGCCTTTCCTGAAAGGTGGGGTAAAAACATGGAACTCGACATCGTGGCGCTATCGCGCCTGCAATTCGCTGTTACCGCTTTATATCACTTTCTATTCGTTCCCCTGACGATCGGACTGTCCGTGGTGATCGCCATCATGGAAACGGTCTATGTCATGAC
Source organism: Agrobacterium sp. 10T429 (assembly GCF_056393925.1). Taxonomy (NCBI): domain Bacteria; kingdom Pseudomonadati; phylum Pseudomonadota; class Alphaproteobacteria; order Hyphomicrobiales; family Rhizobiaceae; genus Agrobacterium; species Agrobacterium sp. 10T429. The sequence continues at coordinate 163,219 of NZ_JBFTGV010000008.1, forward strand.
CGGCCGCACCATCTGGCGGCAGATGACGAAATTCTGGGGTACATTGTTCGGCATCAACTTCGTGCTTGGTGTTTCCACCGGCATCGTCATGGAATTCCAGTTCGGCATGAACTGGAGTTATTACAGCCACTATGTCGGCGATATCTTCGGTGCGCCGCTGGCGATCGAAGGGATGATGGCTTTCTTTCTGGAAGCCACCTTTGTCGGTCTGTTCTTTTTCGGCTGGGACAAGCTGTCCAAGCTCGGCCATCTCATCGCAACATGGTGCGTGGCGATCGGCTCGAACTTCTCGGCGTTGTGGATATTGATCGCCAATGGCTGGATGCAGAACCCGACGGGATCGGCTTTCAACCCCCAGACCATGCGCATGGAGGTGACGGATTTCTTCGCGGTGCTGATGAACCCGGTCGCCCAGGCGAAGTTCGTGCACACGGTTTCTGCGGGTTATGTCACTGCCTCCATCTTCGTGCTCGGCGTTTCCGCCTGGTACGTGCTGAAAGGCCGCCATGTCGATCTCGCCAAGCGGTCTATGACGGTTGCAGCTTCTTTCGGCCTGGCTGCTGCACTGTCGGTCGTCGTGCTGGGTGATGAAAGCGGTTATCTTTCGACCGAACACCAGAAGATGAAGCTCGCCTCGATCGAAGCCATGTGGGAAACGGAACCAGCACCCGCCCCCTTTACTGCCATCGGTTTTCCTGATCAGGAAAACCGGGAGACGCATTTCGCCGTGAAAATTCCGTGGGTGATGGGCCTTATCGGCACGCGCTCGCTGGACACGGAAATCCCCGGTATCAACGATCTGGTGGAACTCGCAAAGACCCGCATCCGCGATGGCATCAAGGCCTATGATGCGCTGATGCAGATACGTGCCACCGGCAAGGGCGCGGAACTGCCCGAAGAGGTGCGTGGCACCTTTGCGGAGCTCGGCCACGAGCTTGGTTACGCCCTGTTGCTGAAACGTTATGTCGACGATCCGCGCCAGGCGACGGAGGAGCAGATTGCCAAGGCCGCCGCCGATACCATCCCGCATGTGCCGACGCTGTTCTGGGCGTTCCGCATCATGGTCGGTCTCGGCATATTCTTCATCCTGTTGACGGCAACCTTCTTTTATCTCTCCGCCCGCCGCCGGCTGGATCACTATCCGTTCTTGCTGAAGGTGGCCGTCTTCGCCATTCCGCTGCCGTGGATTGCTGCGGAAATGGGCTGGGTGGTCGCGGAATTCGGCCGTCAGCCATGGATCATCGAAGGCGTGCTGCCGACGGCCGCCGCCGTCTCCAGCCTCAGCGCTTCAACGGTTCTGATTACGCTTCTCTGCTTCATCGCCATCTATACGGTGCTGTTCATCGTCGAAATGGGGCTGATGCTGAAGGCGATCCGCAAGGGGCCGGATCCGGATCACGAGCCGGAAGCGCCGCTCGTTCCTGAAAAACTCGTCGCTGCGGAGTAAACGATCATGATATTGCATCAACTCATCGACTACGAAGTCCTCCGCGTCATCTGGTGGCTGCTGCTTGGCGTGGTGCTGATCGGTTTTGCCGTGACCGGCGGTTTCGATCTTGGCACGGGCGCGCTGCTGCCTTTCGTCGCGAAAACGGATCTCGAGCGGCGTGTCGTCATCAATTCCATCGGCCCGGTATGGGAAGGCAATCAGGTCTGGCTCATCCTTGGTGGCGGCGCCATCTTCGCCGCGTGGCCGCCGCTTTATGCGGTGTCGTTTTCAGGTTTTTACCTGGCGATGTTCGCCACACTATTTGCGCTGATCCTGCGGCCGGTGGGGTTCAAATACCGCTCCAAGCGCGAGAGTGCGACATGGCGCAATACCTGGGATTGGGCGCTGTTTGTCGGTGGCTTTGTTCCCGCCCTGATTTTCGGTGTGGCGATCGGCAATGTGCTGCAGGGCGTACCCTTCCGCTTCAACGATGACCTCAGGATTTTTTACGACGGCACGACTTTGTTCGAGCTTCTCAACCCTTACGCAATCCTTTGCGGCCTCGTTTCCGTTTGCATGCTGGTGATGCATGGTGCGGCCTGGCTGGTGCTGAAGACCGAAGGGCCGGTCGCTGCGCGTGCCCGCAGTTTCGGCAGCATTGCAGCACTTGCCACCACAGTTCTCTTTGCGCTTGGTGGCGTATTGTTGTGGCTCGGTATCGACGGGTATCGCTTCACCTCGGAAGTCGTGAACGACGGTCCGTCCAATCCGTTGTCAAAGACGGTCGAGGTTGCAAGCGGCGTCTGGTTTGCGAATTACGCGGCCCATCCATGGATGATGCTGGCACCGGCGCTCGGTCTTGCCTTCCCGCTCGTCGCCTTCCTGTTGTTAAGGGGCGGGCGTGAGGTGCTGGCGCTGCTTTCCAGTTCGCTTGCCATATTCGGCATCATCTCGACGGTCGGTCTGACGATGTTTCCCTTCATCCTGCCCTCTTCGATCGATCCGAAATCGAGCCTGACGGTCTGGGACGCATCGTCGAGCCATATGACGCTGTTCATCATGCTGGTCGTCGCCCTCATTTTCATCCCCATCATCGTCGCTTACACCTCATGGGTCTATCGCGTGCTGTGGGGCAAGGTGGATGAAAAGGCGATCCGTGAAGACAGCGGCCACGCTTATTAATATCGAACAAATACAAGGAGATCGAACATGTGGTATTTCGCCTGGCTGCTCGGCCTGCCTCTCGCCGCTATTTTCGCCGTCATGAACGCCATGTGGTATGAGCTGATGGAAGAAAACGCCAGAAAGGCCGGGGCCAAGCCGGAAAAATAACGCTTCGGGGCACGGGGCAAAAAAGGGCGGCGTCCTATCTGGATGCCGCCCTTCTTGTAGAAATCGCCGCGATTGACACGCGCGGTTTCAGTGGATCGCGATGCCGCGCTTGTCCGCTTCTTCCTTGATGATGTCTTCGACCAGCGCTCTCTTCAGATTTGGGTTTCCCAGAAGATAGTCGTCGGCAATCTCGAAAATCGATTTCGGATTCTCTGTCCTGTGCAGGGTGTCGAGGTCCTGGCCGATCTGCTCTCGCAAGTTTGAATAGTCGTCCATCGCGGTTCTCCCGGTCACTGGTTCAATGCAGAAGTTCTGCCGGAACCTTGCCGCCGTTTTCAGACAGCTTCTTGATGACAGCCTTGTGCAACCAGATGTTCATTGTGGCTGAGTCCGAGGTATCACCGGTATAGCCGAGTTCGCTTGCCAGTTCCTTGCGAGCGGTTAGGCTGCTGTCCAGATCGAGCGCTTTCAGAAGATCGACGATCGAATGTTTCCAGTCGAGTTTCTGCCCGTTCTGCTTGACCGCCGCGTCCAGAATGGAGGCGACATCGACGCTGCCGGTGGATGCCGGAGCAGCGGCTGTCGGTGCTGGTGCTGCTGGCTGAGCCGGAGCGGCCGGGCTTGCGCCTGTCGTGGGCGCGCCAGCTGGCGCCGAAGTCTGCGGTGCAGCCTCTGCCTTGCCAAAAATCGCGTTCTTGATCTTGTCGAAAAAGCTCATTGTGTCCTCCCTCTATCGGCGAAATGCGCGCCCGATGGCAATGAGAATGCATGCGCCGATGAAACCGGCGATAAGGTATCCAATCCAGCCTCCGAGCGAAATGCCCACAAGCCCAAGCAGGAAATTGGCGACGATGGCGCCAACGATGCCGAGAATTATGTTCATGAAAAGACCCATGTTGCTTTTCATGAACTGTTCGGCAAGCCAACCGGCTACGCCGCCGATGATGATTGCTGCAATCCAGCCGATTTGTGCGTCTTCCATAACAGGCCTTTCCTTTGTGAGAGAGGTCCGCAGGCATATGGACAGGCTTTTGCGCGCACTGATCCCCCCACCTCTTGACCCCCGGCAGGGAATTAACGGTCAATCGAGGATTTTGTTCCGGTCTCCTTGCTTTCGTCAGCTTTGGCTTTGAAAGTCCAGCCCGATATCCAGAACCGGCGCGCTGTGGGTCAGCCAGCCGACGGAGATGAGATCGATGCCGGTTGTTGCAATGGCTGCTGCGGTTTGAGGGGTGATGCGTCCGGAGGCCTCGGTTATGGCGCGTCCGGCGACGATCTGCACCGCCTCGCGCAGCTGTTCCGGCGGCATGTTGTCGAGTAGAACCGCATCGACCCCTTCCTCCATCGCTTCGCGCAATTGCAAGAGCGTATCGACCTCGACCTCGATCTTGACCAGATGTCCGACACCCGCCTTGGCGCTGCGGATAGCGTCACGCACGCCGCGGGCTACGGCGATGTGGTTGTCCTTGATGAGAACAGCATCATAAAGGGCAAAACGGTGGTTCATGCCGCCGCCGGCGCGCACGGCATATTTTTCCAGCGCCCTGAGGCCCGGCGTCGTTTTGCGGGTGCAGGCAACCGAGGCTCTGGTGCCGGAGATGGCGGCAGCAATTGTAGCGGTGACGGACGCGATGCCTGAGAGATGGCCGAGAAAATTAAGGGCGGTGCGCTCCGCCGTCAAAAGACCGCGCGAGGGACCCTCGATCGTCGCGATAATATCGCCCGGAGCGACCGCCGCGCCATCCTGCACCTGCCGCCTCATCACGATTGTCGGGTCCACCAACTGGAAAGCCAGTTCTGCGGCATCAAGACCTGCGATGACACCCGGTTCACGCGCCGCCATGACGACGACTGAGCGATGATCAGCGGGGATGACTGCGGCGGACGTGATGTCGCCCGCCAGACCCAGGTCTTCCAGAAGGGCGTTGCGGACAAGCGGCTCCACGATAATGCGTGGCAGAGGGGTGAGGGTCATGTCAGGCGCTCCGCGCAATGCTGGAAGAAAAAAGATTGGACGATGAGAGGTCATGGGCAATGGCGATGACATCGGACAGGCAAAGCCTGCGCCTTGTGGCGGTCGCGTCCTTTTCCGGGAAATCGTTACGGAAATGGGCCCCGCGCGATTCTCTTCGCAAGGCGGCGAAGACGGCGATTGCGAGCCCGACGATGGCGGGATCGGATGCCGGGCCGTTCTGTTCGGCCAGTGGGAGAAGTTCGCTGATCGCGCTGATCAACCCCGCTTCATGCCTGGCGATGCCGAGATGGCGGGAGACGATGGGCCTGACGATAGACGGGTCTGCTGCCGAAAGAACAGGCGTTGCGAATGGCGTGACAGCTGTCACCCGTTTTGATGCCGGTCGGGCGGCAATATCTTTTGCCGCACGCATGCCCATGGCAGCCGCCTCCAGCAGGGAGTTGCTGGCCAGCCGATTGGCCCCGTGAAGACCGGTGCAGGCGGTTTCGCCCGCAACCCATAGGCCCGGCACGGAACTACGGCCATTACCATCCGTGGCGACGCCGCCCATGTGGTAGTGCACGGCGGGACGGACGGGCACGAGTTCGCGGGCGGGGTCTATACCAGCCTCGCGGCATAGCAGGTCGATTGACGGGAAACGCGCCGAAAAACCGCTGCCGATCGCCTTGCGGGCATCGAGAAAGACTTTGCCGCCGCGCAGGATTTCCCGGTCGATGGCGCGGGCGACAATATCGCGGGAGGCAAGTTCTGCACCCGGAACGGTCGCCATGAAACGCTCGCCGCTTTCATTGAGAAGAACGGCACCTTCGCCCCTCACCGCCTCGCTGACCAGAGCCAGCGGCCGCCGGGGAGAGGAAAGCGCCGTTGGGTGGAACTGGACGAATTCCATATCAGTGAGGATGGCTCCGGCGCGCGCGGCGAGCATGATCCCCTGTCCGAAATTGCCGGTGGGATTGGTGGTGGCCTCATACAGCCCGCCGAGGCCACCGGTCGCAAGAATGACGTTTGTGGCCGGCAGAACAAAGCTGCCCTTTTGCCCGGCGCAGATGAGACCGGCTATGGCCCCGCCTTCTGTCAGCAGCCGGCGCACCTCCGCACCTTCCAGGACTGCGATGGACGGCGTGTTGAGAACGGCGGCTGCAAGAGCCCTCACAATGGCCGCGCCCGAGCCATCACCTTCGGCATGCAGGATGCGCCGGCGGCCATGGGCGGCTTCCAGCCCGAAAACGAGCCTGCCTTGTGCATCGCGGTCGAAACGAACTCCGGCTAGTTCCAGGGCATCGATGACTGCGGGGGCGGTGGAGACGATATCTGCTGCCATAGCCGCGTCACAGAGGCCGTCGCCTGCGGCGAGCGTATTGGCAAGATGCAGTGCAGTGCTGTCGTCAGCGCCAAGGCTTGCAGCAATGCCGCCCTGCGCCCAGKCGCTGGACGTTTCGCCACCGAGCGCGCCGCGGGTCAGAAGCAGGACCGGTTGCGGTGCGAGCGTCAATGCTGCCATCAGGCCGGCAATACCGCTGCCGACGATGACCGTCCTGCCTGCATATTGCGACAGAGCCTCACTCATACCGCCAGCATCCTTTCCACCGCGCGGCGGGCGGCGACCGCAACAGCCGGATCGATTGTCACCTCGTGGCGGTTTTCTTCAAGCGCTGTGCGGATATTGCCGAGCGTGATGCGCTTCATGTGCGGGCAGAGGTTGCAGGGGCGGATGAATTCAACATCGGGATGATGCACGGCGACATTGTCGCTCATCGAGCATTCCGTCAAAAGCACCACGCGGGCCGGTCTTTCCCGGCCGACGTAGTCCGACATGACAGCGGTCGAGCCGGAAAAATCTGCGGCCTCAACGACATCGGGCGGACATTCGGGATGCGCGAGAACGGTGATGCCGGGATGGCTTTCGCGCAATTCCCTGATGTCGTCGACGGTGAAAAGCTCATGCACCTCGCAATGGCCGCGCCATGCGATGAGTTCGACATTGGTCTCCCGCGCTACATTCTTCGCCAGATATTCGTCCGGCAGCATCAGCACGCGCGGCACGCCGAGCGATTCCACCACCTGGCGGGCATTGCCGGAGGTGCAGCATATGTCGGAAGCCGCCTTCACCGCCGCCGACGTGTTCACGTAAGTGACGACAGGAACGCCGGGATAGGCCTTGCGCAGAAGTGCGATGTCTTCGGGCGTGATGGAATCGGCGAGCGAGCAGCCGGCGGCCATATCCGGAATAAGCACGGTTTTTCCCGGATTTAGCAGCTTTGCCGTCTCGGCCATGAAATGCACGCCGGCGAGAACGATCACATCCGCTTCTACTTCCATTGCCTTGCGCGCAAGGGCGAGGCTGTCGCCAACGATATCGGCAACGCCGTGGAAGATTTCCGGCGTCTGGTAATTATGGGCGAGGATGACGGCGTTGCGCCTGCGCTTCAGATCGAGGATCGCCTCCACATCATCCTGAAAACCCATCCATTCCGCCTTGGGAATGACGCGGCTGACGCGGTCGTAAAGGCTTGCGGCAGATATCTGTTCGTTCACGGCACTCTCCCATTTATACTCTATTTGAGTATATCTACGGCAAACAGATATTCTCATTGTGAGCATATGTCAATTGCGGGAGAGTGGCAGTTTGGTTCCGGAAAGGGCGCGTTCATCCACAACGGTCTGGCGGAATCGGAAGAGCTTTGCAGGGCGTCCGCCGGTTTCGGTCGCCATGTCGCCAGTTTCTTCCACCAGCTGCTGCTGTTCTATCAGCCGGCGGAAGTTCTGCTTGTGCAGCGTCAGACCGGCGAGCGCCTCCACCGCGCGCTGCAATTGCAGCAGGGTGAAAGCGTCGGCCATCAGTTCGAAAACTACAGGCCGGTATTTGATCTTAGCCCGGAGGCGCGCGATGCCGGTGGCAAGAATGCGGCGGTGATCGGCAAACATCGGTCTGCCGAAATTGATCCGAGGCTCACTCTGGGCTTCCTCGACCAGTCCGGCCTCATAGAGCAATTCGTAGCGCTGAAGTGTCAGTTCCTCGTTCCAGCCGCCGCCATCAAGGCCGAAGGTGAAGTCGGCCCGTAAATGGCGCTGGCCTTTGCAGGCAGGGTCGGAATCCGCCCAGCAGCGCAGCTTTTCGATGATGGTGTCCAGAACCGCCGGCCGGCCTTGCCGATGGTCTTCCCAGGGAAAATACTCGTACCAGCCATGCCAGAGAGGGCGGCCATTGCCAGGCGGCTCCTGTTCGCGAACCAGCCCGAGATAACCGATCGATATGGTTCTTCCGCCAAGAATGTCATTGTTGCGGTCCCGGTCGGCGAAGGTGTAGAGCTGTTCGAGATAGCCGACGGGATGATGTGTCTGTTCGTGTATCCACTCTCTCAACCCGCTCTGAAGCGTCCTGTGTCCGAATTCAAACGGCCCTGATGGAAGTGCCGCGCCCGCCCGCACGGTCATTACCCGCGGCTCGTCCGTGGTGATTGCGGTGACGACGGCGATGAGTTCGGCGTGGGCAAGCCCTATGGTCACGGCGGGTCCTCTGGTAGATGGCGTCGGTATCGACCTTCTTTGGCACAGGAATGCCTGTTCGCCAACAAGCGGGCGGGGAAACGCGGATGCCGACGCGCATGTATAACTTTACGTAGTGATCAGACAAAAGAATAAGTGCTTGTGGTTAGTCGCGTATCGTCCTTTATGTTAAGACCCGCGTCAAAAGCATCCATAATGTAGAAGGCCGATGTTAGAGGATATATATCTCGAAGAAACACTTGTGGGTTATTACACCTGGAACGTGGGGCAGAATCTGGTTTATCTGGATGCTGTGGCGGCTCGCCTGCGCGAATTTTCCGAAGAGAAAGCCGCCCGCGGCATTCCCGTGGAGGATTTCATAGATCAGATCGAAAGCGGCTCGCGCGCGCGTGTGGCCAAGGCGGTTTACAACTCGCTGACGAACGGCGTGTTCTATGATCAGCAATACCGCATCGAACTCAAATCCGGCGATTTTCGCTGGCTGCGGACAACGGGCAGGGTTATCCTTGATGGTGACCGCATTCCAATCATGGCGATGGGCACGGTGCGAGACATCACCTCGCGCAAGATTTTATTGATGTAATATTTATCGCGTTCGGTCTGTCTTGAAAAACGCCGATCTATTTCTTGTCGATTTTTTTGATGTTGCGGTGACATGGTTCGGCAGGTTTTCATTTTGCTGTTTCAGATCGTGCTGGTCACGGGGCTTGGTATAGCAGGCATCCGCATCGCCTCGCTCATGAATGGCGAGGCGGCATATCCAGCGACTGGCCTCTCCGCAAACACGGAAACGCTGTGGACGACCTCTCCGGTCCGGGTCGATCCCCGCCATCAGAATTATGAGCGTATTCCGACCCCGCCTGATCCATACCCCCTGAAAATATACGCGGATCAGCGCCTGCGCGTTGCGTCCAACAATCGCTTCACCTTCAAAGGACAGGAGTTCCGCCTCGCCGGCGTGGAAGACATCGACCGCAACCGGGTTTGCGCCGGGCCTGACGGCCGCCGTTATGCCTGCGGCCTGAAAGCCTTCAAGGCGCTGGAGAACCGCCTACGCGGCAAATATCTGGAATGCCGCATGCTCGAAGAAGGCGGCGGCGTTCCGTCGGTGGAATGCCGGATCAACGGGCAGGATGTGCGGGCGCTCTTGCAATAGTCAACGCGAAGAACAGACAATGCCGCACGAAAGCCCGTGCTGGACGATGGAAATTTGTATTTTAGAAGGTGATTGGTGGAGCTAAGCGGGATCGAACCGCTGACCTCTTGCATGCCATGCAAGCGCTCTCCCAGCTGAGCTATAGCCCCATAAGGGTTCCGGCATTTCGTCCGGTTCCGGGAACCGAAGCGGCTGTTGTTCCGTTCGGTGGCGGCTTACTACTTCGGCTAATCGAAGAGTGCAAGCACAAAAAACAGCCCGGCTTCATTTTTTTGTCGCCGGGCTGGTTTATCCAATAAGATCAAGCTTCTTCGTCGTCGCCCGGTACGCCGATGATGCCGGACATGTCGTCGTCATCGTCGTCTTCGTCGGCTTCAAGGAAGGTGTCGTCGTCGTCGCCGATTTCCACGTCGTCGTCATCGTCGCCCAGGTCCGGGATATCGTCGCCGCTGTTGTCGCCGTCGGCGTCTTCCAGCGATACGAGTTCGACTTCCGTGTTTTCGGCATCGACTTCCGCGACTTCTTCTTCTTCAGCCTGCTCGAGCTTTGCCTGAGCGGTGCTTTCTTCAAAGAAAGAGAGCGGCCAGGACTTGCCGCTATAGGGAGAAACGACCGGGTCGCGGTTCAGATCGTAGAACTTCTTGCCGGTATCGGGGTCTGTGCGCTTGGTACCAAGGTCCGCTTTTGCCACTGTCTAAGCCTCAAATTGTCGAATGAGTTTCGGTGTGTACGCCGTAAAACCGGCATAGACGGTAAAATTTCTAGCCGGTCCCCTTAATCGTTGCGGTCTTTCGTGTCAAAGACAAACTTTGGAGGCCGCCCTCCCATGATGCGACTTGTATGTCAGGCTGCTCATAAAGATTGGAGGCCGACGCACTCTACTGTATTAATGATGGACGCACAGGCAGAAAGCTTCATGACCTTTACGATTGCCATAGATGGGCCAGCTGCGGCGGGCAAAGGGACCTTGTCACGCAAGATTGCGGAGACCTATGGTTTCCATCATCTCGACACCGGGCTGACCTACAGAGCCACGGCCAAGGCACTTCTTGACGCCGGCCTGTCGCTCGATGACGAGAAAGTCGCTGAAAAGGTGGCGCTGCAACTCGACCTTGCCGGCCTCGACCGCGCGGTGCTTTCAAGGCACGATATCGGCGAGGCGGCGTCCAGGATTGCGGTGATGACGCCGGTGAGGCGCGCGCTCGTGACAGCGCAGCAGCGGTTTGCGGCAAAGGAACCGGGCACGGTTCTGGATGGCCGCGACATCGGCACGGTGGTGTGCCCTGATGCGCCGGTGAAACTCTACGTCACCGCTTCGCCGGACGTGCGGGCGCGCAGGCGTTATGATGAAATTGTCGCCAACGGCAGCGTTGCAGACTACGACGCCATTTTCGCCGAGGTGAAGAAACGCGACGAGCGCGACATGGGCCGAGCCGACAGCCCGTTGAAACCGGCTGAAGACGCGCACTTGCTAGATACGTCGGAAATGAGTATAGAGGCGGCGTTTCAGGCCGCGCGGATGATTATCGACGCCGCCCTGAAGAAACAGGTTTTTCGCGGAACCGCTTGAATCGGTCCGCGTTTAGTCCGGAATTGCCTGAAGACATGTCCTTGCGCCGGGAAGCCTTTTGAAAAGGCGGGCATGGGTTCGGGTATCAACAACGCTAGCCCACCGGCGCTTTTGTATTCGCTCTCGCGCGGATGCAATCAGGAGATTTCATGTCAGTATCTACCCCCACGCGCGAAGATTTCGCAGCGCTTCTCGAAGAATCCTTTGCCTCTAACGATCTTGCCGAAGGCTATGTTGCCAAGGGTATCGTGACGGCAATCGAGAAGGACGTTGCCATCGTCGACGTTGGCCTCAAGGTTGAAGGCCGCGTACCGTTGAAGGAATTCGGCGCGAAGTCCAAGGACGGCACGCTGAAGGTCGGCGACGAAGTCGAAGTTTACGTCGAGCGCATCGAAAACGCACTCGGCGAAGCCGTTCTGTCGCGCGAGAAGGCTCGCCGCGAAGAAAGCTGGGTCAAGCTCGAAGCCAAGTTCGAAGCTGGCGAGCGCGTCGAAGGCGTTATCTTCAACCAGGTCAAGGGTGGTTTCACCGTCGATCTGGACGGCGCCGTTGCCTTCCTTCCGCGTTCGCAGGTCGACATCCGTCCGATCCGCGACGTTACCCCGCTGATGCACAACCCGCAGCCCTTCGAAATCCTCAAGATGGACAAGCGTCGCGGCAACATCGTTGTCTCGCGCCGCACGGTTCTCGAAGAGTCCCGCGCCGAGCAGCGTTCTGAAATCGTTCAGAACCTCGAAGAAGGCCAGGTTGTTGACGGCGTCGTCAAGAACATCACCGATTACGGTGCGTTCGTTGACCTCGGCGGCATCGACGGCCTGCTGCACGTTACCGACATGGCATGGCGCCGCGTCAACCATCCTTCGGAAATCCTCAACATTGGCCAGCAGGTCAAGGTTCAGATCATCCGCATCAACCAGGAAACCCACCGTATCTCGCTCGGCATGAAGCAGCTCGAGTCCGATCCGTGGGATGGCATCTCCGCCAAGTACCCGGTTGGCAAGAAGATCTCCGGTACGGTCACGAACATCACCGACTACGGTGCATTCGTAGAGCTGGAGCCGGGCATCGAAGGCCTGATCCACATTTCCGAAATGTCCTGGACCAAGAAGAACGTACATCCCGGCAAGATCCTGTCCACGAGCCAGGAAGTTGACGTTGTCGTTCTCGAAGTCGATCCGTCCAAGCGCCGTATCTCGCTCGGCCTCAAGCAGACGCTGGAAAACCCGTGGCAGGCATTTGCCTTCAGCCATCCGGCCGGCACTGAAGTCGAAGGCGAAGTCAAGAACAAGACCGAATTCGGCCTGTTCATCGGCCTCGAAGGCGATGTCGACGGCATGGTTCACCTGTCGGATCTCGACTGGAACCGTCCGGGCGAACAGGTCATCGAAGAGTTCAACAAGGGTGACGTGGTCAAGGCCGTCGTTCTCGATGTTGACGTCGAGAAGGAACGCATCTCGCTCGGCATCAAGCAGCTCGGCAAGGATGCTGTCGGTGAAGCCGCAACGTCCGGCGACCTGCGCAAGAACGCAGTCGTTTCGTGCGAAGTCATCGCCGTTAACGACGGTGGCGTGGAAGTGAAGCTCGTCAACCACGAGGACATCACCTCCTTCATCCGCCGCAACGACCTCGCACGCGATCGTGACGATCAGCGTCCGGAGCGTTTCGCAGTTGGCCAGGTTTTCGACGCTCGCGTCGTCAACTTCTCGAAGAAGGACCGCAAGGTCATGCTTTCGATCAAGGCTCTGGAAATCGCTGAAGAGAAGGAAGCCGTCGCACAGTTCGGTTCGTCCGACTCTGGCGCTTCGCTCGGCGACATCCTCGGTGCGGCTCTGAAGAACCGCAGCGAATAATCGCTAGAGATCGTTTGATATAAAGAACCCGCCGGAATTTTCCGGCGGGTTTTTTGTTGGCTACAGTGTTCGTGGCACAGGCCAATGGGCGGCGCGGAATTCAGTGCATGCCACTCATCTTGAGGTAATAATTTTCCGCACTGTCGTCGAAAGCCGCTGTCCGCGGATTTTCCCCATCCCCAATCTCGTCATTGGCGGCCACCCGCTCTTCCATCTCGTCTTGACCGTCGGGATTTTCGCCCTCCGCCTCGCCATTCGCTTCATCCTCGGAAAATGGACCACGCCCGCGATGCGGCGTTTCCGATTCGTGGTCCTCTTCCGCCGGTGGGTATGCGACGAGCGGTAACGGCGTGCCGTCTTTTGCCAGAGCTGCAGCGATCAGCGATTGCGAGGCCGTTTGTTCCAGCATCGCCATTCTTGCTTCCGGGTCGAGAGCGGCGCGGGGCATGGGCTGGGCTTCTGGCCGGTTGGTAATCGTCTCCGTTTCCTCCCCGGTCGGGTGGATGGGCGCTGCGAGGGCAGTTTTTTCGGCAGGCTGCTCTTCGAGTGGTTGCGGTACGGCGCCCGGTGGCGTGGCGGAAAGCTGGGCAGCGGTGGTGGCCTTGGCGGGAAGTTTGCCGGCCACTGCAGCAAGGAGCAGGTTTTCCATATCCTTGGCGCCAGCCGTGGACTGGCCGGATGGCGGGTTCAAGGTAGTGCGGATTTCCCTCGGCTCCAGCTTCATCGTGTCCCGATGCTGAAGTGCAGGGCGCATCTCGGCGTTCTCAGCCCGTGGCGGATTTGCCGGGCGGGCATCTGTCGAAGCTTCTTTTGTTGTGCTGCCCGTTTGCGGCTGAGGCGAGCGTACGGTGCTTTCGGCGGCTTTCCCTTCCGGTTTTGCCGAATCGTGCGGAGAGTCGAACATGTCGGCAGGTGGGGCGGGAAGATTGGCCTGCGGGCCTTGCGGCGCTGCCTGCGCCGCAACCATGGCTTTTATTGCGGCGGCGCTTTGGGCAAGCGGGCCGATGAGCATAGGCAACAGCCGGCCGGGCGCGGCGGCGGTTGCCGGTTGTGCTGTTGTTGTGGTGGTCGTTGCCGGGTTTGGGCGGCCGTCAGCACTCTGGCTCGGGCCGTTCTGCTGTCTCGCTTGCACTGGCTGCGCGGTCACCGGATTGGCCGAATTGTTCTGCTGATAAGAGGACACCACCGCCTTCGCCGCAAGATCCGTTCCCTTGTAGCGGGAAAGTTCGATCAGCAGCGCAAGCCTTGCGGCATCCGGCCCGGTTGGCTGTTTCAGGATTTCTGCGAGCATCGAAAGGCTCAACCCCTGCAGGACTTTGCTGACCTGTTGTTCCAGCGCCAGGCGCTGCGGTGCGGGCAGGGCGCGCAGCGCATCCGTCAGACGCATCACATAGGTTTGAATGGCTTCGCCGTCGCGCCTTGGGAGGTTCATCAGCTTGCCAAGCGCCTCCGCCAGAACGGCGGTGCTGCGGGAAAGCTGATATTCGCTGGCGAGAGAGGTGACTGCGGCTTTGGCGAAAAGACTGCTGCCATTGTCGGGAGCAAGATTGCTTGCCTGCGGCTGCACGGCCTCCTTCGGCTCCACGCGCTGCGTCTGCGAGGCTGCGGCTCCATAGGCGGCATCGGCTGCCGGAATTTTCGGTACAGGCGGTAACATGCTGCGCTCCGTTCCTATCGATTACCGCCGCTGGCTGCGAAAGGGCCAGTCCCTGGCTCTCTGATCCGCATTTGGCCTATGTTGAAAGATTGCCGCGCCGGTGATGTACAGGTGTCATCTCGCCCGCTCATGCGGGAGCGCCGTGTGCGTCGCTGGCAGGAATGCCAGCTCTTCGCGATGCACACAGAATCATCAACCCTGAGTCTGGGCCGTAGATATTAAGAATTCGCTAACCATAAAAATCGTGTCGATATGGCAATCAGGGAGAGACGCTGATGAACATGCGGTAAAGCCCGTTATCGTCGGAATTGACCGATGAAATATGGTCCGGTTCGCTATCCGCTGCCTCAAAGGCTTCCGGTGGCATCGCGTCGAGCCAGCTTGCCTTGGGAAAACCTCTCTCGGGGCGATTTTCCACGGGGGCGATGAGGTTGTCTTCCTCGCTTGCGGCAACGAAATTGTCGTCATTCGGCGCCAGCGGCGGAGCGGCGATGGAGAGCAGCGCTTGCGCCGCATTTGGTTCGGCATCGAGGCCGGCGCTGCCGGATATGCCGGAAATTTGAGACATGTTTGAACTCACATCATGTTTCGCTCAAGTGACTATCGGTAGCGGCGAGATCATGCCGCCTTCTTCTTCAGCAGTGCATAAATTCCATTGTCGTCTATCGAGATCGGCAAAATGGCGCTGCGGGCGTTATCGACGACTGCCTGAACATCAAGCAGTTTTTCGGCGTCGTCTTTCTGATCGGCTTCCGTCTTGGTTGCGGCGTCTGTCTCTGCGGGTTCGTTGTCATTTTCAGCCTGGGCCGTTTCGCTTGATGGCGTTGCCGCGAGCACGGAGATAAGGGCGATTTCCGATGAAATATCGACCGGGCCTTGCCCGTCAGTGCCTTGCGCTTTTTCTTCGGCGGCAGCGTCTATGTGTTCCTTCACGACGTCCTGAAGTTTTTGCACATCCTCCAGCTTGCCCTGTGCGTCTCGGGTCTGGATATCCTCTTCCCGCTCCGCCGCAACTTCGGCATCGTTGATTTCGCCCATGCGGTTTTTGCCGCGTTCGGCCTGCAATTCTTCCTTGGTTTTCGGATCGGCAACGTCTTCCAGGCGCTGGATGACCTTCATGGTTTCCCGTGTCATGAATTGGGTGCCCTGCGCCTGATCGTTCAGCGCATTCTTCACGGCGCGTGCCGCATCGCCAAATGGGTTTGCGATTGCGGCGATCATCTGCTGCGCGGAAATACCAAGTTCCTTGAGGCCAGTCGATTCTTCGAGATCATTGACATTTTTGGGTGCGGTGGCGCGCACTGCCATGATTGCTTTCGACATCTGCACGCCGAAATCTTCTTCCTTGCCGCTCAGGCCGGCATTTTGGGCAATGCGTGCGGCAAGTGCTGCCATGGGCGCGGTCTTGGCAGTTACGCCGTTATTCAGGACTTCCACGACCTGCGCTTCCGAAACGCCGAAGGATTTCAGCGAAATCGTCGTGGCTTTTCCTGCCGCATCGGTTTTTTCAAAGCCGTCGGTCAGGGTCAGCGCGTCCTGAAGCCTTTGTGCGAAAGCGGCGTTCGATTCATTGTTTTCCTGGGTGATGCCAAGCGCAGACGAGAAACGGGAGACAAGCGAGGCGAAGGCATCGCCATCAGGCTTCATGGCGCCGAACAGATAGGCGCTTATCTTTTCATTGGCAACGCGATGGCTTTGGTCCGGCTGCGGCTGGGTCTTTATCGTCTCGTCTTTTTTGGTACCGTTCGCTTTTTCCTGCTCTTCGCGATGGCGTTCCTCAATGGTTTCCACCATCGACCGCATGAGGTCGCTGACTGCAATGCTTGCCGTCTGCTGCAACGGTGTAATCATCTGGAAGTCCCCGGCCACCCAAAGTTGCGGCCGAGAATAGGCAGTTTCGGTAAATCAGTCCTTAAACGAAGCGTGAAACCGCTCAGCTATGGGCGAAGATATCCGTTTCGTCCCAGCCCAGAAGATCGAGCTTGGCACGGGTCGGCAGAAACGCGAAACAGGCATCGGCATGATCGAGGCGACCATCACGCACGAGGCGGTGTGTCAGCTTGTCGCGCAGCGCATGCAAATGCAGCACATCGGATGCAGCATATTCGAGCTGTGCGGGTGACAGTTTTTCTGCTGCCCAGTCGGACGATTGCTGCGCCTTGGAGATGTCGACCTCAAGCATTTCCTTCAGATTGTCCTTCAGCCCGTGCCGGTCGGTATAGGTGCGGGTCAGGCGGGAGGCGATCTTGGTGCAGAAAACCGGCGTCGTCGTCACACCGAACGTGTGGAACAGAACGGCGATATCGAAACGGCCATAGTGAAAAATCTTCTGCCGGGCAGGGTCTGCAAGCATATGGGTGAGGTTTGGAGCCTCCTTCTGGCCGGCGGCGATGCGGATGACATCCGCCGTACCGTCTCCAGGAGAAAGCTGAACGACACAGAGACGGTCGCGGCGTGGCACCAGCCCCAGTGTTTCCGTATCGATTGCGATGGCGCCAAGGTAGCGTGCGGCATCTGCGGCGGAAATATCGCCTTCGTGATAACGGATGGTTGCTGCCATTGTCTTGCTCCGGGAATGTCCAGTTCGTTGCTCCGGCTATAACGGAAAGACAGGTTTGACGATACCGTTTTGTAGGTCGCTCCGACGCGCCTTGGCGCATGTCCCCTTGGTACTTGCGTTTGCGAAAGTCTCCGGGTTAGGTTTGCGGAAATCCTGTTTCTCCAAATTGTATGAAATTTCCTATGACAAAGAAAATCTATCTCGCCGGGCCGGAGGTCTTCCTCCCGAATGCCCGTGAAATGCTCGACCTCAAGGCCTCGCTTGCACGCGAGGCCGGGTTTACGCCGCTTTCGCCGGGCGATTTGGAAATTCCGCCCGCGGACACGAAAATCGGCCACGGCTGCAACATCAATGCCATAGACGAGCGGATGATGCTGGAAGCGGATGCGGTCATCGCCAATCTCACGCCGTTTCGCGGCATCGCCGCCGATACGGGAACGAGCTACGAACTGGGGTTCATGTGCGCGCTGGGCAAGCCGGTTTTCGCCTACACCAATGTCGCGGCCAATCACTTCACCCGCATCAAGGCGCAATATAACGGTGTTGCCGCAATCGATGAAACAGGGCGCTATCGCGGCCCGGACGGTTTGTCGATCGAGAATTTCGACATGGTCGACAATCTCATGCTGCACGGCGGAATTTTGCGGCGTGGCGGCGTCGTCATCGTTGGCAACGCGACGGCAGAGGCCCTTTATACGGATCTCGAGGCGTATAAGCGCTGTCTGGCGGCCGCCGCTGAAAAATTACTGACACAGACTGATCCCGACAGAACGAATTTACTGGAGACATCATCATGAGCGGTACCATCCTCATCACCGGCGCCACGTCCGGCTTCGGACAGGCCACGGCGCGGCGCTTCGTCAAGGAAGGCTGGAAGGTCATTGGCACAGGTCGGCGGGCGGAACGGCTGGAGGCCCTGGCGCAAGAACTCGGCTCCGCCTTTCACGGCGCTGCCTTCGATGTTACCGACGAAGATGCCACTAAAAAGGCACTTGCGGCTTTGCCGGAAGGTTTCCGGGACATCGATATTCTCGTCAACAATGCGGGGCTTGCGCTCGGCACCGCACCTGCACCGCAGGTGCCGCTGAAAGACTGGCAGACCATGGTGAACACCAACATCACCGGTCTTTTGAACATCACCCACCATCTTTTGCCCACGTTGATCGACCGCAAGGGCATTGTCATCAACCTTTCCTCGGTAGCTGCGCACTGGCCCTATGCGGGCGGCAATGTCTATGCCGGAACGAAAGCCTTCCTGCGGCAATTCTCGCTAGGTCTGCGCTCCGACCTGCATGGCAAGGGCGTGCGCGTCACCTCGATCGAACCGGGCATGTGCGAAACGGAATTCACGCTTGTTCGCACCGGCGGCAATCAGGATGCCTCGGACAATCTTTACAAGGGCGTCAATCCGATCACGGCCGAGGATATCGCCAATACGATCCATTGGGTCGCCTCGCAGCCCAAACATATCAACATCAACAGCCTCGAACTCATGCCGGTCAACCAGTCCTTTGCCGGTTTTCAAGTGCATCGGGAAAGTTGATTTCCAACGTCTTCTGCGGGAGTGCTAAAAAACAAAGCAGGAATTTTCGAGCTATGCAAAAATGCAATGCTGCATTGCGAGACTTGCTCTGTTAAAAATCGCGGATACCGCTATATTCAAAACATCGAAGCGACGCACTCCTCCTCCCAGTGTCGCTCGATGCGGATCGGTGGTACTCCTCCTCCCAATCACCGATCAAGTTTGAAGCCTGCCGCACCTCCTCCCGCGGCAGGCTTTTTCCTTTTCTGGGCTTCTTTTTCCAATGCATCTTGCGGTGAGGTTTCTGCGCGCCGTCTGCGCCCGGATGACCGATACCCCGCTTTTCCCCTTAAGTTTTCGGGGGATTTCTGATTTTCCCGTCAAGGCGATGATTGTCGAAATCGGGCGCGTGTCGATCACGATTTCGTTATGTCTAGATGAATATGCACAGTTTTGTGGCGGTGCATCGTCCTGGCCCATTGCTTAGGCCCCGGCCTGTGTTTAAGCATTGGCAAAAGAACGCTTGGGAGTTGCCGACACGCTTGTGTCTGTGCGCCTGAAAGCGGCGGGGAGAGAATGGCAGACTTTCAAGAGGCGCTGAAGCGGTTTCAGCCGATCGCGGTTTCATCGATCGCTGAAGACGAGCTCGGGTTGCGGTTGCGCGGCCTGCAAGCGCAGCTAATCCAGCAAAATATCAAGGCGGTCTGGCTCGATGCATCATCGTCGCTGACCTATTATACTGGCCTGTCGCTTGGTCTTTCGGAGCGCATTCACGGCGCCCTGGTGCCGGCAGAAGGCAAGCCGGTCTATGTCAGTCCGGCATTTGAGGAGCCGAAACTACGGACGATGATCCGTATCGAGGGCGAAGTTGCCGTCTGGGAAGAGGATGAAAGTCCTTTTGACCTGATGGCAAAGCGCATCGAAGCGCTCGGCTGTCCCGGCCACCTTGTCGCGATCGATCCTGCCACTCCTTTCGTTTTCGCATCGGCCCTGATGCAGCGTCTGGAAGGCCGCATCATTTCCGCCCAGCCGATGATTGTCGCACAGCGGCAGGTCAAATCCGCAGCCGAGATTGCCATCATCCAGGCGGCGATGGATGCGAGCTACGGCGTGCAGAAGGCCGTGTTCGAGGGGCTGCGTCCCGGCATATCCACCACGGAAGTGGCTGACTTCGTTAACGCCGCACATGTTGCGCTTGGCATGAAGCCGCTTTTCGTGGCGGTTCAGTTCGGCGAGGCGACGGCTTATCCGCATGGCGTGCCCTATGCGCAGACGCTTGTTGACGGCGACATGGTGCTGGTCGATCTCGGCGGCATCCTTCATGGCTATCGTTCGGATATCACCCGCACCTATGTGTTCGGCCAGCCGACGGAACGGCAGCGTTTTCTCTGGAACGCCGAGCGGGACGCGCAGGCTGCTGCCTTTGACGCGGCCCGGGTCGGTGCTGCCTGCTCGGACGTGGACAAGGCCGCGCGCGACAGCCTGAAGGCGGCCGGTTTTGGGCCGGATTATCAGGTTCCGGGTCTACCGCATCGCACCGGCCATGGGCTTGGGCTGGATATTCACGAAGAACCCTATATCGTTGCAGGAAATGCCACGGCACTTCAGCCGGGAATGTGCTTTTCCATCGAGCCGATGCTGTGCGTTTATGGGGAATGCGGCGTCCGTCTCGAGGATATAGCTTATATGACGGAGGCGGGACCACGCTGGTTCTGCCCGTCGGAAAAGAACCTCGACCGGCTGTTCCAGCCGGTCGCCGGGTAATTGGTCGGGAGGCACAGGACCGAACGGCGACACGGGGCTCCGCGTCGTCGCTGACCAGGACAGGTAGGCCCCTTAAAACGGGGTCGCATAAACTCAGAAAAAGAGGGAAAGGACCACCAGATGAAAACGCTGACCCGCAGTTTGCTTATAGCCTCTGCGCTTGCGATGGCTTCCGCCGTGCCCGCCATGGCGAAGACCTTCGTTTATTGCTCCGAGGCATCTCCGGAAGGCTTCGATCCTTCGCCTTACACCGCCGGCGGCACCTTCGATGCCTCCGCGCATCCGGTCTACAACCGTCTGACCGAGTTCAAGAAGGGCACGACCGAAGTTGAGCCAGGCCTTGCCGAAAAGTGGGAAGTTTCGAGCGATGGCCTCGAATACACGTTCCACCTGCGCAAGGGCGTAAAGTGGCACTCCAACGAGAAGTTCACGCCAAGCCGCGATTTCAACGCCGATGATGTGATCTTCAGCTACAACCGCCAGGGTGACACAAAGAACCCGTGGAACCAGTATATCGCAGGCATCACCTACGAATATTACAACTCCATGGAAATGCCGTCGCTGATCAAGGAAATCGTCAAGGTTGACGATTACACCGTGAAGTTCGTGCTGACCCGTCCTGAAGCTCCGTTCCTTGCCAATATCGCGATGCCTTTCGCTTCGATCGTTTCGAAGGAATATGCTGATACGCTTGATAAGGCCGGCACCAAGGAAGACTTCAACAACCTGCCGATCGGCACCGGCCCGTTCAAGTTCGTCGCCTATCAGAAGGACGCGGTCATCCGCTACCAGAAGAACGCCGACTACTGGGGCGAAGCTCCGAAGATCGACGATCTGATCTTCGCGATCACGCCGGACGCTGCCGTTCGTCTGCAGAAGCTGAAGGCTGGCGAATGCCACCTTATGCCTTATCCGGCCCCGGCCGACCTCGCCACCATTCGTGCCGATTCCAACCTCAAGCTCGATGAACAGCCGGGCCTGAACGTTGCCTACTTCGCCTACAACACCACTGTTGCACCTTTCGACAAGCCGGAAGTCCGCAAGGCGCTGAACATGGCGATGAACAAGCAGGCCATCATCGACGCCGTATTCCAGGGTGCCGGCACGGTTGCCAAGAACCCGATCCCGCCGACGATGTGGTCCTACAACGACAGCATCAAGGACGATCCTTACGATCCGGAAGCTGCCAAGAAGGCTCTCGAAGCCGCTGGCGTCAAGGATCTGACGATGAAGATCTGGGCGATGCCGGTTCAGCGTCCATACATGCCGAATGCCCGCCGCACCGCCGAGCTGATCCAGTCGGATTTCGCGAAGGTTGGCGTCAAGGCCGAGATCGTCTCCTTCGAATGGGGTGAATACCTCAAGAAGTCGACTGAAGTGAACCGCGACGGTGCCGTCATCCTCGGCTGGACCGGCGACAACGGTGACCCTGATAACTTCATGGGCGTTCTGCTTTCCTGCGCTGCAACCGGCGAAGGCGGTGCAAACCGTGCTCAGTGGTGCAACAAGGAGTTCTCCGAACTGCTTTCCAAGGCAAAGCAGACCACTGACGTTGCCGAGCGCACCAAGCTTTATGAGCAGGCGCAGGTGATCTTCAAGGAACAGGCTCCGTGGGCGACGCTTGCGCACTCCACGCAGTTCGTTCCGATGTCCGCCAAGGTTTCCGGCTTTACCATGAGCCCACTTGGCGACTTCACCTTCGAATCCGTCGATATCGCTGAGTAATCCCAAACAACAGGACGCGCGGAAGAACTCAGGTTCTTTCGCGCGTCTTTTCAGGAAAAAACCATGATCCGGTTCATTTTCGGCAAACTTCTCTATCTCGTTCCGACATTTCTCGGGATTACCATCGTTGCCTTTGCCTTCGTTCGCGTCCTGCCGGGCGATCCCGTGCTGTTGATGGCGGGTGAGCGCGGCATTTCGCCCGAGCGGCATGCACAACTTGCCGAACAGCTCGGCTTCAGCCAGCCTATCTGGCAGCAATATCTCCATTTTCTGGGGCGGCTGCTTCAGGGTGATCTCGGCAATTCGCTGGTCACCAAGAAACCCGTTCTGACCGAGTTCCTGGCGCTCTTCCCCGCGACAGTCGAGCTTGGCCTCGTCGCCATCATCCTCGCCACACTGATCGGTGTGCCGGTCGGCGTCATCGCCGCCATCCGCCGTGGCTCGTGGTTCGACCAGATCTCCATGACGACGGCGCTGGTTGGCTTCTCCATGCCTATCTTCTGGTGGGGCCTGCTGCTCATCATCATGTTCTCCGGCATCCTCCAATGGACACCGGTGTCGGGCCGTATCTCGTTGATGTATTTCTTCCCTTCCGTCACCGGTTTCATGCTGATTGACAGCCTGATTTCAGGGCAGAAGGGTGCTTTCGCTTCGGCTCTGTCACATCTCATCCTGCCTTCGGTGGTGCTTGCCACCATCCCGCTTGCAGTTATTGCCCGCCAGACACGGTCGGCAATGCTCGAAGTCCTCGGTGAGGATTATGTGCGGACAGCGCGTGCAAAGGGCATGTCGCCGTCCCGTGTCGTCGGCGTTCACGCATTGCGCAACGCCATGATCCCGGTCATCACCACCATCGGCCTGCAGATCGGTGTGCTGATGGCGGGTGCAATCCTGACCGAAACCATCTTCTCCTGGCCGGGCATCGGCAAGTGGATGATCGATTCCATCTCGCGCCGCGACTATCCGGTCGTGCAGAGCGGCCTGCTTCTGATCGCGGGTCTGGTGATGATCGTCAACCTGCTTGTCGATCTCACCTATGGCCTCATCAATCCAAGGATCCGTCACAAATGAGCGATGTGACCACAGCTCCCGGCGTCAGGCTTTCCGACGCCGCCATCCGCCGCCGGATGATCGCCGATTTCTGGTTCTACTTCCGCCAGAACCGTGGCGCCGTCGTCGGCCTTGCCGTCTTCCTTCTTCTGGTTCTGATCGCGGTTTTCGCAGCCGTGATTGCCCCGCATGACCCGACCCAGCAATATAGAGACGCGTTGCTCGTCCCGCCGGTCTGGCAGGATGGAGGCCGTACCGCATTCCTGCTCGGCACCGACGCTGTCGGCCGCGACATGCTGTCCCGACTGATCTATGGCGCGCAATATTCGCTGTTCATCGGCGTCGTCGTTGTTTCCATCGCCCTTGTCGGCGGCATTGTCATCGGTCTCGTCGCCGGCTTCTTCGGCGGCTGGGTGGACACTGTCATCATGCGCGTGATGGACGTCATCCTGGCGTTTCCATCGCTGCTTCTGGCACTGGTGCTGGTTGCGATCCTGGGTCCGGGGTTGACCAACGCCATGATCGCGATTGCCATCGTCTATCAGCCGCATTTCGCGCGTCTGACGCGTGCAGCTGTCATGAGCGAGCTTCGGCGTGAATATGTCACCGCCGCCCGTGTGGCGGGTGCCGGCAATTTCCGGCTGATGTTCAAGACGATTTTGCCGAACTGCCTTGCACCTTTGATCGTGCAGGCGACGCTCTCCTTCTCATCTGCCGTTCTCGATGCGGCGGCTCTCGGCTTCCTCGGCATGGGCGCGCAGCCGCCCGCATCCGAATGGGGCACGATGCTGGCCGAAGCCCGCGAGTTCATCCTGCGCGCCTGGTGGGTCGTTACCCTTCCCGGCCTGACGATTCTCGTATCGGTGCTCGCCATCAACCTGATGGGTGACGGGCTGCGCGATGCGCTCGATCCCAAACTGAAGCGGAGCTAAGCGATGAGCCTGCTGAAAATCAAGAACCTCACCGTCAAGTTCGCCACCGCCACCGGCGCGTTCACGGCCGTCAACGGCATCGACGTCTCCGTGGACAAGCATGAGGTGCTGGCCATCGTCGGCGAGTCCGGTTCCGGCAAGTCGGTATCCATGCTCGCCGTCATGGGGCTTTTGCCCGATACGGCGACGATCACCGCCGACGAGATGATCTTCGATGGTATAAACCTGCTGGCCATGTCGCCGCAGGAGCGCCGCAAGCTGATCGGCCGTGAGATCACCATGATCTTCCAGGAGCCAGTTGCGTCGCTCAACCCGTCCTTTACGGTCGGTTTCCAGATCGAGGAGGTGCTGCGCCTCAATCTCGGCATGGGCCGGTCTGCGGCGCGTGCACGCGCACTGGAGCTGTTCCGGTCCGTCGGTATTCCCGATCCGGAAACCAAGCTCAATGCCTATCCGCACCAGATGTCCGGCGGTCAATGCCAGCGTGTGATGATCGCCATCGCCATCGCTTCCAAACCGCGTCTCTTGATCGCCGACGAGCCGACCACCGCGCTCGACGTGACGATCCAGAAACAGATCCTCGATCTGTTGATGGATCTGCAGGAAGAATACGGCATGGCGCTGATCCTCATCACCCATGACATGGGTGTCGTGGCCGAAACAGCAGACCGCGTGGTCGTGCAATATAAGGGCCGCAAGATGGAGGAAGCGGATGTGCTGAGCCTGTTTGAGGCCCCGCAACATCCCTATACCAAGGCATTGCTTTCCGCGCTGCCGGAACATGCGACCGGCGACCGCCTGCCCACGGTTTCCGACTTCTTCGGCAAGGAGGGCGTTCAATGAGCATCGTTGTCGAAGGCAAGGGCATTACCCGCCATTATCACGTTCCGGGCGGCCTGTTCGGCGGAGCAAAGACCGTGCAGGCGCTGAAAGGCATCGATTTTGCCGTCGAGCGCGGCAAGACGCTCGCCATCGTCGGCGAGTCCGGTTCCGGCAAATCGACGCTTGCGCGCATCATCGCGCTGATCGACCCGGCATCCGGTGGCGAGCTGAAGATCGACGGCCAGCCGGTCGATATCGCAAAGCGCCGTCCCGGCACGGACATGCGCTCCAAGGTGCAGATGGTGTTCCAGAACCCCTATGGTAGCCTCAATCCGCGCCAGAAGGTTGGCGACGTGTTGATGGAGCCGCTTGTCATCAACACCAAAATGCCGGCGTCCGAGCGTCGTGAGCGGGCTGAAGCCATGCTCGTGAAGGTTGGACTGGGTCCCGAACACTTCAACCGATATCCGCACATGTTTTCTGGCGGCCAACGGCAGCGCATCGCGATTGCGCGGGCGCTGATGCTCAACCCCGCACTTCTGGTGCTGGACGAGCCTGTCTCGGCACTCGATCTTTCAGTGCAGGCGCAGGTGCTAAACCTGCTGAGAGATCTCCAGGAAGAGTTCGAGCTGACCTACGTCTTCGTCAGCCACGACCTTTCCGTCGTTCGCTATATCGCCGATGACGTCATGGTTATCTCGAAGGGTGTAGCCGTGGAGCAGGGCACGCGCGAGGAACTATTTGCCGATCCGAAGCACGCCTATACACGCCAGCTTTTTGCCGCCACTCCGGTAACGGATGTAGACGCCATCCGCGCCCGCGTGGAGCGCCGCAAGGCGGCACGGCAGGCTGCGACTGCTTGAGATCGACGATTGACCGATGAATAAGTGGAACAGGCCGGATTTCCGGCCTGTTGTTTTTTCAGGACTTCAAAAGATTGCGGGGGTACGCTCAGGCGCCGGCCTCTCTCAGCAGACGCACCTGCCGCAGCGTATTCTGCCGGCTACGCTCCAGATGGCGCCATAGGGCGTCGATAATCTGGGCCTTGCTGCGGGCGGCTATGGCGTCGGCAATGTTCTGGTGTTCCTCGACAGAGCGGGCGTAGTCGCCAAGGATCGATACGAAAACCGTGTGGGTCTGGTCGAGAATGCGCCCATGCGTGCCGGAAATGACCGGAATGCGCGCGGCCGAAACAAGGGCCGTGTGGAAGCTGCGATCGTGAAACAGCGCTTTGGAGAGATCGTCCAGCGTCGCGCTCGTGGCAAATTCACGGTGTTTCGCAAGGCTTTCCAGAAGCTGCGCATGCAAGGCTTCGTCCAGCTGCCCGGCATCGAAGGCCACTTCCACAGCGCCTTTTTCCAGCAGCATTCTGGCGGCGTAGAGTTCTTCCACATCCTCCACGGTAAAATCGCGCACCACCATGCCGCGCCTTGAGGAATTGACCACCAGCCCGTCTGCCTCGAGTTTCAGGCATGCTTCCTTGACCGGCGTGGKGCTGATGCCGAGATCGGCGGCAAGTTCGTTGGGCAACAGCCGTTCGCCGCCGCGCAATCTGCCGCTGACGATGCGCGCCCGCAGTTCCTGATGCGCTTGGTCGGCGAGCGTGACTTTGATCAGTGTGTTCATGGCAACACCATCACCTAACCGCGAGTGACAGGCAATGACAAAATATAAAAAATAAAAAATTTTTTATTTTACAATGGTCGATTTTGCTTTAGCTGTATCCGTCATCGGAAGCTGGCTGCTGGAGGAGGGTGGCCGGGCAATCCCCTGAGGCTTCATCTCCTGCGGTCATTGATCGCGGGGCCGTGGCGACATTCCACTGGTTGATCGGTAGAGCTTCGATCAGAACGGAACTTCCGTTTATTCCTCCCCAAAGGCTGCTCAAGCGTCGAGGAATTGACCGATCATGAAAATAACCGCTGTCGAACCTTTCATCCTGCATCTGCCGCTGACATCGGAATCCATTTCCGATTCCACCCACAGCATCACCCATTGGGGCGTCGTCGGCGCAAAAATTACGACGAGTGACGGCCTTGAGGGATACGGCTTCACCGGCACCCATGCGCATCTGCCGTCCGACCGGTTGATCACATCCTGCATCAGCGATTGCTATGCGCCTCTGCTGATCGGCGAGGATGCATCCGAACATTCGCGGCTGTGGACAAAACTTGCCCGTTATCCGTCCCTGCAATGGGTCGGCCGCGCGGGCATCACCCATCTGGCGCTGGCTGCGGTCGATGTGGCGCTCTGGGATCTGAAGGCGAAGAAGGCGGGCGTTCCACTCTGGCAATACCTCGGCGGCGCGCACACCACAGGGGTCGAAGCTTACAATACCGATATAGGCTGGCTTTCCTTCAATCTCGAAAATCTGCTGGCGGGCAGCGCCAGGGCAGTTGAAGAGGAAGGTTTTACCCGCCTGAAAATCAAGGTCGGGCACGATGATCCGAATATTGATATCGGACGCCTCGCGGCGGTGCGCAAGCGTCTCGGCTCCGCGATACGCATCGCTATCGATGGCAACGGCAAGTGGGATCTGCCGACATGCCAGCGCTTCTGCGCGGCGGCAAAGGATCTGGATATCTATTGGTTCGAAGAACCGCTCTGGTACGACGATGTGACCAGCCACGCGCGGCTGGCACGCAACACATCCATTCCCATCGCTCTCGGAGAGCAGCTTTATACGGTGGATGCGTTCCGGTCATTCATCGACGCGGGCGCTGTTGCCTATGTCCAGCCGGATGTAACCCGGCTTGGCGGCATCACCGAATATATCCAGGTCGCTGACCTCGCGCTCGCCAATCGCCTGCCTGTCGTTCCGCATGCCGGTGAGATGAGTCAGGTGCATGTGCATCTGAGTTACTGGCATCCGGCATCGACCATCCTCGAATATATTCCGTGGATCAAGGACCATTTCGAAGAGCCGATCCATGTTCGCGATGGTGTTTACAAGCGCCCGGAGCATCCCGGCGCCAGCACCACGCCTTTGGCCGAAAGCATCGCCCGCTACGGCAAAGCGGTGAAATGAAACAGAGGCGTTCAGCCCGGATTGCATCCGGCCACGGGGCTTCGGCGTCGTCAAAGGAATCGTGCGCTATCGAAGACTTGATCGCACCGTCACCCAGAATCTAATCCGGGGTGACGGTGTGGGCTTGATGCAGGTTTTGCCAGACTTAGCGCCAGCCGAGTGCAGGAGCCACCTGTTTGAGGATCGTCTCGATAACATGGGCGTTGTAGTCGACGCCTAGCTGGTTCGGCACGGTCAGCAACAGTGTGTCGGCCTCGGCGATAGCTTCGTCGGCTTTTAGCTGCTCGATCAATGCTTCCGGTTCGGCGGCGTAGCTGCGCCCGAAGATCGCGCGCGTCTTGTCGTCGATGTAACCGATCTTGTCGTCACCCTCGCTGCCGTAACCGAAATAGGATCGGTCGCGATCGCTGACGAGAGCGAAGATGCTGCGGCTGACAGACACGCGAGGCTCGCGGGCGTGTCCAGCCTCTTTCCATGCGGCGCGGTAAGCACGGATCTGTTCGGCCTGCTGCACATGGAAGGGTTCGCCGGTCTCATCCGTTTTCAGGGTGGAGCTTTGAAGGTTCATGCCAAGCTTTGCCGCCCAAACCGCCGTCGCATTGGAGCTGGAACCCCACCAGATGCGCTCGCGCAACCCTTCGGAGTGCGGCTCCAGCCGCAGCAGGCCGGGCGGGTTGGGAAACATCGGCCGAGGGTTCGGCTCGGCGAAACCTTCGCCCTTCAGAAGCTCGAGGAAGACTTCGGTGTGCTGGCGCGCCATGTCCTCCTCGGTCTGGCCCTCGGCAGGGCGGTAGCCGAAATAGCGCCAGCCGTCGATCACCTGTTCGGGAGAACCGCGACTGATGCCGAGTTGCAGGCGTCCGCCGGCGATGAGATCGGCTGAACTCGCATCCTCCACCATGTAAAAGGGGTTCTCATAACGCATGTCGATGACGCCGGTGCCGATCTCGATACTTTTCGTTCTTGCGCCAACGGCGGCAAGCAGCGGAAAAGGTGATCCCAACTGGCGGGCGAAGTGGTGGACACGGAAATAAGCGCCGTCGGCGCCGAGTTCTTCCGCAGCAACGGCCAGGTCTATCGATTGCAGCAGGGTGTCTGCAGCAGAGCGGGTCTGCGACTGGGGCGAGGGCGTCCAGTGTCCGAAGGATAGAAATCCGATCTTTTTCATGATGACCTTCCAAATGTTTAGGATGCAGCTGACTTGAGCCGGCATCGTTGTTGTCAGTCATATAGGCTGCAGTGCGGATTCTCCAATCCGCCACGCGTAGACACGGTGTCGCCGAAATGTGAACGACGGTTGTTTCAGGCGATCGTCTTGCGGTCGAGGATGAAGAGATTTTGGTGGGCGCGCGCCGTCGTGAGAATGAAATCCATCAGCGAGCGCACGCGCGGCACATTGGCAAGGTCCTGATGGCTTGTCAGCCAGTAACCCCGCCGCAGTTCCACTTCACCTGCCAGCACCATCTGCAGGTCCGGAAAGCGTGCGGCGATGAAGTTGGGCAATATGCAAAGGCCACGTCCGCTCAGCGTTGCAGTCAACTGCGCAAAAATGCTTGATGACTGGAAGTTGGGTCGGAGGCCGGGCATCACGTCGCGCATGTAATCGAGGCCCGGCGAGAAGATCAGATCCTGCACGTAACCGATAAAGAAATGATCGGGCAAATCTTCGCGCCGCGTGATTTTCGGGTGGCTGGCAAGATAGGAACGCGATGCGTAGATATGCAGCGTGTAATCGACGATCTGTTCGTTGATGTAGGGGCCTGCTTTCGGCGGATCGAGTGTGACCGCCACATCCGCTTCTTTCTTCGACAATGCCATGATCTGCTGGATCGTAACCATCTCCACCATGATGTGCGGATGGGTGACGGCGAAGTCTTTCAGCCTTTCCACGAAGAAAAAGTTGGAAAAACCTTCAGGCGCACTGAGCCTGACCACGCCGCGCAGCAGGCTGCCGCTTTCGGAAATATCCGATTGCAATCTTTCCGCTTCCGCCTCGATGCGCTCGACGGTATCGACCAGGCGCCGCCCGACCGTCGTCAGTTCGTAACCACGTGGATTTCGCTCGAACAGCTTGGTTTTAAGCGAGAATTCCAGCCGGTCGATGTGGCGGGAGACGGTGGCGTGGCTGGTGCGCAGGCTACGCGCTGCCGATGAAAGTTGTCCGGTGCGGGCCACCGCCAGAAAATATTGCAGGTCGTCCCAGGTAAAAGGCGTGGCCAATTCGGTCTCCATTGCGAGGTCTGTTCAAAAATGAACAGTTCCTGTTCGCAATTTGATGATGCCCCGCTCTTGTGTCAACGGCCGAATTCGAGAAGTCTACATAGGGAGGCGCTGCTTTGAGGAGGGTGGCGCGACCGTTGTGATGCAACACCGTGGGACGATCGCCATGCGCCTTCGTTCACCGTTGCACAGACCTATCTGAGGCTCGCAATCATCTCTGGGAGGAGAAGTCATGCGCAAGAGTATCGTTTTATCCACGGCCATGGCACTGGCGGCAGGCACCGCCGCTTACGCTGCCGAGATTTCGGACGCCAAGGTCAAGATCGGCATCTTGAACGACCAGTCGGGCGTCTACGCCAATTTTGGCGGCAAATACTCTTATGAGGCCGCGAAGATGGCGGTCGAGGATTTTGGCGGCAAGGTGCTGGGCGCGCCGGTGGAAGTGGTAACGGCTGACCACCAGAACAAGGCGGATGTCGCCTCCAACATCGCCCGGCAGTGGTACGACACCGAACAGGTCGATTCGATCATGGAACTGACCTCTTCCTCGGTCGGCCTTGCCGTGCAGGCTCTCTCGAAGGACAAAAAGAAGATCACCATCAACACGGGCGCTGCGACCACGGAACTGACGGGCAAGCAGTGCAGCCCCTATGGTTTCCACTGGGCCTACGACACCTATTCGCTGGCAGTCGGCACCGGCGGTGCGCTGGTGAAACAGGGCGGCGACAGCTGGTTCTTTCTGACTGCGGATTACGCCTTCGGTTATTCGCTGGAAGAAAACACGTCCAACTTCGTCAAGGCCAATGGCGGCAAGGTGCTGGGTTCCGTGCGCCATCCGCTGGCCTCTACGGATTATTCCTCCTTCCTGTTGCAGGCGCAGTCATCAGGCGCGAAGGTCATCGGCCTTGCCAATGCCGGTCTCGACACCTCCAACGCCATCAAGCAGGCCGCTGAATTCGGTATCGTTGCGGGCGGGCAGCGGCTGGCGGCCCTTCTCTTTACGCTTGCCGAAGTGCACGGCCTCGGTCTCGAAGCGGCTCAGGGCCTGACGCTGACGGAAGGGTTCTATTGGGACCGCGACGATGAATCGCGCAAATTCGGCGAACGGTTCAAGGAACGCACCGGCGCCATGCCGAACATGGTCCACGCTGGTACCTATTCCGCCGTGCTGCATTACCTGAAGGCCATCGATAAGGCCGGCACCGACGATGCTGACGCCGTGGCAAAGGCCATGAAGGAAATGCCTGTCAACGACGTCTTCTCGAAGGATGGCCATGTGGCCGCCAATGGCCGCATGATCCACGACATGTATCTGATGGAAGTGAAGAAGCCGGATGAGAGCAAGCAGCCGTGGGACTACTACAAGGTGCTTGCCACGATCCCCGGCAAGGAAGCCTTCATGGACCCCGCAAAAAGCGGTTGCCCGCTGGTAACGCAGTAAAAAGGGGGAACTTCATGATGATCGCTCCCGCCCCTGCCGGTCAGGCGGAACCCCGCGTCGTGCTTTCGGCGCGCGGTCTCTCCAAGACCTTCGGCGCATTCGCGGCCGTGAAAAACGTCGATCTCGACGTCCATCATGCCCGCGTGCATGCACTTATTGGTCCGAACGGCGCCGGCAAAACCACGGTCTTCAACCTGTTGACCAAGTTTCTCCAGCCGACAGGCGGGGCGATCACCTTCATGGGAACGGATATAACAAAGACGCCGCCGGACAAGGTGGCGCGGCTCGGTCTCGTCAGGTCTTTCCAGATATCGGCGGTGTTTCCGCATCTGACGGTTCTTGAGAACGTTCGGGTGGCGTTGCAGCGGCCGAATAACCTTTCAACGCAATTCTGGCTGCCGCTCTCTTCACTCGACAGGCTCAATGCACGTGCCGAGGAGTTGATCGCAACGGTTGGCCTGACACGGGAAAAAAATGCACTTGCGGCCGATCTTTCCTACGGTCGCAAGCGCGTTCTTGAAATCGCCACGACGCTTGCGCTCGACCCGAAGGTATTGCTTCTCGATGAGCCGATGGCGGGCATGGGGGGCGAGGATGTCGCGCATGTCGCCGATCTCATCCGCGAAGTGGCCAAAACGCGCGCGGTGCTGATGGTCGAACACAATCTGAAGGTCGTGGCGGATATCTGCCATCAGGTCACGGTGCTGCAGCGGGGCGAAATTCTGGCGGAAGGCGATTACGCCACCGTATCCGCCGATCCGCGCGTGCGTACGGCCTATATGGGCACGGAGGAGGCGTGATATGGCGGCAATGCTCGAAGTCTCCAACCTGAAATCCTGGTACGGCGAAAGCCAGGCGCTGCACGGTGTCGATCTGACCGTCGGCGAAGGCGAAACCATCACCATTCTCGGGCGCAATGGGGTTGGCAAGACCACGACGCTGCGCACCATCATGGGCATCATCCGCAACCGCAAGGGCGTGATCAAGCTCGGCGGCAAGGATCTGATGCCGGTGCCGTTGCATCGCACGGCGAAATACGGCCTCGGTTTCGTGCCGGAAGAGCGCGGCATCTTCGCGACACTGAGCGTCGAGGAAAATCTGAAACTGCCGCCCGTCGTCGCATCCGGCGGCATGACGCTCGATGAAATCTACGAGCTGTTTCCCAATCTTTACGAACGCCGGGCGAGCCCCGGCACCAAGCTTTCCGGCGGCGAACAGCAGATGCTGGCCATGGCGCGCATCCTGCGCACAGGGGTCAAGGTTCTCCTGCTCGATGAGCCGACCGAAGGGCTTGCGCCTGTAATCGTGCAGCGCATCGGTGAGGTGCTGAAGACCTTGAAAAGTCGTGGCATGACAGTGGTTCTGGTCGAGCAGAATTTCCGCTTCGCCAGCCGCATCGCAGATCGTTTCTACCTGATGGATCATGGCCAGATGGTCAGCAATTTTCCGGTGGGCGAGCTTTCCGGCCGCATGGGCGAACTCAATAAAGTGCTGGGGGTTTAACGATGACCATGCTCTTCGGCGTTCCGCTTCAGGCCCTGCTCGGGCAATTGCTGATCGGCCTCATCAACGGGTCGTTTTATGCGCTCCTGTCGCTCGGCCTTGCCGTCATTTTCGGCCTCCTGCGCGTCATCAATTTCGCCCATGGCGCCCAATATATGCTTGGCGCTTTCGTCGCCTTTCTCGGCCTGCAATATTTCGGCATCAGCTTCTGGTGGGCACTGGTGGTGACGCCGCTTGTCGTTGCACTTTTCGGCGCGATCATCGAGCGCCTGCTACTGTCGCGGCTTTACGATCTCGATCCGCTGTATGGGCTGCTCTTCACCTTCGGCCTGGCGCTGGTGGTGGAAGGCACGTTCCGCTGGCTGTATGGTGCGGCGGGTCAACCTTATTCGGTTCCGCGCGAGCTTGCCGGCGGCACCAATCTCGGCTTCATGTTCCTGCCGAACTACCGCGCTTTCGTTGTCGTCATCTCGCTTGTCGCCTGCATCGCCACCTGGGCGTTGATCGAAAAAACGCGGCTCGGCTCCTATCTGCGGGCGGCGACGGAAAATCCGACACTGGTGCAGGCCTTCGGTATCAACGTGCCTGTGCTCCTGACGCTGACCTACGCGCTGGGTGCGGGCCTTGCCGGCTTCACCGGCGTGCTGGCCGCGCCGATCTATCAGGTCTCACCGCTGATGGGCACCAACCTCATCATCGTCGTCTTCGCCGTCGTCGTGGTCGGCGGCATGGGGTCGATCATGGGCGCCATCGTCACCGGCTACATGCTGGGTATCGCTGAAGGCCTGACCAAGGTGTTCTACCCGGAAGCGTCCAACATCGTCATCTTCGTCATCATGGCCTTTGTGCTGCTCATCCGCCCCGCCGGACTTTTCGGAAAGGACGCCTGATATGTCCAAAGCCACTCACAACCCGACAGCCGGCGCGATGCCGCAGGCCGAGGTTTCCGCAACCGCTGGAACCATCAAGACCGTGATGATACTGGCAGGATTGGCCGTGCTGATCGCTGCACCGATGTTCGTTTATCCGATCTTTCTGATGAAGCTGCTTTGCTTCGCGCTGTTTGCCTGCGCCTTCAATCTGCTGATCGGTTACACCGGGCTGCTTTCCTTCGGCCATGCGGCATTTTTCGGCGGCGCTGCCTATTTCACCGCCTATTCGGTGAAGGAATGGGGCGTCACGCCCGAGATCGGCCTCCTCATCGGCATGGCGGGTGCCGCCCTTCTTGGCCTCGTCATCGGCTTTTTCGCCATTCGCCGGCAGGGCATCTATTTCGCCATGATCACGCTTGCCTTGTCGCAGATGTTTTATTTTTTCTGCCTTCAAGCACCCTTCACCCATGGTGAGGACGGATTGCAGGGCGTACCGCGTGGACACCTCTTCGGCCTTCTCGATCTCAACGCGCCGCTGAACATTTACTACACGGTGCTGGCCGCCTTCGTGCTGGCACTTCTCGTCATCTGGCGTTTCGTCAACTCGCCCTTCGGCATGATCCTGAAATCCATCCGCGAAAACGAGCAGCGCGCCATTTCTCTTGGATACAGCGTGCAGCGTTACAAGCTTGGTGCTTTCGTCATGTCGGCGGCGCTTGCCGGTCTTGCGGGCGGCCTGAAGGCGCTGGTGTTCCAGTTCGCAACCTTGACCGATGTGGCCTGGCAGATGTCGGGCGAGGTTATCCTGATGACCCTGCTCGGCGGCATTGGCACCATGATCGGCCCGATCTTCGGTGCGGGGCTTGTCGTCGCGCTGCAGAACTATCTCGCGACATCCGATTTCCCGGTCACCATCATCACCGGCTTCGTTTTCATGGCCTGCGTTCTGGTGTTCCGGCGCGGTCTGATCGGTGAATTTTACGCTTCGCGGCTCGGGCGAAAACTGGGTTTTCAGCACCGGGGATAAGAATTTTTTGAAACAGGGGGAAGGCTCCTCCGCGTCCGGGGCGACGCGGCAAGGGCGCCCCATGGAGAATAGCATGGCGGAATTTGACTATATCGTCATCGGAGCGGGAAGTGCGGGATGCGTTCTCGCCAACCGCCTCTCGAAAGACCCGAACAATCGCGTCCTGCTGCTGGAAGCGGGTGGCAACGATAATTATCATT
Source organism: Agrobacterium sp. 10T429 (assembly GCF_056393925.1). Lineage (NCBI taxonomy): Bacteria > Pseudomonadati > Pseudomonadota > Alphaproteobacteria > Hyphomicrobiales > Rhizobiaceae > Agrobacterium > Agrobacterium sp. 10T429. Next base: position 198,361 of record NZ_JBFTGV010000008.1, read on the forward strand.
GGATCCATATTCCGGTCGGTTATCTCTATTGCATCAACAATCCGCGCACCGACTGGTGTTTCAAGACGGCGGAAGAACCTGGGCTTAACGGAAGGTCGTTGATCTATCCTCGCGGCAAGGTTCTCGGCGGCTGCTCCTCCATCAACGGCATGATCTATATGCGCGGTCAGGCCCGCGACTACGATGTCTGGCGTCAACTCGGCTGCGAGGGTTGGGGATGGGATGATATCCTGCCCTATTTCCTGAAGTCGGAGGATTTTTATCGCGGCAAGGGCGACATGCATTCCACCGGCGGCGAATGGCGGGTGGAGAAGGCGCGCGTGCGCTGGGATGTGCTTGATGCCTTTCAGCAGGCGGCGGGTGAGGCCGGCATTCCTGCGACCGAAGATTTCAACCGGGGCGACAATGAAGGCGCCGGTTATTTCGATGTGAACCAGCGGTCGGGCTGGCGCTGGAACACGGCCAAGGCCTTTTTGAAACCGGCGCTTGGCCGCCGGAATTTGACAGTCATGACCAAGGCCCATGTCAAGCGTCTCATCGTCGAAGAGGGCCTGGTCACAGGCGTCGAGTTTCACCACGACGGCGTCTTGAAAAAGATGCGTGCACGGCGCGAAACGGTGCTTTCGGCAGGTGCAGTCGGTTCACCACACATTCTGGAGCTTTCCGGCGTTGGCCGCGGCGACGTGTTGCAGGCCGCCGGTATCGACACAGTGACGGAAGTTCAAGGTGTGGGCGAGAACCTGCAGGATCATCTGCAATTGCGCATGGTCTATAAGGTTTCAGGCGTCCTGACGCTGAATGAGAGGGCCTCCACGCTGTTCGGAAAGGCAAGGATCGGCCTCGAATATGCTTTGACCCGCTCCGGGCCGATGTCGATGGCGCCGAGCCAGCTTGGTGTCTTCACCCGTTCCTCTCCGGAAAAGGAGACGGCGGATCTGGAATATCATGTCCAGCCGGTGTCACTCGACAAGTTTGGTGATCCGGTTCACACTTTTCCGGCCATTACGGCAAGTGTCTGCAATCTGCGGCCCGAAAGCCGAGGCTCAGTGCATGTGAAAGGACCGGATTTCGCCATGCAGCCGGAAATCCGACCGAATTATCTGTCGACGGAAGGCGACCGCCGGGTAGCCATCGATTCCATGCGGCTGACGCGCCGCATCGTCAACCAGCCCGCCTTTTCGCGGTTCAAACCGCAGGAATACCGGCCCGGCCCCACTTTTGAGAATGACGACGATCTGGCCCGCGCTGCGGGCGATATCGGCACGACCATATTCCACCCCGTCGGCACCCTGCGCATGGGCTCCGATGCCGAAAGTGTTGTCGATACGCGGCTGAAATTCCGCAAGCTTGCAGGGCTGCGTGTGGCGGACGCCTCCATCATGCCGAGGATCACGTCCGGAAATACCAATTCGCCAACGATCATGATTGCCGAAAAGGCTGCCGACATGATCCTTGCGGATAATCGCTAAGAGGAGCGTTCCCATGAAGACCGTCGCTTTTATCGGACTTGGCCATATGGGCCTGCCGATGGCCGCCAATCTCGTCAAGGCCGGTTATGCCGTCAGGGGTTTCGACCTTTCCGAGGCATGCCGCGCGGCGGCGAGGGAGGCCGGAATTCCCGTCGCTTTTGATTCTGCAGAAGCCATTGATGCGGCAGAAGTGATCGTAACCATGCTGCCGAAGGGGGAACATGTTGTTTCGGTATATGGCGATCTGGTGCAGAAAATAGCTGCCGGAACGCTTCTCATCGATTGCTCGACGGTGGATATGGACAGCGCCCTGAAGGCACACGAGCTTGCCGCTTCCGCCGGTTGCCCCTCCGTCGACGCGCCTGTATCTGGCGGTACGGGCGGTGCCAGTGCCGGCACCTTGACCTTCATGTGTGGCGGAGAGGCTGAGGCTTTCTCGGCGGCCAAGCCGGTGCTGGAAGCCATGGGCAAGAAGATCGTCCATTGCGGCAAGGGCGGCAACGGCCAGGCGGCCAAGATCTGTAACAACATGATCCTCGGCATTTCCATGATTGCGGTTTCCGAGGCCTTCGTGCTGGGCGAAAAACTCGGCCTTTCGCATCAGGCGCTGTTCGATGTCGCCTCCACCTCATCGGGTCAATGCTGGTCGCTCACCACCTATTGCCCGGTGCCGGGACCAGTGCGGACATCACCGGCGAACAATGATTATCAACCGGGTTTCGCTGCGGCGCTGATGCTGAAGGATTTGCTACTCTCGCAGGCGGCCGCGAGTGGAGCCGGCGTTGCCACTCCACTCGGCGCCGCAGCATCGACGCTTTATGAGAACTTCGTGGGTGAGGGCGGTGGCGCGCGTGATTTTTCCGCAATCGTCGAAATGCTACGCGGAGGCGAGGCATGATGGACGCCACGCCGTCGGATATTCTGTGGGTACCGCCAATGGAAAGGCTGGAGCACTCGGCGCTTTTTGCCTTTGCCACAAGGACCTCATCGCTGCATGGGCTTTCGGCTGATGATTATTCCGGCCTGCTGCGCTGGTCCATTGAGGCACCGGATGCCTTTTACAATGCCCTGTGGGACGAGCTGGGGATCATCGGCACGCGCGGCGAAAGGGCCTTCAAGCCTGGCGCGACCATGCGGGAAGCCGAGTTTTATCCCGGCGCGAGGCTCAATTATGCCGAAAACCTGCTGCGCGATGCCGATAAACGGTTGGCGATCATCGCCCATCGAGATGATGGCACGCGGCGTGAAATCAGCCGCAGGCAGCTTTATGCGGATGTCTCCCTCATGGTGCAGGCGCTTGTCCACGCAGGCGTGAAGGAAGGCGATCGTATCGGCGCTATCGTCACCCACGATATCGAGGCGATCGTCGGTTATCTGGCAACGAGCGCCATCGGAGCCATCTGGTCGTCCTGTTCACCGGATTTCGGCCCGGCGGGAGCGTCCGACCGGCTCTCGCAGATCGATCCGAAAATCCTCATCGCCGTGCCGGAATACGGTTATGCCGGCAAGCGGATCGATGTCGGACCGACCATCCGCGCGGTGGTGGAAAGCGCTGCACCTCAAAAGATAGTGCTGATTGGTGACGTTGTTCCCGCCAGCCTTTCCGATCTCGGCTGCGTGACGTTGAATGATTTCGTTTCGCCCTTTGAGCCGGGTGAAATCGCGTTCAACCGGCTGCCGGTCAAGGCGCCGCTGGCGATCCTTTATTCCTCCGGCACCACCGGCAAGCCGAAATGCATCACCCATTCCGGCGGTGGCCTGCTTCTTCAGCATATGAAGGAGCAGAAGCTGCAATGCGATATCAGGCAAGGCGAACGTTTCTTCTATTTCACCACCTGCGGCTGGATGATGTGGAACTGGCAGGTGTCCGGCCTGGCGCTTGGCGCCACCCTCGTCACCTATGATGGCAATCCGGGTTATCCGTCGCCCGCGCGGCTGATCGATCTCATTGACGCCGAACGGATCGCGACCTTCGGAACATCGGCCAAATTTATCGACGCATGCCTGAAGGCAGGGTTGAAACCGCGCGAAACCCATGACCTTTCATCCCTTCGGACAATCCTTTCCACCGGCTCGCCGCTCATCCCGCAATCCTTCGATTATATCTATCGCGACTGGAAGGCCGATCTGCATCTCGCCTCCATTTCCGGCGGCACGGATATATGCGCCTGTTTCCTTGGCGGCAATCCGCTGCAACCTGTTCACCGTGGGGAGCTGCAGGGCGCGATGCTCGGTATGGATGTCGATACCCTGGACGACGAAGGCCATCCCGTTCGCGGCGTGGCTGGTGAGCTCGTCTGCCGCAATGCCCATCTTTCCATGCCGGTCAAATTCTGGGGCGATGAGGACGGTTCTCGTTATCAGGCTGCCTATTTCGATCGCTTCCCGGGCATCTGGGCGCATGGCGATTTTGCCGAAATGCGTGCCACCGGCGGATATGTCATCCACGGGCGCTCGGATACGACGCTCAATCCCGGTGGGGTTCGCATCGGTACGGCGGAAATCTACCGTCAGGTGGAAGCAGTGCCGGAGGTCGAGGAAGCGATTGCCGTGGGTCAGGACATTGACGGTGACCAGCGGGTTATCCTCTTCGTGCGCCTTAAAGAGGGTGCAGCGCTGACGGAGGACCTCGAAAAGACCATCCGTACCCGCATCCGCTCGGGTGCTACGCCACGGCATGTTCCGGCAAGGATCATTGCCGTCACGGCCATTCCCCGTACGCGCTCGGGCAAGATTTCCGAAATCGCAGTTCGCGACACCATTCATGGCAGGCCGGTGAAAAACACCGACGCGCTCGCCAATCCCGAAGCGCTCGAGCTTTTCCGCAACCTGCCGCAACTGAAGGATTAGGATGATGGAGGATCAACCGAAAACCGTTCTGGTCACCGGCTCCACCAGCGGCATTGGCCTTGCCATCGCCAAACGTTTTGCCGAGGCGGGATTTCTCGTCGCCGTCCACGGCATAGAAACCGTGGAGGCGGCGACGCAGGCACTGGAGGCGGTTGCGAAGGTGGCGCGGCACCGGCCGGTCTATTTTTCTGCCAACCTCGCCAATTATGACGAGAGTGCACATCTGCCGGAAACCGTCATTGCCGAATTCGGTCACATTGACGTGCTCGTCAACAATGCCGGTATTCAGAAGGTCGCGCCGATCGACGAATTCGATTTCGCCGATTTCTCCCATATTGTCGCGATCTCCCTCGACAGCGCTTTTCATACGATCCGTGCAGCCCTGCCGGGCATGAAGGAAAGGGGTTGGGGGCGCATCGTCAATATTGCTTCCGCGCACGGGTTGCGCGCCTCACCCTTCAAGGGTCCCTATGTGGCGACGAAACATGCCGTGGTGGGCCTGACGAAAAGCGTGGCGCTGGAAGTGGCCGAACTTGGCATTACCTGCAACGCCATCTGCCCCGGTTACGTCTGGACGCCACTCGTCGCGGCGCAGGTTGCCGATCAGGCGCGCCTGCATGGCATGGGCGAGGATGAGGTGGTGAAGAAGGTGATGCTTGCGCCGCAGCCGACGCGACGTTTCGTGCAGCCGGAGGAAGTGGCGGAGATGGCGCTTTACCTCACCGGCGATATGGCGCGCTCCATCACCGGCACCACCATTTCCATCGATGGCGGCTGGACCGCTAAATAATTTTCGCGCATCCGGCTCAAGCGAACCATCTGCCGTCCTTCCGGTATTGTGAGGCGATTTCAATACTGTATAGTTTTGCGTGCGGCGGGGTCAGCGCCGTTTTCACGGAACAGCGGTATTATGAACACAGGGTTTTCGGAAGCTCCGTTAGCGCGCTCGCGTTTCGATACACGCCATGTGCCGAAGCGCGACGCCATGGCGCTGTGGCGGGATTCGATCAACGTGCTTTTTGATGCCCGCCTGCGCAGATCGCAGGATGACGGGTTTTTTGCCAGTGTCGATGCAGCCTTCATCGGCAATGTCGCGCTTGGCCGCACCCAGTCCTCGGCGCAGGATTTCGACCGCTCGCGCCACAAGATTGCCCGGGACGGGATGGACGGCTTTCTCCTGCAATTTTACGCCAGCGGCCAAAGCATGTCGCGGCGCGGAGCGGGCGAGACTGCCGGCCCGGGCGATCTCTACATCATTGACATGGCGCAGCCGCTGGCCACAGCCACAACCGATCACGATCATCTGAGCCTTGTCGTGCCGCGCCGGCTGCTGGAAGGCAGGCTCATCGGTTCCGGCAATAATCACGAGCGCGTGCTGCCGGCCGGTTTGCCGCTGGTATCTCTGCTGCGGGAAACGATGACCAGCGTTTACCGCCACTTTGACGTCATGAACGCCAATGACGGCGCGGCCACCGTCTCGCCATTGCTGGAGCTTGCCGCGGCTGCCATCAATAATCATGTCCGGGAAGACAATGCGCAGGGTGTTCAGCGGGCGCTGCGAGCATCCATCAGGCGCTATATCGACAATCATCTGCTCGATCCGGCCTTGTCGGTGGAAAAGGTCATGGGCGAGTTCGGCGTATCGCGACGCACCGTCTACCGGCTTTTCGAACCGCTGGGCGGGTTTTCGGCCTGTATCACCCATAGGCGCCTCGAACGGGCAATGGATTTCCTGCGGGCGCCGCAGTCGGCCCATATGACGATAGCTGAGGTGGCGGCGTCCTATGGCTTCACCAACCCGGAAAATTTCAGCCGCGTTTTCAAGAAGACCTTCGGCCTGTCGCCGCGTCAGATGCGGCATTTCGCATCCGAAAACCGCGATACCATACCGGATATTATCAAACCGGATAGCGCAGAGTGGACACGCTGGATCGTGCAGCTCGGTCGCTGACGCGATTGTTTCGAAGCCGATCTGACACTGTATGACGGAATGTTGGCACAATCCGACCATTCGTTCCGCTTGTACCTCCGCAGGGATGCGCTTGCGCGGCGGGCGTGCCACAGTACGGACGTTGTTTTTAATAGATATTTCGCCTGACAATCATGATGATACGAATTCTCAATTTTCTGGAGATGCTGCCCGTATGGCGGGTGCGTCGCCGCGACACGACGAGATACCTCGAAGCCGCCGGCGACCAATGCGACTTTGAAACGGCGGGACCACCGCTGTGGCTGTCGATTTCTGAAAACCCGCCGGAAATCCAGTGCGAAACCGAAGACGTCAATCGCCGGCCACCATTCTCGTGGCTGGGGATTGGGCAAAGTTTCAGTGCGGTCGATGAGTTCGACGGTGCCGGTTGCGATAGACTTGCGGTCGCAGAGTACGGCTAAGCTGATTTTGCTGTCTGGAACAAACTGTGTCCCTGTGAATTAAATCACCAGGGTTACAGGGAGTGAGAGACATGGCCAGAGAAAATACCAGCTATCTTGGCGGTCGGCATGATCCGAAAAATGAAACCGCAACGCGGGCGCGGCAAGGGGTAAAAGGACGTCCGGTTCTTGTCATCCTGGTAGTCAGTCTGCTTCTCGCGCTGGTGGTCTGGACGGTCGTCGAATATGCGGTTTTCGAACCCGACGAGAACCGGCCGCAAAACGCTCAGACGGAGACTGCGCCGGCGCCACAAAACCCATAACCATCATGCCGTGAAATTTTTCACGGTGAATGTTGAGTTTGTATGGAACCAGATTGCCCCCAATTCCATTTCACGCAAAGTGACAGGAATCGGGGGTTTCATTCATGGCAGTCACCGTTACTGCGGTTATTCTATCGCTGATCGGCCTTGCGCTGTTCGGTTTTGGCTCTCAGCTCGTCATGTTGGGCGGGAGCTTCTATTACGTCCTTTCCGGTATGGCCTTCCTGTTGACAGCCATTCTGCTGTTCAAGCGTAACCGGGCAGCTCTCCACGTCTATGCCGTCTTCATTGTCGCGACACTCGCCTGGGCCCTCTGGGAAGTGGGTTTCGACTGGTGGCAACTTGGGCCGCGGGGTGGCTTCGTCATTCTTATCGGCCTGTGGTTGTTGGTGCCCTGGGTCAGGAAGCCTCTCGGTTTTTCAAGCCCGACAGGGCTGAATTACGGCCCGAACGCCTGGCCACTCGCGCTCTCCGTTCTCGCCTCCATTGTGGTGGCGGGATATTCGATGGCGCAGGATCCGCATGACCAGGCAGGGTCCTTGTCTGAGGAGAAGGTGGCGTCAGCTCCGATCTATGGCGGCGACGTGCCGGATGGCGATTGGCATCAATACGGCCGCACGCCTTATGGCCAGCGCTATTCGCCGCTGACGCAGGTCAATGTCGATAATGTTTCGCAGCTGAAGGAAGCGTGGCGGTACCAGACCGGCGACGTGAAGCTACCGGATGATGTGGGTGAAACCACCTATCAGGTAACGCCGCTCAAGATCGGCAATACGCTTTATATCTGCACGCCGCACAATTGGGCGATCGCCATTGATGCCGCCACCGGCAAGGAAAAATGGAAATACGACCCCAATGTCGGTCTTAACCCGGACCGCCAGCACCAGACGTGCCGCGGTGTTTCCTATTATGCCGAACCCAATGCCGCACAGGGCACCGCCTGCGCCCAGCGCGTTTACCTGCCGACCTCGGATGCGCGGCTGATTGCGCTTGATGCAGCGACCGGTCAGATTTGCACATCCTTTGCGGATCAGGGCGTGCTGCATCTGGAACAGGGCATGAAATACAATCCTGCCGGTTATTATTATTCGACCTCGCCGCCCGTGATCGCGGCGGGCAAGATCATCATCGGCGGTGCGGTGAACGATAACTACTCCACGCAGGAACAGTCCGGCGTCATCCGTGCGTTCGATGTGAACAGCGGCGCACTCATCTGGAACTGGGATTCCGGCAATCCGGAAAAGACCGAGCCGATTGCCGCAGGCGAAACCTACACTACCAACTCGCCGAACAGCTGGTCCGTGTTGAGCTACGACGAGGGGCTTGGCCTCGTTTACGTACCCCTCGGCAATCAGGTGCCGGACCAGCTTGGTATGGGTCGCAGCGAGAATGTGGAGAAATATTCCTCCTCCATCGTGGCGCTCGATATCAATACCGGCAAGGATCGCTGGGTGCGCCAGACGGTTCATCACGACCTCTGGGATATGGATGTGCCGGCCCAGCCGGTGCTGCTCGACATCACCAAGAACGGTCAAAGCGTTCCTGCACTCGTCGGCCCTACAAAGCAGGGCGATATCTACGTTCTGGACCGGCGCACGGGTGAGCCGCTTCTGTCGATTACGGAAGAACCGGCACCGGGCGGTACAATCCCTGAGGACTTCAGCTCCCCGACTCAGCCAACGACGGCGCTGTCGTTCAAGCCGGAGCCGCTGAAGGAAAAGGACATGTGGGGCGTCTCCATGTTCGATCAGCTCGCCTGCCGCATCCGCTTCCATCAGCTGAACTATCAGGGCCGCTATACGCCGCCCTCGCTGAACGGCTCCATCATCTATCCCGGCAATTTTGGCACGTTCAACTGGGGCAGCGTCGCGGTCGATCCCGAACGTCAGGTCATGTTCGGCATGCCGACATACCTTGCCTTTACCTCGCAGCTCGTGCCGCGCGCCGACATCCCGCCGAAGGGCCAGGACGAGAAGGGCAGTGAGCAGGGGCTGAACCGCAATGACGGTGCGCCCTATGGCGTCTTCATGGGACCGTTCCTCGGTCCGCTGAAAATCCCCTGCCAGGCACCGCCGTGGGGTTATGTCGCTGGTGCCGACCTGCGCACCGGCGATATCGCCTACAAGCACAAGAACGGCACGGTCCATGACATGACGCCGCTGCCGTTGCCCTTCAAGGTGGGCGTACCGGGCATTGGCGGGCCGATGATTACCAAGGGTGGCGTGGCCTTCCTCGGTGCTGCCGTCGACAACTATCTGCGCGCCTACAACCTCACCACCGGCAAACAGCTCTGGGAAGCACGTCTGCCGGCTGGCGGGCAGGCAACGCCCATGACCTATGCGCTGGATGGCGGCAAGCAATATGTTGTGATGGTTGCGGGTGGTCACGGCTCGGTTGGAACCAAGCCGGGCGACTATGTGATCGCCTATACCCTGCCGTAAAACGAGGCGGATTCAATCAAACAAAAAAAACCGGAATGGGTGACCATTCCGGTTTTTGCTTGTGCAGTTGGAAAAGGCGATCAGGCCGCCTTTTTCTGTGCTGCGGCATTGATCGATGTCTTGGCAAGCGCGCTCAGCGCATCGTCCGTCTTGGACTCTTCCTTCAGCGTCGCATCCAGCAGGGTAACGGCATTGGCATGACCAAGCTTTTCGGCCCATGCCTTCAGGGTGCCATAACGGGCGATTTCGTAATGTTCGACCGCCTGGGCTGAGGAAATGAGACCGGCATCGAGAGCTGCGGTGCCCTTGAAATCGTCCATAATCTCTTCGCCCTCGGCAATGATGCCCTGGATGGCCTCGCAGGTCTTACCCTGCGCCCGCTTGCCGATGATCTCGAACACTTCCTGCAGGCGTTCGATCTGGCCCTGCGTTTCTTCTTTGTGCTTTTCGAAGGCCTGTTTCAGCTTCGGGTCTGTCGCTGCCCGCGCCATTTTCGGCAGAGCTTTCAGGATCTGCCTTTCGGCGTAATAGATATCCTTCAGCGTATCGTAAAACAGGTCGTCGAGTTTTTTCTCGGCCATTGGTTCTTCTCCCATGGTGTGAAAGTGCGTGATGTACGCCATTGCGCACGGGAGACAAACCTTTCGGAGCCCCTATGGTTCCGGCTCTGTTGCGCGCAACGTTTTATATTCCAGCAGACGCTCCGCCGCATATAGGATGACAAGCGGCATCAGTCGAAACGGAAGAGATCGGCGTCGGGGTCCTTGCCACCATTAACGGCAGCGGCGACTATCTCGGCGGCGATCTGGCTGAAGGTGATGCCGTTGCCGCCAAAGCCCATGACGGCATAAACGTTCTTCATGCCGGGAACCGCGCCGATCAGCGGCAGGCCCGTGGTGGTCGTGCCGAAGCCGGCCGCCCAGCGATATTCGGGTTCGCCGATGTCGACGCCAAGAAGCTTTTCGATCTTGCGTTTGATTGCATCCGCCTTGGAGGCAAGCTTGCTCTCAGACAGGTAGGATGTGGAGTTCTCTTCATCCTCACCACCGGCAATAAGGCGCCCGTCCCGGTCGGTGCGCAGGTAGAGATAGGGATCTGAAGCCTCCCAGAGGATGTGGCTATTCAGCCAGTCCGGCAGATCGATACCCTTCGCACTCGCCAGCGCCCAGGTGGAGATGATCTGGTGTTTCGGGCTTTCGAGCGATTTCAGGAATTCGTATCCGGTGCAGAAAACGATATTGCGCGCGGAAATGATTTTGCCCTGTGCTGTGGCGACGACCACCTCGTCACCGAGATTTCGAAGATCGGTGATTTCAAGTTGTGAAACGATCTCAGCGCCGGCGCCCGCTGTGTGGCGCAACAGGCCTGCCGTCAGCTGCGCCGGATTGGCGGAAGCGGAGATATCGCTGAGGATCGCCCCTGTCCGCTCAATCGCATAGTCGTTTTTAAGTTCTGCGGTGTCGAGAAAGCGGGCCTCGATCCCGGCCTCTTCGCGCGCTGCCGCTTCGGCCTTCAATGCACGCAAACCCATCTCGTCTCCGGCAAGATAAAGCGCCTGTTTGCGCGCCATGCTGCAGGAAATGCCAAGCGAAGAAACGATTTCCTCCAGCCGCAGCACGGCGCGCGCGGAGCGCTGCCACGCCCGATCAGCAGCATCCTTGCCGATCATCTTTCTGAGCTCGATCAGGGGTGTGTCGATCTCGTGCTGTATCATCGCAGTGCTGGCGACACTGCTGCCCATCACCGGATCACGCCGGTCGACGATCAGCATGGATTGCCCCGGTCTCTGCAACGCATGGGCGGCAAGCGCGCCGCTGATGCCGGCGCCGACGACGATCGTATCGTAATGGTCGGAACTCGGGGTGTTTCTGGTGCGGAGGCCTATGCGTGGCGTGTCGGCCCAAAGGGGTTTCGATTCCCTGAGGTCGCGTTCCTTCGTCAGTTCCGATGTGGGCATGGAGTTTTCCTGAAAGGTGCAGGGCATTTACGGTGGAAACGCCTGGCGGGTTACGTCTGGAAAATGCGAACAAACAAAGACAGAGAGCGCATCCGGCCATTTTGGATAGGCCGGATGCGCTCTGGTTTTTTTCCGCTTTACGGCCCTTAGGCAGCGCGGCGCTCGTGGTTGCCTTCTTCGACCTCCTCGATGATTTTGGCGACGAAGGCGTCCAGATCATCGGGGCTGCGAGACGTGATGATGCCCTTATCGGTCACAACCTTTTCGTCCTTCCAGTTGGCGCCGGCATTTTTCAGGTCGGTTTTGATCGACCAATAGGAGGTCGCGTCACGACCGCGCAGGGCATCTGCTTCAACCAGAAGCCAAGGGGCATGGCAGATGGCAGCCACGACCTTGCCGGATTTGACGAAATCTCGCACCACGCGCATTGCATCCTCGTCATGACGCAATACGTCCGGATTGATCTGGCCGCCGGGCAGGACGAGTGCATTGAAATCATTGGCGCTGACGTTCTTCGCGGACATATCGACGGCGATGCTGTCGCCCCAGTTCTTTTCGTCCCAGCTCTTGATCTCACCATCCTTGATCGAGGCGATCTTGACGTCCGCGCCCTTGGCCTTCAGCTGATCATATGGCACGCGCAGTTCCGAACGCTCATAGCCGTCCGTTGCGAGAATGACGATTTTTGCAGTGTTGATGGCAGTCATGTCTGTTTCCTTCCTGTTTATCTGTTTTCGTCTTTGTCCGAATTCACGGAGGGCAGAAAAAACTCCACATCCTCACGGCGCTCCGGATCGAGCTTTTCGATATTCGTTTGCCAGAAGGTCTCGGCTTCTGCCGGTTCGTCTTCCCATTGGCGCACGAAGGTCTTGTTGTCGTCGATCATGACCTGACGGGTGCCGCCGAGCCGCAGATATTCTTCTGCAAGTTTACGCGTTTCGGTCTTTTCCATGTCGCGGTTCCTTGTGCGTGGAAAGCGGGGACGGAGGGCGCCGGATGGGTAAGAAGCTCGGCTGCCATTTCGTTGGCCACCGGGAGAAAACGGAAAAATCCCGATGTTCTTCAGCGCCATCGTGTCCGTTTGACACGGCGGCCCTCCTGCCAGAACAACGTGAGCTTTCCGGTATGGTTCCGCATTTTTTCAGGCGGATTCTTGCCAAGGACAAATGTATCGCGCGCAATTTTTATCGGAACAAACCGGCAAGTCGTGCTGTTTTAGCCCAGATGCAGGGGAGGCAGCATGACAGCCAGACACAGTGACGGCGAGTGCCGCGGCAACGACGAAAACAAGGGTTTCTGGTCGATCGACTTCGGCAATTCACCGATCATCGGCACGGCCATTCATGATGGTCATCTCATTCGCCCGGACATAGCCTCGCTGATGGCTCTTTCCGCCGACCAGCGGCTGAGAGAGGAAGACCCTTTTACCGGCGAGATGATCGCGGGAATGACAAACCGCATTGTCGTTCACCATTCGCGTTTCGAAATCGATCTCAACCGGTTCGCCGATCAGGCAGTTTATCTGAAGCCGGAACAATCCTGGGGGCTGGAGGTCTGGAAACAGGAGCCGCCGGAAGAGGCCACCCGGCAATCGCTCGATTTTCATGCCGACTATTACGCAATGCTCGAAGCAGTTCTTTCAACCGTCGAGCGGCGGCATGGTGCTTTTGTCGTGCTGGACATACACAGCTACAATCATCGCCGGCAGGGCGCTACAGCGCCGCAAACGCCCCAGGCGGAAGCGCCTGATATCAATATCGGCACATTTTCCATGGATCGCAGCCGCTGGAGTGACGTCGTCAGTGCGGTGGGCCATCATTTTGCGACAGCCACCATCGGCGGACGCCGCCTTGATGTACGCGAGAACGTCGCCTTTCAGGGCAAGGGTGAGCAGACCCGGTTTATTCACGAGCGTTTTGCGCAGAACGGCTGCGCCATCGCAGTGGAGTTCAAGAAATTCTTCATGGACGAGTGGACCGGTAAGCCGGATAAGCGCGTCGTTTCCGATATTCGCGACGCTATCACCGCACTTCAGCCGGTTCTCGAAGAATGCCTGAGGGCGCGGCGATGAACGTCTCCTCGGCGCGTGGTGAACCGTTACAGGTTATCGAGCTGGTAGACGATGTCGTCGCCTGCCTTGAGGCCGGCAAAGCCGTCCGTCGTGATGTCGGAAAGAACGGCCGGCTGCATATCGACCGGCCGCTGCCGTTTCTTTGCCTGCATCTGACTGGTGGCACGAAGGACCTTGCGGCCCGCGATATCGCCTCTGCGCATGCATCTTATCTGATCGCATCGAGCATTCAGGAGGCTGCACCCCTGATTGCAGCCGTCGGCACGGCCATGCGCGAACGTTTCGGCGCCTTCATGGTTCTCGATATCGGCGAACTGGAACACGACATTCTGCTCGCTGACGATTCACCTTTCCTGCCGCATTATGAGGTTTCCGTCTCGGCAACATCTGAGCCGGAAACGCAAAGTGCACGCCGTGTTTTCATTAAGGCGGTTTGTGATGCCGAAGTGCGTTTCCGCACGCCCCGCATAACCCGGCCCGAACCGGATGCCGATCCGATCCTCAGATTTCAAAATGCCGGGCTTGATTTTCCCTGCATCAGCGTGCGTTTCGCGCCGATCTACCGACAGCCTGAATCCGGCGCCGATTATCCCGGCCTGCGCGAGACGATGATTGCGGATATTTTCGATGCCGGCCTTCAGGCCTTCTCGTCATTCGCTGCCGGTAAAGATGCACTCAAGGTTACCAGCCATCGCGCGCTCGGCCGCAAGGCCTTCGTTGATGCCGTCAGACGTGCCGATCGTTCAATAGACGACATCGTCTCGTCCTTTGATTTTCTTCTGTCCGTGACGCCGATCAATGCCCGCCGGGCCTTCGAGGAATTTCGCGACGGCAGCTTCCAATATGCGCCGCGCCTGCTTTACCGGCCGCTCGGCGTTGACGTCGAGGAGCAGAAACGCAAGCTCTATTCCGTCGTTTTCGATCATCTGGAAGACCCGGTGCTCTATCATCTCTACCGGGAGAAACAGCAGGAGATCGATCTGCAACTGACCATGCTGGCCAATCTGCATCGCCGTACTTTCACCGATTTCTCCCGCGCCCTTTACGGTGCCGTCGAACCCGCGCTTTTGACGCTGGCGCTCAAGGTGCTTGCCGATTGCCCACGCAAGGATGAGAGCGGCGAAATCGCCATGGTCGATTGTTATGCGGTCGCCAAAAAATCGCGCGAGATGATCGAGACCTATCTGGCGGAGGAGCCGGAATTCAAGGCGCGTGTCGAGATCAGGGATGACCTGCCGCCTGGCCTGATGGTGACGGGCGAGAAGCTCCTGATTTCTCGCCACACCGTCATGGAACAGCGCCGGGTCGAAGCGCTGCTGTCGCATGAGATCGGCGTGCATCTCCTCACTTATTTCAACGGTTCGTTTCAGGGCCTCCGGCTCTTCCGCACCGGCCTTTCCGGTTACGAGGGCGTGCAGGAAGGGCTGGCAGTGCTGGCGGAACATCTGGCCGGCGGCATGACGCGCGAGCGCCTGCGGCTGATCGCCGGCCGTGTCGTCGGCTGCGCCGCCATGCTGGACGGCGCGACTTTTGTTGAGACGTTCCGGACTATGACCCGCGATCATGGTTTCGACGAGGCTGGCGCCTTCAACATGGTTTTGCGCATCTATCGTGGCGGCGGTCTTTCCAAGGACGTGATCTATCTGCGTGGGCTTGCGGAGGTGCTGGAGCATCTGCGCAAGGGTGGCGCGCTCGATCCGTTCTGGATGGGCAAGATTGCCGCTGCCCATTTCCCGGTGATGCAGGAGCTTGCCTTGCGCGGCCTCTTGCGTCCGCCGGGCGTACGTCCCGCTTTTCTGCTGCCGGCCAAGGCCAATGAGCGGCTGGAAAAGATACGGGCCGGATTATCCATCGCTGAACTGGCGACATTGTAATATTACAGGAGGGGCTTATGCGTATCGCATTTTTCGTCAATTCCATCGAAACTGAGGGGCCTACTTTCGCAACCGGCCTGCTGGCCATGGCGGCGCTCAATCGCGGTCACGAGGTGGTGTATCTGACGCCTGGCGATTTTACCTTGCGCTCGGATGATAGCCTGACCGTACACGCCACCGTTCTACCGAAGGCCAAATACAAGAAAGCCGATGCTTTTCACGCTGCACTTCAGGACAAAGCACTGGAACGGCGTACCATGGATGTAGAGGAAATCGACGCGCTGATGCTGCGCAACGATCCCTCGCTGGATCAGACGACGCGGCCATGGGCGGTGCATGCCGGCATTCTGTTCGGGCGGCTGGCAGAACAGCGCGGCGTTGTGGTTTTGAACGACCCGGAAGGATTGGCGCTGGCGCAGAACAAGCTCTATTTCCAGAGCTTTCCGGAAATCGTACGCCCGACCACGATCATCTCGCGCAATGTCGATGAAATACGCGCATTTGCGGATACCCACCCTAAGGGTGTCATCGTCAAGCCGCTGCAGGGTTCAGGCGGCAAGAACGTCTTCAAGATCGGCTCCAGCAAGGAGGCCAATCTCAACCAGATTTTCGAGGCGGTCAGTCTCGAAGGTTACTTGATTGCACAGGCCTATCTGCCGGCCGCCAAGGATGGCGATATTCGGTTCTTCATGATGAATGGCAAGCCTCTGATGCGCGACGGACAATATGCGGCTTTGCGCCGCGTTCCGGCAAAAGGCGATCTGCGCTCCAACATTCACGCCAAGGGCACTGCCGAGGCCGTGAAGGTGACGGACGAGATTGTGGCGCTTGCCGAAATGATGCGGCCCAAGCTGGTGGAAGACGGTATGTTCCTGGTCGGGCTTGATATTGTCGGCGACAAGATACTGGAGGTAAACGTGTTTTCGCCCGGCGGTCTCTCCAACATTCGCGACCTCACCGATGTCGATTTCAGCGATACGATCATCGAAGCCGTGGAAACCAAGATCGCCATGCAGAGCGCCTCCGGCGGTATGCTTTCAAATCGTCTGCTGGCGACGCTTTGATTTATTCGCGCAGCTCCGTCGACTGCATGTCACGATACCAGGCGACGAGGGCCTTGATGCCCTCCTCAACCGGGGTTTGCGGCACATAGCCCGTCAAGGCCCTCAGAAGATCGGGTGAAGCGAAGGTGCGGGGAACGTCTCCCTGCTGCATCGGCAACATGTTGCGGATTGCCGGCCTGCCGACCGCCTTTTCGACCGTTTCGACAAAGTGCATCAGCTCTACCGGTTGGCCGCCGCCAATATTGACGATGCGGAAGGGTGCGTGGTGCGACAGCGTGTCGGTGACGCCTTCCTCAGTTACCCGGTTTTC
Source organism: Agrobacterium sp. 10T429 (assembly GCF_056393925.1). Lineage (NCBI taxonomy): Bacteria > Pseudomonadati > Pseudomonadota > Alphaproteobacteria > Hyphomicrobiales > Rhizobiaceae > Agrobacterium > Agrobacterium sp. 10T429. Next base: position 215,090 of record NZ_JBFTGV010000008.1, read on the forward strand.
CTCGGACGGAATGACCTGGCTCAGCCGGACGATACCTTCAACGAGGTCATCGATATAGGTGAAGTCGCGGCTCATATTGCCTTGGCCGTAAATATCGATCGGCTCGCCGTTCGAGATGGCGTCGACGAATTTGATTGGCGCCATGTCCGGCCGTCCCCACGGTCCGTAAACCGTGAAGAAACGGAAGGCTGTGGTGGGCAGTTTGTGGAGATGGGCGTAGCTGTGCGCCATCAATTCCATCGATTTTTTGGTGGCCGCATAAAGCGTCATCGGCTCGTCGGCCTTGTCGCTTTCCGCAAAGGGAATTTTTTCATTGGCGCCGTAGATGGAGGAAGTCGAAGCCAGCATCAGGTGTTTGACACGCAGGTTCTTGGCAAGCTCCAGCATGTTCCACGATCCGATGAGATTGGAATCGATATAGGCGCGTGGATTTTCGAGGCTGTAGCGAACACCCGCCTGAGCGGCGAGGTGAATTATGATTTCCGGTTCGGCAGCCTCTGCCGCGCGCTTCAGCGCATCCGTGTCTTCCAGCATGCCGATTTCGGCCCTGAAACCGTTGGAGCGGGAAAGGATCGCATGGCGTTTTTCTTTCAGGCTGACATCGTAATATTTCGTCATCCCGTCGAAACCGGTTACGAAATGGCCGGCATCGAGCAGCCGTTTGGCAACGTAAAAACCGATGAAGCCCGCGGTGCCGGTAACCAGATAACGCATGATGACTATATCCCACATCCGTTGGTGCGTTTGCGGCCGAACCGAAGCGCAAAAACCGTTTTAATGAAACTTCGAAGGCGAAACCGCTATTGGCCCTTGTCGGAACTGCTGTCGTGCGGGCGGCCAATGCCGGCATAAACGAAGCCGTGCCCGGTGACCTCGTCCGTGCGGTAGATATTGCGCAGATCAACCAGAACGGGGGTTTTCATGATGGCCTTCAGGCGCGGCAGATCGAGTGCGCGGAACTGGTTCCATTCCGTCACGATCACGAGGGCATCGGCGCCTTCGGCAGCCTCGTAGGGACCGCTGGCATAGTCGATACCCTCGATCACATGGCGGGCATTCACCATTCCCTCCGGATCGTAGCCGACCACCTTGGCGCCGCCGTCCTGGAGGGTCTGGATGATGGCAATTGCCGGGCTGTCGCGCATGTCGTCGGTATTGGGCTTGAAGGTCAGGCCAAGGACGGCGATCTTCTTGCCGCGCACGTCGCCACCCACCGCGTTGATGACCTTGCGGCCCATGGCGCGCTTGCGGTTGTCGTTGATGGCAATGGTGGTCTCGATCAGCCGCACAGGGGCGTCATAGTCCTGTGCGGTCTTGGCAAGCGCCAGCGTATCCTTGGGGAAACAGGAGCCGCCATAACCGGGGCCGGCATGCAGGAACTTCGCGCCGATGCGGCCATCGAGGCCGATGCCGCGCGAAATATCCTGAACATTGGCGCCGACCTTTTCGCACAGATCCGCCATTTCGTTGATAAAGGTGATCTTCATCGCCAGAAAGGCGTTGGCGGCATATTTGATCAGTTCCGAACTGCGCCTGGTGGTGAAGAGCAAAGGCGACTGGTTGAGATAAAGCGGACGGTAAACCTCCGTCATCACCGGGCGGGCGCGCTCGTCGGAAAGACCGACGACGATGCGGTCCGGTCGCTTGAAATCCTCGATGGCCGCGCCTTCCCGCAGAAATTCCGGGTTGGAAACAACGGCAAAATCGGCCGAGGGGTTTTCTTCGCGGATGATGCGTTCCACCTCGTCCCCTGTGCCGACGGGAACGGTAGACTTGGTGACGATGACGGTGAAGCCGTCAAGCGAATGGGCGATTTCTTTCGCCGCCGCATAGACATACCCGAGATCGGCGTGGCCGTCGCCGCGCCGCGAGGGCGTGCCGACCGCGATGAACACGACGTCGGCATTGGCAACCGCGGAGGAGAGGTCGGTGGTGAAGCTCAACCGGCCCGCCTTGGCGTTGTTGGCAACGATGACTTCCAGACCCGGTTCGAAGATCGGGATATGGCCGCTTTTCAGCGCTTCGATCTTCTCCGGCATCTTGTCCACGCAGATCACGTCATGGCCGAAATCGGCAAAACACGCACCGGAAACAAGGCCGACATAACCGGCACCGATCATCACTATCCGCATTCTTCTTCCTTTCGGTTCGTGAGGCGATGTTCGCGCAGCAAGCTTCAGGCGAAATCAGCGGGTGCAATCACACCACATTGTTTAGCCGCCTTCACGCTTGCCGCCAAGCGCCACGATCAACACGGGCTAACCTCTTTCCGTGACGGTGATATGATGGCGTCGGCGGGACAAATTTGCCGCACCTTGCGGCCATCTGCATCGATGCGGTCGGATCGGGTGTTTTTGCGGCTTTTGCGGCTTGCACTCATAGGTAGCCGGGTCTAGCCATAGGGTGAGGATCAAATCTGCCAGACTGTCTGTCCCTTAAGGGGCGTCCGGGTTGCTTTAAGCGGCCGGGGTGCGCTTTGCGTTGCGGTCGCTGTTCGGGGAAGTTCAAATGCAAAAGGGTTTTCTGCTCGGTCTGTTCGCTTATGCGACCTTTTCCCTGGGCGATGCCACGATCAAGTCGCTTGGATCACAGATCAGCGTTTTCGAGATCGGCTTTTTCAGCATCCTGTTTTCCGGCATCTTCATCTTCTTCAGCAAGCCGCGTGAGGAAAGGTGGCGTGAATTCTGGCGCATGAGCCGTCCGTTTGCGGTGCACGGGCGGGCGATTTCCGGCCTGTTCGCCGGTATTCTCGGTATCTATGCCTTCACAACCATTCCGCTGGCCGAAGCCTATGCGCTGATCTTTCTCTCACCGCTGTTCGTGACAGTGCTGTCTGCTGTCGTATTGAAGGAAGATATAGGGCCATGGCGCTGGGCGGCCGTTCTGGCCGGCATCGTCGGTGTTCTGCTCGTCGTGCGGCCCGGCTTCAAGGCGCTGGAACTCGGGCACGTCGCAGCCATCGGTGTCGCATTCCTGGCGGCGATGACCATCGTGCTGCTCCGCTCGCTTGCGGGCAAGGAGAAGCGCACCTCGATCATGGGCGTGCTTTTGGTCTACGGCCTCACCTTCAACGGCATTGCCTCGATTCCCGAGTTCGTCATGCCCAATCTGCACCAGTTCGCCGCCTTTGCCTTCATCGGCCTCTGCACGGCGACGGGACAGATAACGCTGCTCGTCGCAACACGTATCGCGCCGGCCAGCCAGATTGCACCCTCGCATTATTCTCAGATCCTCTGGGCCGTGGCGATCGGCATGACTTTCTTCCACGAATATCCGGATGCGATCGCGGTGCTTGGGCTGGGTGTCATCGCTGCATCGGGACTTCTGACGATGATCCGCGAAAGGGTCAGGCTCGGCACAGTTCGCTGGAATCCGTTTTTCCGCAATCGGCTTTGAAGTCATCCATCGATCGGAAACAGTGCGTCAACCGAAGCGCGGCTTGTGGGGTGGGTGCAGACGGCCCCATAAGCTTTTCATCGATAGATGAATGGAGAGCCCAAAATGCTCGTGGATGGAAAGTGGACCGCCGAATGGCACCCGGTGCAGGCGACCGACAAGAAGGGTGGTTTCGTTCGCCAGACATCCGGCTTCCGCAACTGGGTAACGTCTGATGGTTCAGCAGGCCCGACGGGAGAGGGCGCTTTCAAGGCCGAGGCTGGGCGCTATCATCTCTATGTCGCGCTGATTTGTCCATGGGCCTCACGCACGCTGATCGGCCGCAAGCTCAAGAAGCTCGAGGATGTCATTTCGGTCTCAATTGTGGAGCCGGCGCTCTCCGACGAGGGTTGGAAATTCGGCGATTATCCAGGTTCGGATCGCGACGGGCTGAACGGCTTCGCTTATATGCACGAAGCCTATACCAGCGCCGATCCGCATTATACCGGCCGTGCCACCGTTCCGGTTCTTTGGGACAAGAAGACGAAAACCATCGTCAACAACGAATCCGCCGACATTCTCCGCATGCTGAATTCCGGTTTCGGCGATCTGGCCGATAACGGCATCGATCTTTATCCGGAAGATCTGCGGGACGCGATTGATGCGCTCAACGACCATATCTATCCCCGCCTCAACAACGGTGTCTACAGAACCGGTTTTGCCACCACCCAGCTTGCCTATGAGGAAGCCTTCGCCGACGTCTTCGCGACACTTCAGGAACTTGAAACTCGCCTGGCATCAGGCGGTCCCTTCCTCTTCGGCGATCGCCTGACGGAAACGGATGTCAGGCTTTTCGTGACGCTGGTGCGTTTCGATGCCGCCTATTACGGCCTCTTCAAGTGCAACCTTCGCCGCATTGCCGACTATCGGGCCCTGCAGGCCTATATGATGCGGGTGCTAAACATTCCGGGCGTGCGTGACACGGTCAATATCGACCACATCAAGCGCGGTTATTATTCGATCAAGGCGCTCAATCCGACCCGGATCGTGCCGGTCGGCCCCGATCTGCCGGGGCTTGACGAGGTTTCCATCGGCGGCACTGTGTGAATATCTAGGCCGGCTTGCCGACCTGATCGAGAAGCCATGCCTGGAAGGCGCGGGCAAGGACATTGTCCTGCCGCCCTTCCGGCAGGGCAACATAATAGCTCTTGTCGGTTTGCAGTGGAATGTCGAAGACGATTTCGAGACGGCCGGAGACGAGTTCCGCCTCGATCAGATATTTCGGCAGAAGGGCAAAGCCAATGCCGCTTATGGCTGCTTCAATGATCATCGAAAACTGGTCGAAACGGCTGCCTCTATAGGCATTCTCCGCCGTTACCCCATTCATCTCCAGCCACTCAGTCCATAGTTTCGGCCGTGTGGTCACGTGCAGCAACGGTTGTCGGTTAAAATCCTCCGGCTCTCTCATTCCCGCGCGCTGAAGCAGAGCGGGGCTGGCGACCGGCACGATCACTTCGTTGCATAAAAAGGTGCAGGTGCCGTGCGCCCAGACCGGCTGGCCGTAATGGATGGCGAGGTCGAAACCTTCCTCATCGAAATCGAAAGGGTGCGAGCGCGAGCCGATGGTGATGGTCATTTCCGGGTTGGCGTCGATGAAGCGGTGCAGACGCGGCATCAGCCAGCGGCTGCCGAAGGTTGGCAGGGTGGCGACGGAAAGTGATGCATGAGATGTTCCGGCCGAGACCGCGCGCACCATCAGCTGTTCGGATTGCTGCAACAGGCGCCGCACGTCTGGCAGGAATTTGCGACCCGCTTCCGACAGGACGACGCGCCGGCGGATGCGTTCGAAAAGCTGCATTCCGGTCTGCGCCTCGAGTTCGCCGATCTGCCGGCTGACCGCACTTTGCGTGAGGTTGAGTTCTTCCGCCGCACGGGTAAAATTCCCATGCCTTGCGGCACACTCGAATGCTTGCAGGGTTACGATATCAGGGACCAGTCTTCTGCGCGGATCCATACCATTCTCGCATCAACTTACCCGCTTTCCTCATTGGAAAAGGGTCATTATGGCCATATATGATTACGGGAAAGAATGGAATGGTGTTTTGCCGGCTTCGACGGAGACCCCGTTTCACAAAATGATAAACTCGGGGAAAGAACAGCGACGGGAGTTGAAAGCGCCGTATCAAAAACGGCCTTTCCTCCCCTTTGAGCCAAAAAGGATAATTTGACATGGATGCGACGACGAAGCTTGACGTGAAACAGGAAGCCGCGGCCCTGCTCGACAGAATGGGCGTCGCCCGCGATCTTTATACCGGCGGCGATATGGCGTCGTTCAGCCCGGTAACGGGTGAACAGATCGCCAGCCTCAAGACCATTTCGGTCGAGGGTGTCGCAGCCGTGGTCGACAAGGCCGATGCCGCCTTCAAGATTTGGCGCAACGTGCCTGCTCCGCGCCGTGGCGAACTGATCCGGCTTCTGGGCGAAGAACTGCGCTCCTTCAAGGCAGATCTCGGTCGGCTCGTCTCGCTGGAAGCGGGCAAGGTCCCGTCCGAAGGTCTCGGCGAAGTGCAGGAGATGATCGATATCTGCGATTTCGCGGTCGGTTTGTCCCGCCAGCTTTACGGCCTCACCATCGCCACCGAACGCCCCGGCCACCGTATGATGGAAACCTGGCATCCGCTCGGCGTTGTCGGCGTTATCTCCGCCTTCAATTTTCCGGTCGCGGTCTGGTCGTGGAACGCGGCGCTCGCGCTAGTCTGCGGCAATTCGGTGGTCTGGAAGCCATCTGAAAAGACCCCGCTGACGGCACTTGCGGTTCAGGGCATCTTCGAACGTGCCGTAGCCCGTTTTGGCGATGCGCCGGAAGGGCTGTCGCAGCTTCTGATCGGCGACCGCGCCGTTGGTGAAGCATTGGTGGACAACCCCAAGGTTCCCCTGGTTTCTGCCACCGGTTCCACCCGCATGGGCCGCGATGTCGGCCCGCGTCTGGCGAAGCGCTTCGCCCGCGCCATTCTGGAACTGGGCGGCAACAATGCCGGCATCGTCTGCCCGTCTGCCGATCTCGACATGGCGCTGCGCGCCATTGCCTTCGGCGCCATGGGCACGGCCGGCCAGCGCTGCACCACGCTTCGCCGTCTCTTTGTGCATGACAGTGTTTACGACCAGCTCGTGCCGCGTCTGAAAAAGGCCTACGCCTCCGTTTCCGTCGGCAATCCGCTGGAAACATCGGCGCTTGTCGGACCGTTGGTGGACAAGGCGGCTTTCGACGGGATGCAGAAGGCGCTCGAAGCGGCCAAGGCGCATGACGGCGTGGTGAATGGCGGCGGGCGCGTGGATACGGGTGCGCCGGATGCCTATTATGTAAAGCCGGCACTTGTCGAAATGCCTGAACAGGCGGGGCCGGTGTTGGAAGAGACGTTCGCGCCGATCCTTTATGTGATGAAGTACAGCGATCTCGATCAGGCGATTGACGCGCATAACGCCGTTGCCGCTGGTCTGTCGTCGTCGATCTTCACCCGTGACATTCAGGAATCGGAACGTTTCCTGTCCTCGGAAGGCTCGGATTGCGGCATCGCCAACGTCAATATCGGAACCTCGGGCGCGGAAATCGGCGGCGCATTCGGTGGTGAAAAGGAAACCGGCGGTGGCCGCGAATCTGGTTCGGATGCATGGAAGGCCTATATGCGCCGCGCCACCAACACCATCAACTACTCCAAGGCGCTGCCTTTGGCGCAGGGCGTTTCCTTCGATATCGAGTAAATCGCTTCGCAAGTTTGCGCGTTCGATAGCGATATTGATCCATCATGCCGGTGCGGCCAGTCCGCACCGGCATTCGTCTGTTAAGCAGGCTTGGTAATGCCTCCTGCGATGATTTGCGGGAAAGAGGCGTCTCTGCGGAATTTTATTCCCGCAATATCGCTGATATTGAATTATCCTCTCTCTATCGTTTTCATCGAAAACCCTAGCATTGCTCCATATCGCAAACCGGCCCCAGGGGTCGGCGACAAGGAGCTAAAATGCCAGCCATTACCCGTCGTGCCCTCTCCGCCAGTTTTCTTGTTGTCGCTGCATTGTCCGTTCTGCCCTTGCAGGCGCAGGCGGCGGAAGAGCTGAAGATCGGTTATCAGAAAACCGGCCTGCCGGTGATCGCGAGGCAACAGGGCGTCATCGAAAAGGCGCTTGAGGCCAAGGGCGTCAAGGTTTCGTGGGTCGAATTCACCGCAGGCCCACCGCTGGTGGAGGCCTTGAATGTTGGCTCCATCAATGTCGGCTGGACGGGCGATGCGCCGCCAATCTTCGGTCAGGCGGCCGGTTCGGCCATCGTTTACGTTGCGGCTCTTCCCTCGAACGGTAAGGGTGAGGCGATCTTCACCAAGCCCGAGAGCGGTATAAAGTCGGTTGCCGATCTGAAGGGCAAAAAGGTCGGCGTCGGCAAGGGCACAAGCGCCCACAATCTGCTGGTGGCGGCAATTGAGAAGAACGGCCTGAAATTTAGCGATATCGACGTGGTCTATCTCAGCCCTGCTGACGCGGCGGCAGCCTTTGCCAGCGACAAGATCGACGCCTGGGCCGTCTGGGATCCGTTCTATGCAATTGCCGAGACCCGCTATAAGCCCGTCACTCTGGCCCGCACCAGCGAGGTTCTCAACGTGAGCACCTATTTCCTCGCCAACCGCGACTATGCCAAATCCCATGCCGACACCATCAATATCACGCTTGATGCCCTGGGCGAGGCGGCCAAATGGTCCGCCGCCAACCGCGACAAGGTTGCGGCAGCCCTGCATGAGGTGACAGGTGTACCGCTGGAAGCGCAGACGCTGGCTGCGAACCGTTCGGAATTCGGTATTTCGAAAATCGATGACAAGATCATTGCCAGCCAGCAGGAAACTGCCGACCGCTTTTATCGCCTGGGCCTGATCCCTAAGCAGATCAGCATCAAGGATGCCGTCTGGTCAGGCGCCACCAACTGATCCCGGATACGGAGGGCTTCGCGATGAGCATCAGAAGGCGTATCGAGGCTGGAAGCATCACGGGCTGGTTGCTTCCTGCCATCATTCTTGCCGGCTGGGAGCTTGCTGCCCGCGTCGGTCTCATTTCGGCAAACGTCCTGCCGGCTCCCTCTGCCGTCGCGGAAGCCTTCTGGCGGCTTTTGCTTTCAGGGGAACTCATCGCCAATATCGGTGTCAGCTCCGCTCGCGCTCTGGCCGGTTTCGCCGTTGGCGGCGCGATTGGTTTCATCTTCGGGCTGGCCAACGGACTGTCGCGGTTTTCCCGCAGCTTTACCGACACGACGCTGCAGATGATCCGCAACATCCCGCATCTGGCGCTCATTCCGCTCGTCATCCTCTGGTTCGGCATCGACGAGGAGGCAAAGCTTTTCCTCGTGGCACTCGGAGTGTTTTTCCCCATCTACATCAACACGCTGCTCGGCATTCAGGGGGTCGATCCGCAACTGGTGGAGATGGGGCGTACCTATGGCATGTCGCCCTTCACCCTGTTCCGGCGAGTGATCCTGCCCGGCGCGCTGCCGTCCATTTTCACCGGCCTGCGTTATGCGCTCGGCATCATGTGGCTGACGCTTATCGTGGCGGAAACGATTTCCTCCTCTTCCGGCCTCGGCTACATGGCCATGCAGGCGCGCGAGTTCCTGCTGATCGATGTCGTCGTGCTGTCGATCCTTATTTACGCGCTTCTTGGCAAGCTGGCGGACAGTTTTGCCCGCTTCCTCGAAAGCATCTTCCTGCAGTGGCATCCAGCCTTCAAGAAAGTCTGAGGTAACCCATGTCGACCAGCAATGTTACGACGTTGAGACGCCCCGATGCCCCATCATCCTCCCCTTCCGGGGCAGAGACCAAGGTTGAACAGCGCGGCAAGCAGAACGACAGCAAGGTCGCTTTCAGCTTCCGCAATGTGACCAAGACCTTTGGCGATAAACCGGTTCTGCGCGGCATCGATCTCGATGTGCGGGAAGGCGAGTTTCTGGCTATTATCGGCAAGAGTGGATGCGGCAAGAGCACGCTTCTGCGTATCTTGGCCGGTCTTGATGCGCCCACAAGTGGCACCGTTTCGAAAGACGCATCGAGCCGCACTCGCATGATGTTTCAGGAGCCGCGCCTTTTGCCATGGGAGCGCATTGCAAACAATGTATCCGTGGGCCTGACCGGCATCGCCAAAGGTGAGGCGGCGAACGAGCAGGCGCTTGCCATTCTCGAAGAGGTTGGTCTAAAGGACCGGGCGGGCGAGTGGCCCTATGTCCTGTCTGGAGGCCAGAAGCAGCGCGTGGCGCTGGCACGCGCGCTGGTGGCGCATCCGCAAATTCTGGCGCTGGATGAACCCCTCGGGGCGCTAGATGCGCTCACCCGCATCGAAATGCAGCTTCTGCTTGAGCGCATCTGGCGCAAGCAGAAATTCACCGCCGTTCTCGTTACGCACGATGTTTCGGAAGCCGTCGCACTTGCAGACCGCATCGTCGTGATTGATGAGGGGCGCATCGCCCTTGATCTCGATGTGAAACTGCCGCGTCCGCGCCGACACGGCACCCCGGAATTCGCGCGGCTTGAAGAGCAGGTTCTGAACCAGCTTTTCGGTCGTGGTGAAATCGGTGGGTGATGTGATGGACCGGCAGGGTCGAGACCCTGCCGGAACCACATAATCAGCCGATGCTCATCAGGCTGGCATTGCCGCCGGCAGCCGTTGTGTTGACGCTGACGGAGACTTCTTCCACCAGCCAGTCGAGATTGTAGGGCTGGGTTTCACGGTCAAGCGCTTCCGTCGTGGCGGCCTGAACCAGAACCAGAGGACCGGGCAGGGCGGCGATTTTCTTGTTGATCGCAACGACACGTTCCGCATCGCCCTCGATCAGCGCGCCGGCGAACGGTGCGGATTTTTCCCAGCTGTCAGCCCATGTGATGCGCGAGGTGACGGTTGCCGGCAATCCGTAGATCGACTTTTCCAGCCCCGACGCATTATCGATAACGACCGAGTTGCCGGTGGCAAGTGCTGCGGCCAATTGGCGATAGAGCCCTTGCTCGGTGGCCGGGATAAGCAGCACCCTGCCGCGCGGATGCAGCGCATAGACGTTGCGTTCGCCGACTGGGCCTGCCAGTTCGGTTTCGAAACCGAGGCCGGAAAGGGCTGCGGCCTGTCTTGCGGCTTCGGCTGCAACGCTCTGGCCGTTTTCATCCAGCCAGCGGGCGAGATCGACAGCCGCCTGGTCCTGTTGGCTGGCAACGCGGTCGATCTTCGGCGCGGTTTGTGTGACGCGGCCGAGATAGAGCGGACCGCCCGCCTTGGGGCCGGTGCCGGAGAGGCCACGCCCGCCAAAGGGCTGGACGCCGACCACGGCGCCGATGATGTTGCGGTTCACATAGAGATTACCGGCCGCGACGCGCGACAGGACATGCTGGATGGTATCGTCAAGACGCGTATGCAGGCCGAAGGTCAGGCCATAGCCGGTGGCGTTGATCTCGTCGATCAGCCGGTCGAGATTGTCGCGCTTGAACCGGATGACGTGCAGCACCGGCCCGAAGACCTCTTTCTTCAGATCGGCGAGCGATTTCATCTCGATGATTGTCGGTGGCACGAAGGTGCCCTTGCCGGTTTCGCCGGCAAGCGAAATCTGCTCGATCCGGTGGCCGAGTGCGCGCATGCTGTCAACGTGTTTTTCGATGATGCCTTTAGCTTCAGCGGTGATCACGGGGCCGACATCGACGGAAAGGCTATCGGTGCGCCCGATGCGCAATTCGTGCAGCGCGCCCTTCAGCATCGTCAGGGTGCGGTCGGCCACATCTTCCTGCAGGCAGAGAATGCGAAGCGCCGAGCAACGCTGGCCGGCACTGTCGAAGGCAGAGGCGATGACGTCGGCGACGACCTGCTCGGCAAGCGCTGAGGAATCGACGATCATGGCGTTCTGGCCGCCGGTCTCGGCAATCAGTGGAACGGGCTGGCCGTTTGCGAGAACCCGGCCTGCGAGTTGACCCTGGATGAGCCGCGCCACTTCAGTGGATCCGGTGAACATCACACCCGCCGTGAGCGCTGAGCCGACAAGTGCCGCACCGGTCTTGCCGTCACCTGGCAGAAGCTGCACGGCGTCCTGCGGAACGCCTGCCTCATGCAGCAGGCGTACACCCTGCGCGGCGATCAACGGGGTTTCTTCGGCGGGCTTTGCCAGTACCGGATTACCGGCAACCAGTGCTGCCGTTACCTGGCCGATGAAGATGGCAAGCGGGAAGTTCCACGGGCTGATGCAGACGACCGGGCCGAGCGGTGTCTCGTTGGCCTTGAAGGTCTTCCGGGCTTCCGCTGCGTAATAACGCAGGAAGTCAATCGCTTCGCGCACCTCGGCAATGGCGTTCGGCATGGATTTTCCGGCCTCGCGCATGATGAGGCCAAGCAGGGCCGGCATTTCGGCCTGCATCCGGTCGGCAGCGCGCTCCAGGCAGGCGGCGCGCTCCTCGACCGGCGTGGAAGACCAGTTGGAGGCTGCGGCCCGTTGCATTGCCGATTCGACATCGGCCTCTGTCGGTTCGGTTACATAACCGACGACATCATTGTGGTCGCCGGGATTGAGGACCGGGCGTGTCTTTCCGCCTGCATGCGGTGCTGCGGCTTTCCATTCCGTCGTCGCACCTGCCTTAAGGACGTTGTCCAGCGCGGCAAGTGCCGTTTCATTCGAAAGATCGAGGCCGGCGGAATTTGCCCGTTCGGGGCCGAAGAGACCAGCGGGTGCAGCAATGCGGTCGTGCCGTGCGCCGGGAACGGGGTAAGCCTTGACCACGGTGACCGGATCTTCCAGCAGGGAAGCCACCGGCACGGCGGGATCCGCGATGCGGTTGACGAAGGAGGAGTTCGCGCCGTTTTCCAGCAGACGGCGGACGAGATAGGCAAGCAGCGTCTCGTGGGTGCCAACAGGGGCATAAAAGCGGCAGGGACGATCGAGCTTCTTCTTGCCGACGACTTCGCTGTAAAGCGGTTCGCCCATGCCGTGCAGGCACTGGAACTCATAATCACCGAGTTTGAAGTCCGGACCGGCGAGATGGTAGATGGTAGCCATGGACTGGGCGTTGTGGGTCGCAAATTGCGGGAACACGACGTCACGCGCGGCAAGCAGCTTGCGGGCGCAGGTGATATAGGAGACATCCGTGTGCACTTTGCGGGTGAAGACCGGGAAGTCTTCCAGCCCGTCCACCTGTGCGCGCTTGATCTCCGCATCCCAGTAGGCGCCCTTGACAAGACGCACCATGATGCGGCGACCGGCACGTCGGGCGAGATCGATGATGTAGTCGAGAACAAAGGGGCAGCGGCGGCCATAGGCCTGCACAACGAATCCTAGGCCGTTCCAGCCGGCAAGATCCTTGTCGAGCGCCAGTTCCTCCAGAAGATCGAGCGACAGTTCCAGCCGGTCAGCTTCCTCGGCGTCAATGTTGAGGCCGATATCGTATTTCTTGCTGAGCAGCATCAGGGATTTCACACGCGGTAGAAGCTCCGCCATTACCCGCTCTGCCTGCGCACGGGCATAACGCGGATGCAGGGCCGAAAGCTTGATGGAAATTCCGGGGCCACCATAGATGCCACGCCCGGCGGAGGCCTTGCCGATGGCGTGGATGGCGTTTTCGTAGTCCTTGTAATAACGCTCCGCATCCTTGGCGGTGGTCGCCGCTTCGCCGAGCATGTCGTAGGAATATTGGAAACCCTGTTCCTCCAGCGGTTTCGAGCGCTTGATCGCTTCCCCAATCGTTTCGCCGGTCACGAATTGCTCGCCCATCATGCGCATCGCCATATCGACGCCGCGGCGAATGACGGGTTCGCCAGCCCGGGCGATCAGCTTGGTCAGCGCCGCCGAAAGGCCGCTGTCATTGACCGTCGAGGTCAGCTTGCCGGTGATGACGAGACCCCAGGTTGCGGCGTTGACGAACAGCGAGCGCCCGCCGCCGATGTGGGACTTCCAGTCGCCGCGGGCGATCTTGTCGCGGATCAGCGCGTCGCGGGTGGCGGTGTCGGGAATGCGCAGCAGCGCTTCGGCAAGGCACATCAGGGCCACGCCCTCATGGCTGGAGAGCGAATATTCCTGCACCAGCCCCTCGACGCCGGTGCCTTTCGTCTTGGCGCGCAACGCCTCGATCAGCTTGGTTGCCGTGGTGCGAATGGCTGCGGCCTGCTCGGGCGTGACGGTCGCAGCATCGATCAGAGGCGCCAGGCACTCTTCCTCTGGGCGGCGGTAAGCGCCGGTAATTGCTTTGCGCAACGGGCTCTGCTCGCGCACGGGCGGTGCAAAATTCTGGAAAATACCGTTCACCGTCTGCTGCGGGTTTACATCGGCTTTGCTTGCACCATCGGCCATTCTGAAAATCCTGAAAAAGCTGTTGAAGACAGACTGTCAGCGGCAGCATGTCCTCCGCTCGCCGCTTGTCATTCTGCTGCGTACAATATCATTGCCGTAAAAATTGCTATGGTCCTATTTTGAGGATAGAACAGGCCATATGAACTTTTATTATTCAAAATTGGCGTTAAATCACATGGCAAATAGTCATAAAACAGACGATGTGGACCACTTCGATCTCAAGATTCTCGAGGCCCTCAGCGAAGACGGGCGCATGTCGGTGCTGCAACTGTCGAAAAGGGTCGGCCTCTCCAAGACGCCGTGCCAGACGCGGCTCAAGCGGTTGGTGGATGAAGGTTATATTCTGGGCTTCCGTGCGGTGCTCAATCCGCAGAAACTAGGCGTCGACCATATCGCCTTCGCCGAGGTCAAGCTTTCCGACACACGCGAAAAGGCACTTGAGGAATTCAACACGGCGGTGCGCAAGATCAAGGAGGTGGAGGAATGCCACATGATCGCCGGCGCCTTCGATTATCTACTGAAGGTGCGCACCAGCGATATCCGCAAATACCGAAGGGTGCTCGGCGAAAAAATCTCCAGCCTTCCATCGGTTTCCAACACTTCGACATTCGTCGTGATGCAGTCGGTCAAGGAGACCGGTATCTGACAAAGCGGCGAAGAAAAACGGGCAGGCACGAGCCTACCCGTCTAATGCTTTGCGAATTCTGCCAGCTCAGCGCGCGGTGGCTGCGGCGGTAACGGCGCTCATCTGCGCGTCAGGACCGAACTCGTTTTCGTTTTCGATGCCGAGAAGTTCCTGCAGGCGCAATCGCGCGCGGCTGACACGGCTCTTGATCGTGCCAACCGGGCAACCGCAAATCTCGGCTGCTTCTTCGTAAGCAAAGCCGGAGGCGCCAATCAGCAATATCGCTTCGCGCTGATCGTCGGGCAATTTTGCAAGTGCCGTACGAAAATCCTGAAGATCTACCGAACCATGCTGTTCTGGCGGCACCGACAGGCGCGAGGTGTAAACCCCGTCGGTATCCTGTACTTCGCGGCCGGACTTGCGAATCTGGCTGTAGAATTCGTTACGCAGGATCGTCACCAGCCATGCGCGCATGTTGGTTCCGGGCTGGAAACTCTCCTGTTTCGCCCAGGCCTTCATGATCGTATCCTGCACGAGGTCGTCAGCGCGATCCCTCGAACGGATGAGTGAGATCGCGAATGCGCGCAGGTTTGGCAGTGCCGCCAGCATTTCCCGTTTGAAATTGTATTCTGTCTGCTCCGGCTCTTTCGCCATCATTCCCCCGAAGCCTTGTCTTTGGCTCTGTTTTCGGCTTCATCGAGTTTCTCGAGAAGATCGAGGAATTTGTCAGGGATGCCTTCTTCCTGAACAGCATCGTAGAGTTCCCTGAGCTTGCGGGAAATCACCGCACGTCCAGAGTGCGGGACCTGAGGGTTGGCCGGATTGTCCGGAGAATCTTGGTCCGATTGAAATATGTTCATAACGTCCGGTATTCCTTTTGTGTCGTGGCAAGAATGCGCGATGAAAAAAATAGTTCCGGCGATCCGGAACTTTTTTTATGATGCGCACGTTGCTATCGTGGGTTTGCGTTGCAGACCGCATGAAAGGGGAGAATTCCATGTCAGTTTCTACACGCATCGCACCGCACCTGCCATATCTGCGCAGGTTCGCGCGTGCCGTTTGCGGCTCTCAATCCACTGGCGATGCCTATGTTGCAGCAACACTTGAAGCTCTGATCGCCGATATCAGCATCTTCCCGCCGACAAGCAACGATCGGGTTTCGCTTTATCAATTGTTCGTATCGATTTTTAGTTCCGTCACGATCAATATAAAGGCCGATGAAAACCTGTCAGGTTGGGAAAAGCGCGCTTCCGCCAACCTCTCTGCGGTACCAGCGCTCGCCCGCCAGGCTTTCCTTCTGACCACGGTCGAAGAGTTCACAGCTTCGGAAGCAGCAGAGGTTCTGAGGGTAACTGAAGCCCAGATCGGCCAGCTGATCGATGAGGCGGCCTCTGAAATCGCCCGTCAGGTTGCCACCGATATCATGATTATCGAGGACGAACCTCTGATCGCCATGGATATCGAGCAGATGGTCACCGATCTCGGCCATCGCGTTACGGGTATTGCCCGCACGCATGCGGAGGCGATCGATCTCTTCAACCGCACGCAGCCGAAGATGATCCTTGCCGACATCCAGCTTGCAGACGGCAGCTCCGGGCTCGATGCCATGAAGGAGATCCTTCAGATGACGTCTCTGCCGGTGATCTTCATTACAGCCTTCCCTGAGCGTCTTTTGACGGGTGAGCGGCCCGAGCCGACATTCCTCGTTACGAAGCCGTTCAACCCGGACATGGTGAAAGCGCTTATCAGCCAGGCGCTGTTTTTCAACGAAAGCTCTCGCGTCGCGGCGTGAAATTTGCCGAAACCGTAGACTGTCCGGGAACAACTACGGTACCCGGACGTTCGCGGTTACGGTCGTGAGGTGATCTCACGGCTTTTTGCAGGGAGATGAATTTGCATCGGCTGGCATGGCATAACGCGGAGAGGAACGAGAGCGAGCTACACGATTCGCTCGTCCTCGCTTTGCTCGATTCGGGCGAGACAGTCATGTTACAAGACTGGAACCGCGAGTACATATTCGTGGCCAATCTGCCGGATGTGTGGCGTCTGCCGACCGATAGCCATCCCACGGATGAAAATGTGTTTGGCACCGATCTTTCAGAGCGGCTTGCCGAACTCAAAAAAGATATGAATGTGGTGGGCAGTCGGGGCATGCTGGAAGTTAATGCCGGCAATGACCGGGTTTTCCAGTTCCAGATCCATTCCACCTTCAACCAGGCGAAGCAGGCGGTGATGAAAACCACCATTCGCGAGGTGACGGCGGAACGGCGGCGCGAGCAGCTTTTGCGCTCGCTGCTGCGCGAGGTCAGCCACCGTTCCAAGAACCTCCTGGCGATCATCCAGAGCCTTGCGGGCCAGACGGCCCGTTTCAGCCTCACCAAGGAAGATTTTCTGCGCAAGTTTCGGGGCCGGTTACACGCTCTTGCCCAAAGTCAGGATCTCATCACGGATTCCGACTGGAGAGGTGCTCGCATATTCGAGCTTCTTCGCCAGCAATTCGATCTTTATGTGCCGGAATATCCTAACCTCATCCACATGGAAGGTGAAAACCTGCTGCTCAATCCGAATGGGGCGCTTTATATCGGTCTGGCTTTCCATGAGCTGGTCGTCAATACGGTCAGCCACAGCGGCAATCTCGCCTATCATCCGCCAATCTCGCTGCAATGCCGACAGGAAGGCGATTTTTGTATCGTTGAGTGGATAGAGCCGATCATGCCATCGAAAGAGCCGGCGCAGGCGAGGCGCGGCAGTTTCGGCAGCGTCGTGCTGGAAAAGGTCGTTCCATCCGCATTGGGCGGGAGTGCCGAATATCACCTCACGCCGGAGCGGATCGTCTACCGGCTGAAATTTCCTTCCGGGGACGTTACCGACATTTGAAATTTCGAAATAATGGCCCTCGGTTGGAGACCTGCCTCATAGGCAGCACTTCGTCCGTTTTTGCGAGAACGCAAAAAAAAGCACGGCCCATGAAAGAGCCGTGCTTTTTTATTATGACAGGTTTTCAGGGGTGAAACCTGTTTATTGTCAGCCAAGCTTCAGGCGGGGACGGGGGAATTGCTTGGCCTGCAGTAAAAATGCATCCGCCCTAATTCGGTTCCCCTAAAACGTATTTTTTTTGCGTAGGGCGAAATTAGCTGCTTTTCGTCTGCAGGTACGGGGATCCAGCACGCCATTTTTCAAAGCGGGCCTGCCTGATCGGGTCGCTTGGGTATAAAATAGCGCATCGGCGCTTCAAGCGACCATTCGAACCCGGTTTCGCGATACTCCGTCACCACCTGTCCGCCGAATGCGCCTTCCGCATGCCTTTTGATTACCGTGGTACCAAAGCCCTTGCGGCTTGGTTCCGTCGCCGGTGGCCCGCCCGTTTCGGTCCAGACGATATAAATCATCTGACGTCCATCTTTTTCGAGCGGCTTCCAGCTCACCGTGATTTTTCCGAGCGCAACCGACAGGGCGCCGTATTTGATGGAATTCGTCGTCAGCTCATGCACTACGAGCCCAAAATTTTGCGCCGCTTCCGGAGAAAGCATGAAATCGTCCCCAGACAGCTCGAAGCGTTCCGAAACGGTGCCGAAAACGTCGAGGTGGGTCTCGATCAGCTTACGGATCGGCAAGCCCTGCCATTGAACCTCCGCCAATGCCCGGATCGACATTCCAAGACCGCGCAGGCGGTGGTCCACCTCTTTCTGGAATTCCGGGATGCTTTTGTTTTCCCGCCCCAATTGCCGGATCATCGCCTGAACCAGCGTCAGAATATTCTTGGAGCGGTGAACCAGTTCGTGCAGCAGAAGTTGCAGCCGTTCTTCCGACTGGCTTCTGTCGAAGGAAGCATTGGAGAGCGCGACGGCAACTTGGTTGGCTTCCTTGATCTTGGTATCGACGGGCGCCACGATCTCGCCTTCACCGATGCGTTCAGCCATGAGCGTGAGATCGCGAATGGAACTGCGCAACTGCCGGCCGACCAGATAGGCGCCGCCGATGGCGATGAGCACCAGCATCGTGCTGCCGATCATCATTTGCCGCCACGTGTCGACCAATGCTGCCTGACTTGCGGCAAGTGGCCCCCACATCACAGTTCGCCATTGCCAGCCCGGCAATTGGGCATAGGCATAGAGGTTGCCCTTGTCGTCGAAGAAATTGCCGCTGAAGGCCTGCATTTCTGAAAGAATGGCGGGGCTGGCAAATGGCTTGCCCACTTCCACCCCATTCTGCGCACTGGAAACGACAACACGATTGTTACCGTCGATAATGGCGACCGCCCAGTTGCGCGGCAGGTTTTCCGTGGGAATGAGCCGGCTCAGGTCACTTGTATTCTGCGTCAGGATCAGGGCATCTCCGGCGGACCCCAGATTGGGGTCGAGCGGCAAGGTAACGTTGAACACCCACTCCTTGCTCGTCGCGCCGAAAAACATGTCCGAAACGGTGATGCGACGGGATTCGATTGCCTTGGCCAGATTGGCCTCGGCCGGCACCTTGCTGAGAGGCTGGCCAAATGACACCCGGGTATTGAGATACTGTTCGCCTTCCTTGGTAGCCAGAATGGCGTACAGGCCCTCCCGTTTCAGGCTTTCGGCAACACGTCCCTGAAAAGCGGCAAGATTGCCATTCTCGAGTTCAGGGAATTGCGACAGCAGATTGAGGGAGGTGGCGATTTCCTGCAGGCGCCGATCGATGTTGCGGCTGACGACCCTGACATCCTCGATCGTCTCCCGTTGCAGGTCGTCGCGCTTTTCGCTTTCAAGGCGCAGCATCAAGTAGCCGCCGAAAAGGATAAGCGGCAGGGTGATGACGGTTGCCATCACCACCAGATAGGTGCCGATGGAGGCCGTCGGAAAAAAATTCGCACTGCGTCGACGTAAAGCCGAGAACGTGTTTTTCAGTTTTTTGCCGGGTTGAGGCATGCAAAAACTCCGGCAGTTACGGCATTGTTACGTCACGGATAATACCGCGCCATCCTCCTTTAGCAATGCCTGATTTTTTCGTTCCGGAGCCGCAAAATGTCGCAATCGCGTCTATGCGACTGAAAAAATCGGAACCATTTCAATGGTCAGCCCGTTTGCAAAGCGAACCGGTCATGGAGTGGAAAGCGAAATTCGTCACCGCCCGGCCAGTCGAAAACGATGAAAGGAAGGTACGAAAATGGCAAAGAAACTTACGATACTCGTCACCGCCGCCCTGATGGGCACGACGGCTTTCGCGCCGCTTGCCATCGCCCAGGGTACAACCCAGCCAGCACCGGCAAATCCGAGTGCTCAGACCGAACCGGCAACGCCTCCCGCTACCCCGATGGCGCCAGCGGCTCCTCTGGCCAATGATAGCGCGGCCGCGACGACAGGCGGTGCTTACATCACTCAGCAGGGTGAAACGCAGATCAGCGCCAATGATTACATCGGCAAGTCGGTTTATACCGCAGCCGACGAGAGCATCGGTAACGTCACCAACCTCATCATGGAAAAAGACGGCGGTCTCGTCGCAGCCGTGATTGGTGTCGGCGGTTTCCTCGGTATCGGTGCCAAGGATGTCGCGGTGCCTATGGACAAGGTAACGATGACCCGCAACACGCAGGACGGCACAATTCGCCTGACGACGACTGAAACGGCGGAAACGCTGAAGGCTGCTGCGGAATTCAAGACGCTGGAACAGCAGGCCAGCGAAAAGAGCGCGGCAACGCCGGCAGCTCCGGACAGCACCACCACGTCCGCCACCAAGCCCTGATCCCCTTACCTGGGAGGCAGGAGCGGGATCGACCTCAACAGGCGTCCCGCGAGAGACACCGGCCATTGGCCGGTGTCTTTTTGTTTTAAATTGCGTTCGCTCAGTCCCCGGCGTTGCGCGAGGAATGCCAAGCCCAGGCGGATTTGATGATATCAGACAGGGAATAACGCGGCTCCCAGCCCAACACCGCCTTTGCCTTTTCGTTATTGGCGACAAGGGTGGTGGAATCGCCATCGCGGCGGTCGGTATATTCCACCGGGAAGGGGCGGCCGGATACGTCCGAAATCGCCGCCAGCAACTCCTTCACAGTCGTGCCGGTGCCGGTGCCAAGGTTGAGTTCAACCGTTTCACCGCCCGCCAGCAGATAATCCACTGCCCGCACATGGGCGTCGGCAAGATCGAGAATATGGATGTAGTCACGCACGCAAGTGCCGTCGCGGGTGTCATAATCCGTGCCGAACACCTTGAAGCCTTGACGCCGACCGAGTGCCGCCTCGATGGCGAGCGGGATTGCGTGGGTTTCCGGCTTGTGCCATTCGCCGATGCGGCCTTCGAAATCTGCACCTGCGGCGTTGAAATAGCGCAGCATCACTGAGCGCAGCCCCTTATAGGTGCTGTAATCCTTCAGCGCCTGCTCGACTACCCATTTGGTGCGGCCGTAAGGGTTGATCGGCGCCTGGCGGTGCGTCTCGTCAATCGGCACCTGTTCCGGCAAACCGTAGGTGGCGCAGGTGGAGGAGAAAACAAATGCCGTGACCCCGGCATCGATGGCGGCAGACAGCAGGTTGAGCGAACCGATGACGTTGTTGTCGTAGAAGGCCACGGGTTGCTTTACCGATTCGCCGACTTCAATCAGCGCCGCAAAGTGGAGTACGGCCTCCGGCTGGTGCCTGGCGAAAACCTCGTCCAGCCGCGCGCGGTCGCGAATGTCGCCCTGCTCGAAGGGTCCCCAGCGGACGAATTCCTCATGTCCATTGGACAGATTGTCGAAAACGACCGGTTCATATCCCCGCTCAGACAGGAGAAGGCAGGTATGCGAACCGATATAGCCGGCACCGCCGACGACAAGGACTTTCTTCTTCATCAATCGCCTTTCAGAAAAAAAACGGGACGTGCGGGAGACTGTATTTCACTTTGTTCAAATAAGGGCGGCGTGGCACTGAGCACCATCAACCAGTCTATCCATCGCGGGTAACATAAAAAAAACTGCGCATCCATGGTCCGGATGCGCAGCAGCAAATGAGAGTTTGACGAAGAGCCTTAAACGCGCCTGAAGGCGTGCCTATTTCTTTTTCCTGGTGTTGGCTCTGGTTGCCAGAAAGCCGGCAGCCATGGCAACGGCGAGCGTCGCGTAGGGGCGCGCCTGGATCGCCAGCGTGAGGAGCGATTGCAGCGCCAGAGGTGCTGCGGTCAAGGGAGCCGCCGTCAAGGATGCGACGGGTCGTCTTGCGGCATAGGCTCTCGGACGTTTGACGATCGCAAGCGCCACCAACATGATGACACCAAGCAGAAACGCCGTACCGGCTACGACAAGCGCGGCCGGCCCTGCGCCGACATGCCGGGCCAGATAGATGGACCCCGCCACGACAGCAGCTACGAAGGCGATCAGGAAGAATATCCCGGTCAGCACCCAAAGGATTATCGTGGCGCGCAGGCGCCGTGTCACGACGCGTCCTTCACGCTGGGTGTCTCCCAGATAGACCAGCAATGCCTCAAGCATGATGCGGCCTTATCGACGTGTGAGGAGGGCGAGCACGAAACCGACACCAACGGCGATGCCGAGGGACTGCAGCGGGTTCTTCTGGACCTGATCCGTCAGATTGTCGTTCAGCGAGGAAATTTCGTTGCGAACGCTGTCGGCCATCTCGCCGGAAGCGGTCAATGCGTCGTCGGCCACGCGGGCGGCCTGCGCCTTCAGTTCATGCGAGGCTCCAACGCCCAGCGCCTTAACGCTCTTGGCAAGATTTGCCAGATCTTCGCGAAGTTGGGCAAGCTGTGCTGCCACATCGGCTGCATCGCCGTTTTCGAGGGATTGCTGGATCTTGTCGTTGACGCTGCTACGCACGCTTGCCATGGGTGAAGTCCTTCCTGGAACATCGTTGATGGAAAATGGCGTCAGGTCAAAAAGACTGCCGCCGCGGATCAATGCCGACGCTTACGAACTTTCGTTGCGGCAGCCGTAAACCCGATTGTCCGCCATTCAAACGCGCCGATGCCCGCTTGGTTCCGCGGCTTGGCGAGTTTTCTCCCGCGGATTTTGCGGCGGGGGCAATTTTCCGGGAATTCGGTGCCGGACATTTGTTTTCCTGTAACAAGCATCATATAAGGCCCATCATCCAGACGGACCTTGACTTCAATCAATATGTGAAACGCCATGCTTCAGACGCCCTATTACCTCATCGACAAGACAAAACTTCTTCGCAACATGGAGAAGATTGCCTATGTGCGGGAAAAATCCGGCGCCAAGGCGCTTCTGGCGCTGAAGTGCTTTGCAACATGGTCCGTTTTCGATTTCATGTCGCAATATATGGACGGCACCACCTCGTCGTCGCTTTATGAAGTGCGTCTGGGCCGCGAGAAATTCAGTGGCGAAACCCACGCCTATTCCGTCGCTTATGCCGACTACGAAATCGACGAGGTGATTTCGAACGCGGACAAGATCATATTCAATTCCATCAGCCAGCTTGAGCGCTTTGCAGAAAAGGCCTCCGGTATCACCCGGGGTCTGCGCCTCAATCCGCAGGTCAGCTCTTCGAGCTTCGATCTTGCCGATCCCGCACGTCCCTTCAGCCGTCTCGGCGAATGGGATGTCGCCAAGGTCGACAAGGTCATGGACCGGATTTCCGGCTTCATGATCCACAACAATTGCGAAAACGGCGATTTTTCGTTGTTCGACCGCATGTTGACGCAGATCGAAGAGAAATTCGGATCGCTCCTGTCGCGTGCGGAATGGGTCAGCCTCGGCGGCGGCATCCATTTTACCGGCGACAACTATCCGCTCGACCAGTTCTGCGATCGCCTGGCGGCTTTTTCGGAAAAATACGGCGTTCAGGTCTATCTTGAGCCCGGCGAAGCGTCGATCACCAAGAGCACGACGCTTGAAGTGACGGTTCTCGACACGCTGTTCAATGGCAAGAACCTCGCTATCGTCGACAGCTCCATCGAAGCGCATATGCTCGACCTCCTGATCTATCGCGAAACCGCCAAGGTTTTGCCGAACGAGGGCGAACATCCTTACATGGTCTGCGGCAAATCCTGCCTTGCGGGCGATATTTTCGGCGACTTCCGGTTCGACAAGGAGTTGAAGGTCGGTGATCGTATCTCCTTTGAGGATGCGGCCGGCTACACCATGGTCAAGAAGAACTGGTTCAATGGCGTGAAGATGCCGGCGATTGCCATCAAGGAACTCGACGGCAGCGTGCGTGCCGTTCGCGAATTCGACTTTGCCGATTTCGAGCAAAGCCTGTCTTAAACCCTGTTTTAACATGAAACGAAGCTGATCCCTGCGGGGAAAAGGAGGCATCACCTGAAATGAAGAAGAACGTTCTGATCATCGGCGCCGGTGGCGTAGCACAGGTCGTGGCGCATAAATGCGCCCAGAACAGCGATGTATTGGGAGACATTCATATTGCGTCACGGACTTTGGAAAAGTGCCGCAAGATTGTCGAGTCCGTACGCGAAAAGAAGAGCCTCAAGACAGATGTGAAACTTGAGGCCCATGCGCTTGACGCGATGGATATCGAGGCGACGAAAGCCTTGATTACGAAAACCGGCGTAGAGATCGTCATCAACGTCGGTTCGGCTTTCGTCAACATGTCCGTTCTTCGTGCCTGCATGGACACGGGTGTTGCTTATATGGATACGGCGATCCACGAGGATCCCACCAAGATTTGCGAGGCGCCGCCGTGGTACGGAAACTACGAGTGGAAGCGCGCTGCCGAATGCAAGGAAAAGGGTGTAACGGCACTGCTCGGCGTCGGTTTCGATCCCGGCGTGGTCAATGCCTATGCCCGCCTTGCCAAGGATGAATATTTCGACAAGGTCACCTCGGTCGATATCGTCGATATCAATGCCGGCAGCCATGGCCGCTGGTTCTCCACCAACTTCGATCCGGAAATCAACTTCCGCGAATTCACCGGTGTCGTCTATTCCTGGCAGAATGGCCAGTGGCAGACGAACCAGATGTTCGAGGTCGGCCAGGAATTCGATCTGCCGGTTGTCGGCAAGCAGAAGGCCTATATGACCGGCCATGACGAAGTGCATTCGCTGTCCAAAAACATGGATGGCGCCGATGTGCGCTTCTGGATGGGCTTCGGCGATCACTACATCAACGTTTTCACCGTGCTGAAGAACCTCGGTCTTCTCTCCGAAAAGCCGGTCAAGACTGCCGAAGGTCTGGAAGTCGTGCCGTTGAAGGTGGTCAAGGCCGTATTGCCGGATCCGTCTTCGCTTGCACCCGACTATGTCGGCAAGACCTGCATCGGCGATGTCGTCAAGGGCATCAAGGATGGCAAGGAACGCGAAGTCTTCATCTACAACGTGGCCGACCACAAGGAAGCCTACGAAGAAGTTGGATCTCAGGGCATTTCCTACACCGCCGGCGTTCCTCCGGTCGCTGCCGCCATGCTGATTGCCACCGGCGAGTGGGATGTGAAGCAGATGGCCAATGTGGAAGAACTGCCACCGCAGCCTTTCCTGAACCTTCTGAACAAGATCGGCCTTCCAAGCCGAATCAAGGACGAAAACGGCGACCGCGCCCTGACGTTCTGATCCATCAAGACAATAAAAAGCCCCGCAAAAGCGGGGCTTTTTTTGTGATGAAGTTTGCCGGTTACTTGGCATCATCCTCGGCCTTAAGCCGAGGATTTACCGCACGGTACTGACCCGCGCCTCAGCCCTTTGCCGGCTTCGGTCCGCGCTTTTCGGAAGGCCGGTCCTTCTTGCCTTCGAATTTGGGCTTGTCGCCGAAGGTCTTTTTCTTTTTCCAGGGCTTGTCGTCGCCCTTGCGGTCGTCGGCTGCGCCGCCAGCATTATTGGGTTTGTTGAACTTCCGCTGAGCCGTGGCCGGGCGAGTGTCCTCACGAACACTGCCGGTCATTTCCGGCTTGCCTTCCAGCGCCTTCAGACGAATGCCCTTTTCAAGCATCATGTCCTTGCCGATGGCGGAGGTGAAACGATCGACGGCATCGGCCGCGAGTTCCACAAAGGTCTCCGTCTGCTGCATGCGGATAGCGCCGATATCCTGACGGGTGATCTTGCCGAAGCGGCAGAGCATGGGGATGAGCCAGCGCGGTTCGGCGCTCTGCTTGCGGCCCACCGAAAGCGAAAACCAAGCGCTGTCGGAAAAGTCGGAACGTTCGCGGCGCGGCGCGTCGTTTTCAGGGGTTTCGAAGCTGTCACGGCGCGGTTTGCGGGTATTGTCCAGCGCGACTTCGGTGATGTCTTCCGGGGCGGAACGTCCGGCGTGATAAAGGCGCACGAAGGCGGCTGCTACTTTTTCCGCGCCATGCTGCTCGAGCAGCTGCTTGACGAAATCACGCTCGTCATCGGCCACGGCCTCGGTGAGAGCCGGATCGGCCAGGAGACGGGCACCGTCGCGTTCAACGATCTCTTCGACCGAAGGCGGGCGAACCCATGCTGCGCTGACCTTGGCACCTTCCAGAAGGCGTTCGGCCTTGCGGCGCTGGTTGACAGGCACCACGATGGCGCTGACGCCCTTCTGCCCGGCGCGGCCGGTACGGCCGGAACGGTGGAGAAGCGTTTCCGAATTGGTCGGCAGGTCGGCGTGGATAACCAGTTCGAGACCAGGCAGGTCGATGCCGCGTGCAGCAACGTCAGTCGCCACGCAAACCCGGGCGCGACCGTCACGCATTGCCTGAAGCGCATGCGTGCGTTCGTTCTGGGTCAGTTCGCCTGACAGAGCCACGACGGAAAAGCCGCGATTGTTCAGACGGGCCGTCAGATGGTTCACGGCCGCACGGGTGGAGCAGAAAACGATGGCGTTGCGGGCTTCGTAAAAGCGCAGCGCATTGATGATGGCGTTTTCGCGGTCGGAGCCGGTCACCAGCAAGGCGCGGTATTCGATGTCCACATGCTGCTTCTGTTCTGAGGCGGTGGCGATGCGAACGGCGTTCTTCTGGTAGCTTTCGGCAAGCTTGGCGATGCTGCGCGGGACGGTGGCCGAGAACATCAGCGTGCGGCGGTTATCCGGCGATTCTTCCAGAATGAATTCCAGATCTTCGCGGAAGCCGAGATCGAGCATCTCGTCGGCCTCGTCCAGTACCACGGCGCGTAGCGACGACAGATCGAGCGCGCCGCGCTTGATGTGGTCGCAGAGGCGGCCGGGGGTGCCGACGATAATATGCGCGCCGCGCTCCAGTGCGCGTCGTTCGCTGCGGATATCCATGCCGCCAACACAGGACGCAATCGATACCCCGGCGAATTCATAAAGCCATTCCAGCTCGCGCTTGACCTGCATGGCCAGTTCGCGGGTAGGCGCAATGGCGAGTGCCAGCGGCGCGGAAGCCTGGCCGAAACGGGTGTTTTCCGACAGTAGCGTGGTCGCGAGCGCAATGCCGAAGGCAACTGTCTTGCCGGAGCCGGTCTGCGCGGAAACCAGCGCGTCCTTGTCGGCGAGTTCCGGCGAAAGCATGGCCTTCTGCACGGGGGTCAAATCTTTGTAGCCGCGTTTTTCCAACGCCTGCGCGATCGCCGGGGCGATACCCTGGGTGTCTGTCATCTACCGTCTTTCGGATATGAAGCTGCCTGCATCCGCCCGAAACCAATAGGTCCTAAAGTCTCCGGGGCAGCCGATGCAGGCCATTACGGCCATCTGGCCGGTTGCATTGCCGCGCTCCATACTGCGAATAGGCCCGTTTGTACAGTGCACTGCGGTACGCTCTTTCACAGCGCCGCATGCGGTCGCCCATTCCATCCCGACATCTTCTTTCGCCGGGGCTATAAAAAAAGGCGTACCGCATGGTTCATAAACGGCATTGCGTGCCCCCCGCCTTTTCGCTAAGAGACCCGCAACTTGAGGCTCTTTATCAAAAAAAGAGCCGACTGGGTTTGTTCTTGTCCGCACCTGAAAAACGGCTGGCGGAAAAAAGGGATGGTACTGGTCAAGGCTATGGCTCGCATTGTCATGAAATTCGGCGGCACGTCCGTCGCGAACCTCGAACGCATTCACAATGTCGCACGGCATGTGAAACGCGAAGTGGATGCCGGCCATGAAGTGGCCGTGGTCGTTTCCGCCATGTCCGGTAAAACCAACGAGTTGGTGGACTGGGTGCAGAATGCTGCGAAGGTGGCCGGCGCCAACGCCGCCTCCTTTTACGATGCACGCGAATATGACGCGGTCGTTGCATCCGGCGAGCAGGTGACATCGGGTCTTCTGGCGATCACGCTGCAATCCATGGGCATCAATGCGCGCTCATGGCAGGGCTGGCAGATTCCGATCCGCACAGACAATGCACATGGTGCCGCCCGCATTCTCGAGATTGACGGTTCGGATATCGTTCACCGCATGGGCGAGGGCCAGGTTGCCGTTGTTGCCGGTTTCCAGGGCATCGGCCCGGATAACCGCATTGCGACGCTCGGTCGCGGCGGTTCGGACACATCAGCCGTTGCCATCGCCGCCGCCGTCAAGGCGGACCGTTGCGATATCTATACCGATGTCGATGGCGTCTATACCACCGATCCGCGCATCGAGCCCAAGGCTCGCCGCATGAAGAAGATCGCTTTCGAGGAAATGCTCGAAATGGCGTCTCTCGGTGCGAAGGTTCTGCAGGTTCGCTCCGTCGAGCTTGCCATGGTACACAAGGTGCGCACCTTCGTTCGCTCCAGTTTCGAGGATCCCGATGCGCCGGGCATGGGCGACCTCATCAACCCGCCCGGTACTTTGATTTGTGACGAGGAAGAAATCGTGGAACAGGAAGTCGTAACCGGCATCGCCTATGCCAAGGATGAAGCACAGATCTCGCTGCGCCGCGTGGCCGACCGTCCGGGCGTCTCCGCCGCGATCTTCGGGCCACTGGCCGAAGCGCATATCAATGTCGACATGATCGTGCAGAACATCTCCGAAGATGGGTCGCGCACCGACATGACCTTCACCGTTCCTTCTGGCGACGTTGCCAAGGCTCTGCGCGTTCTGGACGAGAACAAGGCCCAGATCGGCTTCGACGTTGCGCAGAACGAGACCGGCCTTGCCAAGGTTTCGGTCATCGGTATCGGCATGCGCAGCCATGCCGGCGTTGCTGCCAGCGCCTTCAAGGCGCTTGCCGAGAAGAACATCAACATCAAGGCCATCACCACCTCCGAGATCAAGATTTCGATCCTGATCGACGGTGCCTATGCCGAACTGGCCGTTCGCACTTTGCATTCTGCTTACGGTCTCGATAAGAACTAAGCTCGAGACATCGGTTCCCGATGCTCCGATTCTTCGGGGTTGCGTTCTTCCGATGTGGCGTTTCATGAAAGCGTGTCCCTTGCGGGACGCGCTTCTCGCGCTATAAATTTTTTAAATGACGTTTTGATTCTCGAATATTATGACATTCGGATCGGAAGCGTCGGGGAGCAAACGCGATGAGAGACCTTTCTGCAGGTCCGCGCGTCCTGCTAAAGCGGCTGCGCGAAATGATGGCGGAGCACCTTGAGCCGCAGGACCGTCTGGACCAGATCGTCCGTCAGATAGCCAGCAACATGGTGGCGGAGGTTTGCTCGGTCTACGTGCTGCGTTCCGACAGCGTGCTGGAGCTTTACGCTACCGAAGGTCTCAACAAGGATGCCGTGCATCTTGCCCAGCTGAAAATGGGGCAGGGTCTTGTCGGTACCATTGCCGCTTCCGCCCAACCTCTCAATCTTTCCGATGCGCAGGCGCATCCGGCTTTCCGCTATCTTCCTGAAACGGGTGAGGAAATTTATCATTCCTTCCTCGGCGTGCCGATTTTGCGCTCCGGTCGCACTCTTGGCGTTCTTGTGGTCCAGAACAAGGTCAGCCGAACATACCGAGAGGATGAAGTTGAAGCGCTCGAGACAACCGCGATGCTCATCGCTGAAATAGTGGCGAGCGGTGAATTGAAAAAGATCACCCGCCCCGGTGTGGAGCTGGACCTGACGCGTGCCGTTTCCATTGATGGCGATGCTTATGGCGAAGGCATCGGTCTTGGTCATGTCGTGCTGCACGACCCCCGAATCGTTGTCACCAATCTGCTGAATGAGGATGCGGATACCGAAATCCTGCGTCTTGCCGACGCCATCGGTTCGCTGCGCCTGTCGATCGACGACATGTTGCAGCGCCGCGACGTCCCGACCGAAGGCGAGCATCGCGAGGTTCTTGAGACCTACCGCATGTTCGCCCACGATCAGGGCTGGGTGCGGCGTATGGAAGAAGCTATCCGCAACGGCCTAACGGCGGAAGCTGCGGTCGAGAAAGTGCAGAGCGACACAAAGGCGCGCATGATGCGCCTGACCGATCCCTATCTTCGCGAGCGCATGCATGATTTCGACGATCTCGCCAACCGGCTGCTGCGCCAGCTGATCGGTTTCGGCGGTCGAAGCCCCGAGCATGATTTTCCGCTGGACGCCATCGTTCTGGCGCGCGCCATGGGTGCCGCCGAATTGCTGGATTACCCGCGTGAGAAATTGCGCGGCCTGGTGCTCGAAGACGGTGCGGTGACGAGCCACGTCGTCATCGTGGCGCGCGCCATGGGCATTCCGATCATCGGGCAGGCGACAGGCATCGTCGCCCTCGCTGAAAATAACGATCCCATCATTATCGACGGCGATGACGGCCAGGTGCATTTGCGCCCGATGTCGGATTTGCAGCGCGCCTATGAGGAAAAGGTGCGCCTGCGTGCCAAGCGCCAGGAGCAGTTCCGCGCGCTTCGCAATGTCGAGCCGATCACCAAGGATGGCCAGAAGGTCAACCTCAAGATGAATGCGGGCCTTCTCGTAGATCTGCCGCAGCTCGAGGAATCCGGCGCCGATGGCATCGGCCTGTTCCGCACCGAGCTGCAGTTCATGATCGCCTCCAACATGCCCAAGGGCGAGGAGCAGGAAGCGTTCTATAGGTCCGTCTTGCGGCAGGCCAAGGGCAAGAGCGTTACCTTCCGCACGCTGGATATTGGCGGCGACAAGGTCGTTTCCTATATGCGCGGCCAGGAAGAGGAAAACCCGGCGCTCGGCTGGCGGGCGATCCGCCTGTCGCTCGACCGCCCGGGTCTGATGCGCACACAGATGCGCGCGCTTCTGCGTGCTGCCTCAGGTGCTGAACTACGCATGATGTTGCCGATGGTGACGGAGGTTTCCGAAATCCGCGCCGCGCGCGATCTGCTTCAGAAGGAAGTGCAGCATCTTTCGAAATTCAGCCATGCGCTTCCGAAAAAGCTGCAATTTGGTGCGATGCTGGAAGTACCTTCGCTGATGTGGCAACTCGATGAGCTGATGCAGGAAGTGGATTTCGTCTCCGTCGGTTCGAACGACCTGTTCCAGTTTTCGATGGCGGTTGATCGCGGCAATGCAAGGGTTTCGGATCGTTTCGACAATCTTGGCAAGCCGTTCCTGCGCATTCTGCGCGATATCGTGCGCGCTGGCGAAAAGCACCACACCTCGGTCACGCTTTGCGGCGAAATGGCAAGCAAGCCACTTTCGGCCATGGCTTTGATCGGCCTTGGTTTCCGTTCGGTTTCCATGTCGCCGACGGCGATTGGTCCCGTCAAGGCCATGCTTCTCGGGCTTGATGCCGCGAGCCTTGCCGATGAGCTGAACGCTGCGCTCGACGATCATAATTCGCTGGAAAGCGCGCGCGAGGTGTTGTTACGCTTTGCCGCGACGCATTCCATTCCCATTTAAAAGACCTGTTTCATAATCGGAGTGACTGGTGGCGAAGCTTCCCGTCGAAAAAATGCGCGAGTTGGAAAGGCGTTTCGGAGAGATCGAAGCGCGGATGTCGGCTGGTCCGGCAGCGGATGTCTATGTGAAGCTGGCTTCGGAATATTCCGAACTTGAGCCGGTGGTGAAAAAAGTCCGTGAATACGAAAAGGCGGTCTCCGAGGCCGCCGATCTGCAGGCGCTGCTTGCCGACAAGACGACCGACAAGGACATGCGCGATCTGGCGGAAATGGAGCTGCCGGAGGTCGAGGCCCGAATTGGCGAGCTTGAGAAGGAAATGCAGGTCCTGCTGCTTCCCAAGGATGCGGCGGACGAAAAAAGCGCCATCCTCGAAATCCGCGCCGGCACGGGCGGATCCGAAGCGGCACTTTTCGCCGGCGATCTGTTTCGCATGTATGAGCGCTTCGCTTCAGCCAAGGGCTGGAAAGTTGAAGTTCTTTCCGCAAGCGAAGGCGAGGCGGGCGGTTACAAGGAAATCATCGCCACGATCAGCGGGCGAGGGGTGTTTTCCAAGCTGAAATTCGAATCCGGCGTGCACCGGGTGCAGCGCGTGCCGGAAACAGAAGCGAGCGGCCGCATCCACACCTCGGCAGCCACTGTTGCCGTGCTGCCGGAGGCGGAGGATATCGATGTCGAAATTCGCCCGGAAGACATTCGTATCGACACGATGCGGGCTTCGGGTGCAGGTGGGCAGCACGTCAATACCACTGACTCCGCCGTTCGCATCACCCATCTTCCGACGGGTTTGATCGTTACCAGTTCTGAAAAGTCGCAGCACCAGAACCGCGCCAAGGCTATGCAGGTTCTGCGTTCGCGTCTTTACGACATCGAGCGCCAGAAGGTGGAAAGCGAGCGTTCAGCCGACCGCAAGAGCCAGGTCGGTTCCGGCGACCGTTCTGAGCGCATCCGCACTTACAATTTTCCGCAGGGGCGGGTCACTGATCACCGCATCAACCTGACCCTCTACAAGCTCGACCGGATGATCGAAGGCGAGATCGACGAGCTTGTCGACGCGCTGATTGCTGATTATCAGGCCGGTCAGCTTGCCCAGCTTGGCGAACAACAGCTTTGAGTGGCGGCGCTGACGGGACCGTTTCGACCGAGCTTGCCGCAGCCCGCAAACGGCTGCAGGCGGCGGGCATCGCCGATCCGCTGCTTGATGCGCGCCTGCTGGTCGCCGACGTAACCGGTTTTTCACTGACCGATTTCGTGATGAAACCGGACCATCCCGTCACTCGGGAAGAAAGCGCCCGTATCGCCGCCATGGTCGAAAGGCGCGCAGGCGGAGAGCCAGTCCATCGTATTCTCGGCCACCGCGAATTTCACGGGCTCGATCTTCTTTTATCGACGGAGACGCTCGAACCCCGCCCGGATACGGAAGTTCTCGTCGATACGCTGTTGCCTGCGTTGAAAAAAATTGTTGCCGACAAGGGCAGTGCGCGCATTCTGGATCTGGGTACGGGCACGGGTGCGATCTGTCTGGCGCTTCTCAAGGAATGTCCGGAAGCAACTGGCGTCGGCAGCGATATCTCCGCCGTTGCGCTGGAAACCGCAGCGAAAAACGCTGCCCGAAATGGTCTCGCCTCGCGTTTTGAAACCATGCGTAGCGACTGGTTCAAAAAAATCTCTGGCAGGTTTGACATAATTGTGTCGAATCCGCCTTATATAAGAAGTGACATCGTCACAACGCTAGACCGAGAGGTTCGCCATCACGATCCGATGGCGGCGCTGGACGGAGGTCAGGACGGCCTTGCACCGTACCGCCTCATCGCTGCCGACGCAGGCCGCTTTCTTGTGGAAAACGGGATTGTCGGTGTGGAGATCGGTTTCGATCAAAGGCTTGATGTTTCCGCTATATTTGCTTCCCACGGCTTCTCTCTTCTCGACGCCGTGAAGGATTATGGCGGCAACGACAGAGTTTTGACCTTCCGGAGATAGTTGTTCGCGATACGTCTGCGGATTATTTGCAAGGATATTTTGCACAGCAAAAGAAAAGGCTTGGATTTCCGCATGAAGCGGGATAGTTTGCCGCCACATGCCGGGTGGCTGAGGACGAATTTAGATTCGTCAGGGTATGGGTCAGTCCCGAAGCGGGTTCTTTTGAGAACCCTGAAGGCTGGGCGTTTCCGGCATGTGAATCAGTAAACTTTGTTCGCAGGTGGCTCGTTGCAGCATTTTGCGCGACCGGTCGTCATACGCGGGGTCTTGTCTGGGGTTATCTCCAGCAGGGCGCGTAATGGAGCAATTTCAGGAAAAGTTTCCAGCGGTTTTCCGCCCGGAATTGCATGAAAATAACCAGATTGTCAGCAAAACAGAATTCAGGTGAGCAATTGATGAGGCCAGGACAGCAAAACAAGCGCGGCCGGGGGCGTGGAAGCAACAACAACAATAACAATGGTGGCGGTAACAACAACAACTTCAACCGCAAGGGCGGTAACCCGCTCACCAGGACTTATGACAGCTCCGGTCCCGATGTTAAAATTCGTGGCACAGCCCAGCACATAGCGGAAAAATACGCCACCCTTGCGCGGGACGCGCAGAGTGCTGGCGACCGCGTGATCGCTGAAAACTATCTGCAGCACGCTGAACACTACAACCGTATCATCGCCACCGCTCAGGCCCAGATGCAGGAGCGTTTCCAGCGCGACGACCGTGGCGAATACAATGCTTCGGATGCCGACGATATGGATATGAACGACGGTGACGATGGTGCACCGCAGCAGCAGTTCGAACAGCCGGAACGGGTTCAGCAGCCGGAGCGCCAGGAACGGCAGGAGCGTTCCGAGCCGCGTCAGGAACGTCGTGAGCGCCCGGACCGCCGTGAACGGCAGGAGCGCCAGCCGCGCCAGCCGCAGGCTTCGGACGAACGGCAGCAGCCGGTATACGACGCCAGCCAGGCGCCTCAGCCCGTCATCGAAGGCACGCCTATGGAAGTGGCCGTCGAGGAACAGCAGCAGCAGACGGAAGCACCAGCGACTGAACGCGCACCAAAGGCCCGCCGCGCCACCGGCCCACGCCCGCGTCGCCCGCGCCGCGCCGCAACCGCGGAAGGTGCTGAGGGTGCTGAAGGCGAAGATACACCAGCCGGTGATGAGGCAACACCTGCCACGCTCGAAAACGCTGCTGAATAAGCAGGGTTTTCAAAATACCACGCGATTGAAAAAACTCCGGCTTGCCGGAGTTTTTTTGTTTTTGGGGTCGGGTGTAAAAGCTTGGGCGCTGTTCGAAGGGGGCAATCGCGGCAAACAGTCGTGACGCTTATCAAGTCCGGCTAAAATTTCCCCGGCAGTCGTTTTCCTCCCCTTTAAACCGATGAAAATGCCTCCCATATTCGTGCAGTAAGGACGGATGCCGCATGCAGCGGTAACCGCCCATCAAGAGGCGGCAATCGTGAAATCTGTAAAACGCGACTGCCGTAGCGGGGCTTGCCTTTGAGGGAGCCTCAACCCAAACACCCGGATCCGTGCCGAAAGCGGGCGGGCCGGTATATGGAGGTTCGACTATGAATATTGAAAAATACTCCGAGCGCGTTCGCGGCTTTCTGCAATCGGCGCAGACGTTTGCGCTTGCGGAAAATCACCAGCAGTTTTCTGCCGAACATGTGCTGAAAGTTCTGCTTGATGACGAGCAGGGCATGGCAGCATCGCTGATCGAGCGGGCTGGCGGCGACGCCAAGGAAGTGCGCTTGGCCAACGATGCGGCACTGGCGAAATTGCCCAAGGTTTCCGGCGGCAATGGCGGCCTTTCCCTTACGGCTCCACTTGCGAAAGTGTTCTCGACTGCGGAAGAACTCGCGAAGAAGGCTGGTGACAGTTTCGTCACCGTCGAGCGTCTTTTGCAGGCGCTGGCGATCGAAAACTCTGCTTCCACCTCGGCGTCCCTGAAAAAGGGCGGCGTGACGGCGCAGGCGCTTAATCAGGTCATCAATGAAATCCGCAAGGGCCGCACGGCTGACAGCGCCAATGCCGAACAGGGCTTCGACGCGCTGAAGAAGTTCGCGCGCGACCTGACGGAGGAAGCCCGCGAAGGCAGGCTCGACCCGGTGATTGGCCGTGATGATGAAATCCGCCGGACCATTCAGGTGCTTTCACGCCGCACCAAGAACAATCCCGTGCTGATCGGTGAACCCGGCGTCGGTAAAACGGCGATTGCCGAAGGTCTTGCGCTGCGCATCGTCAATGGCGATGTGCCCGAAAGCCTTAAAGACAAGAAGCTTATGGCGCTGGATATGGGTGCGCTGATCGCTGGCGCGAAGTATCGCGGCGAGTTCGAGGAGCGTCTGAAGGCGGTCCTGAACGAAGTGCAGGCGGAAAATGGCGGCATTATCCTGTTCATCGACGAGATGCACACGCTGGTCGGTGCCGGCAAGGCCGATGGCGCCATGGATGCGTCCAATCTGCTGAAGCCCGCCCTTGCCCGAGGTGAACTGCACTGCGTTGGCGCCACCACGCTGGATGAATATCGCAAGCACGTGGAAAAGGATCCGGCCCTTGCCCGTCGTTTCCAGCCGGTGCTCGTAGATGAGCCGACCGTTGAGGACACGATCTCGATCCTGCGCGGCCTGAAGGAAAAATACGAACAGCACCACAAGGTCCGCATTTCGGATTCGGCCCTGGTTGCAGCTGCAACGCTTTCCAACCGCTACATTACCGACCGGTTCCTGCCCGACAAGGCAATCGACCTGATGGACGAAGCCGCTTCGCGCCTTCGCATGCAGGTGGATTCCAAGCCGGAAGAACTGGACGAACTGGATCGCCGGATCATTCAGCTCAAGATCGAACGCGAAGCCTTGAAGCAGGAGACGGATCAGTCATCCGTCGACCGCCTGAAGAAGCTCGAGGACGAACTGGCCGACACCGAAGAAAAGGCCGATGCCCTGACGGCCCGCTGGCAGGCGGAAAAGCAGAAGCTGGGCCATGCCGCAGACCTCAAGAAGCGGCTGGACGATGCCCGCAACGAACTGGCAAGTGCCCAGCGTAACGGCCAGTTCCAGCGCGCCGGTGAATTGACCTATGGCATCATTCCGGGCCTCGAAAAGGAACTGGCTGCAGCGGAAGCGCGTGACAGCAGCGGTGCTGGCTCGATGGTTCAGGAAGTGGTGACGGCGGACAATATCGCCCACATCGTTTCCCGCTGGACCGGCATTCCTGTCGACAAGATGCTGGAAGGCCAGCGCGAGAAGCTGCTGCGCATGGAAGACGATCTTGCCAAGTCCGTGGTCGGGCAGGGCGAGGCCGTGCAGGCCGTTTCCAAGGCGGTTCGCCGTTCGCGCGCGGGTCTTCAGGATCCGAACCGGCCGATCGGCTCGTTCATCTTTCTCGGCCCGACGGGCGTGGGCAAGACCGAGCTGACCAAGTCGCTCGCCCGGTTCCTGTTCGACGACGAGACCGCGATGGTTCGCCTCGACATGTCGGAATTCATGGAGAAACACTCCGTTGCCCGGCTTATCGGTGCGCCTCCCGGCTATGTCGGTTACGAAGAGGGCGGTGCGTTGACGGAAGCGGTTCGCCGCCGGCCCTATCAGGTCGTGCTGTTTGACGAGATCGAGAAAGCGCATCCGGACGTGTTCAACGTCCTGTTGCAGGTGCTGGATGATGGCCGTCTGACCGATGGCCAGGGCCGCACCGTCGATTTCAAGAACACCATCATCATCATGACCTCGAACCTCGGTTCGGAATTCATGACGCAGATGGGCGACAATGACGATGTGGATTCGGTTCGTGACCTGGTGATGGAGCGTGTCCGGTCGCATTTCCGGCCGGAATTCCTCAACCGTATCGACGATATCATCCTCTTCCATCGCCTGCGGCGCGACGAGATGGGTGCGATCGTGGAGATCCAGCTCAAGCGCCTCGTCTCGCTTCTGGGTGATCGCAAGATCACCCTCGAACTGGATGAGGATGCCCGCAACTGGCTTGCCAATAAGGGTTACGATCCGGCCTATGGCGCACGTCCGCTGAAGCGTGTGATCCAGAAGACCGTTCAGGACAGGCTCGCCGAAATGATTCTCGGCGGCGAGATCCCGGACGGATCGCGGGTCAAGGTGACCTCTGGCACCGACCGGCTGCTTTTCAAGGTCAAGCCCCCAAAGGGTGAGGCCGAGACTGAAACCGCCGATGCGGCATAAAACGAAAGGGCTCCGGTAACGGAGCCCTTTTTCGTATAGCGGTCCCTCTGGTCACGAGGCCCGGCGGACTAGCGGCTCGCCACCTGATTGGGTTTTTCTTCGATGTTGAGTAGATTGTCGATCCGCTTTCTCTCGTCGGAGAACCGCGCGAGCGCGACGCCGGAAAGCGATTTGCCGCCCGGCAGACGCACTTTCATCGCGTCCACTTTCGTGCCGTTAACGATCAGCTCGTAATGCAGATGCGCGCCGGTCGAAAGGCCGGTCGAACCGACATAACCGATTACCTGGCCCTGCCGGACCTTTGAACCCTCGGTGACACCCTTGGCGATGGCGCTCTGGTGGTTATAGGAGGAGACGTAGCCATTGGCGTGGCGGATCAGGGTCTGGTTGCCGTAACCGGAGGCCCAGCCGGCCTTTTCGACAGTGCCGTTGCCTGTCGCGATGATCGGCGTGCCGCGCGCTGCCGCCCAGTCGGTGCCGGTATGCATGCGGCTGAATTTCAAAACCGGGTGGCGGCGCATGCCGAAACCTGATGTCATGCGGCCGTTCGGAACCGGATTGCGCAACAGGAACTGCCGGATGCTCTTACCGTTCTCGTCGAAATAGTCGATGCTGTTATCGTCCGGGTTCTGGAACCGGTAAAACCGCGTCTCGTTATCGCCGAACTTGGCGTTGACGTAGAGCAGTTCGGACTTGTCCGTCGCCTTGCCATCCGCATCTTCCACGGAGAAGAAGGCCTCCAGCGTATCTGCCGGTTTCAACTGCGCCTGAAAATCGACGCTGCTGGCCAAAAGCTTGATGAGCTGGGAGACCATGCCCTGATTCATGCCATAGGCCAGAGCCGCCCGGTAAACGCCATCGTAGACGCTGGGCAGATCGCGGCCGGCGGCCGGTGCCGGGGTGCTGTCAAAGGCCGTCGCCACCGCGTCGAGCTTCGGCGGTTCGCTGGCCTTGATGAAATTCTTGCGATCGTCCACGGCCATGGTGACCATGTGGCGACCCTTGCGATAAAGGCTTACGCGTACGATGTCGCTTTTGTCGTCTTCCTGAATAATGCCGACGCGGAGCACATCGCCGCTTTCGACATTGTTCGACTGGAGTTGCGGTGACAACAGGCCAGCGATTTCGGAGGATTGCGCCTTCGAATAACCCGCGCCGAATAGAGCGGCTTCGATGGTTTCGGTCTGGCGGGCAGGGATAACGTCGTCGGCATATTCCTTGACCGGAACCGAGGGCGATTGAGGGGTCGAAACCGACATATTCTGTTCGACGACACGGGCGGCAAGACCGGCGGTGATATCGACATCACCCTCATCATTATCGAAACGACGGGGGTCGATGTAATATAGCGCTGCAAGCTGCTCGTTACCATCTGTCAGGATCGAGCCGTTCGAGCGCACTGCCTCCTCAACCTCGTCGAAGCTCAGGGAGCCGGCGAAGGGATACTTGGAGTGCTGGATCGGAAAGGCGACCGTTTTCAGGCTGACTTCGGATTCGACCTCGGAGCCGTAGATTGTGCCCGTGCGGCTCGGCGCCGGCGCCGGGGCGTCCTTGTCGTCGCCGCTTGCGAAAATGTTCAGGGGATCGAAGGCGGGATAATCGTCCTGTTTGGCGTAGTTGGACGCCAGCGGAATCTTGACGTGTGAGAAGGGAACCTTGCGGACCACTTCCTTGTCGCCCTCGTTGATAACGGTGGAGACTTCCATGATCGAGCGGTCCGAGGGCCGGGCCGCAATATTGGGCGCAATGAGGCGTGTGCCGCGGCGTGCCGCTTCCGCGGTATTGTTGCCCATATCCGCCTTGGCGAAGGCCTCGGCCGGAATGGCAAGCTGCTGGCGGCCATCAAGAGCTGCAAAGAGCGCAACACCCATCAATATGGAAGAGGTAATGCCGGTAAGGAACGTGCCGGAAAGCCATCTGAGCGAAATCTCACGGCGATCGGGTGCACGGCGCCCTTCCGCCAGAATTGGCGGTTCCGTGCCTAGCGACCGGATCACGTTGCGATCCGCAGTCATACTAGCTGTGCCCCGTGGGTCATGCGCTCTCCAGAAACTTCAGGCGAAGGTGTGCAACTTTCAAAGCCGTGAGTCAAATTGATCGGCACCCTCAATAGATATGCCGGCAACAGGCTCGCGCGCGTGCCCGCATTAACGTTTTGTTGGCAAAGCAATTAGCGAGGAGTCGGGCCAAAACAAGGCGCAGCACCATTCATATGGGTTCAGGCTGCATTCCCTTGTTAAAAATCGGTCCGTTGGTGGAGGCCAATGGGAGGCAGAATCCCGAAAAATCAAAACTCTCCTTTAAAATCAATGCTTTGAATGTTTTTTTTAGAATTTGTATTTTGGTGTGTTGACTTGTTTGTGGGTGATCTCTTATAAGTCCGCTCACTGAACGAGGGCGGCGGCGCTGCTGGCGACGAAGTCTTTCGTTCTAAAGAAATCATGTTGATGAGCTGACTGCTTGTTGTTTTCCAAGGGCTTTTGCTTTTGGGGTTTGATTTTGTGACTGCAATGAGCGGTCTGTTTTTTGAC
>NZ_JBFTGV010000009.1:0-247000 GCF_056393925.1 Agrobacterium sp. 10T429
ACAACCGGCGTTCGCGGCAATGTTCGCGATGGCTCAACCGACCTCACCGCATTTGGCGAACCCATGCACAACTGGGCCTGCCACCAGCTTGTCAATCTTTAAGGAGAATTGCGAATGACACGACTTGTTGTCGTCCCCGGAACCCGTGGCATCATCTTGCCTAATGCCCCGAAAATCCAGATGACGGATTTCGAAAAAACCATCGCCAACATTCCCGGTCTGCGCTTCGTGATTGATCCCGCCACGCTCGCCAGCGACGGCTCCGGCCGGGACAGGTTTAGCCAGACGCTGATTGCGCCTCGTGGGACAGGTAATTCCCGGATCGCAAACGATGCCGATTTCAACGGCCTGCCGGTGATTTCAATCGCTAACGGCTCATCTGGCCTCGGTTTGCCTCCCGGCAGTCTCACGTCGAGCTTCACCATGATCGGTGTGGCCCGGTTGGACACTGCACGTTACGACGCCGCCACGACCAGCATCCTGTTCGCGTCATCAATCAATGACGGAACGCAAATATCCTCGCTGCGGGCAAACTCGGCCAACGATCCAACCTTTGTGCCTGTGGAAGGGGTAAACTCCAACAATATTGCAGTGTCTGGAAAGCCGGGTCGCGGCGCAACCGCAGTCTGGGCGCTGTCCTTTGATTATGACACGAAGGAGTCCGCGCTGGTCACTGGAAATGGCACCGTGATCAAACTGTTTACCCACGCGTCTTCGCATCAGGCCGTTGACGGAGACCGCTGGCATTACGGCGGCAACCGTAACACCGCCGCAGGCTGGGTTGGGAAGATCGGCATGGGCCTGATCTGTGACCGCGCTTTGCACAAGTCCACTCTATTGCCGTATCTGCAGGGAGCGATAGCCGTCCTAAGAACTCGATACGGAATTGTGTAGCGTGACCCATCCCTGAAACGGTTCTCATCTGCCTCAGCGATAAACCCTTGGCGATAAAGGGGTCTCGTGATTACGATCACTGTGTCACGCTGAGGCAGAGGGTAAGGGATGAACCGGCAATATCTGAAAGAGGCAAAGGAACGCCTGCGCGCAATGGAGCGCGGAATGGAAAGTCTAAATCGGCTCGATGAATTAAGCGACATTAATACGGCATGGACAAACCTCATTGCCGCTGGCGACATAATTTACGAGAAACTGAAGCTTGCTACACGAGATACGTCGTTTAGCGACTGGTATGGCAAAAAGATTAAGCAGCGCCGCTCTGATCCGCTGCTCAATTATCTGTGGCAAGCACGGAACGTGGAGCACCACGGTGGGTCCAGTCTTACAGTTCTCAAGTTCGGTCCGGCCTACGAACCCGTTCCGAAAGATATCGCGGTGCGGATCAAGAACATACTATTACTGAGTGATGTCGACGTGAACATTGCCGAGCACGATGATGCAAATGATGTGATGGAAATGGCATACGAGCTGGACGATGGAACCGTATTCGTCCCAAAAGGAAAACCTCGTCAAGCCGCCATCATGCTGGAGAAGTTTTCGTCGCGTGGAGTTGTCTACGTTCCGCCAACGGAGCATTTGGGCATAAAGGCGGATTTCACTGTCCACAATGCAGCTGCGGCTTATGTTGCCTTTATGAAAGAGCTTCTATCGGAAGCAGTGACCTTAGCTAATAAGTCAGCATGAGAGGGATGCGTCTGCCACGCTATCGTTTTCAGTTTTGGTGTCCAGAAGCTGATGCCATTTTGTCCAGAAGCCGCCGCCGCGCCACAGCAAACGGGAGAGCAACGGTTTTCCACAGACGGCGAAGCCTGGTGCAAGGTTGGAGGCGATTGAAACGATTATATTCGGCTTCTTTGCCCAAGCTGCTGAAAAACCGCGAGAAATCGGCATTTTTCGTGATAAATTCACTTTACACCTACACGTGGCTGTCGCATCCATTTGCCAGACATATCTTTCTATCCAAGCAAAGGAGAGCCACAATGGCCAAACAGAAAGTCGCAATGCTGACCGCGGGTGGCCTTGCTCCCTGTCTCTCTTCAGCCGTTGGCGGCCTGATCGAGCGTTATAGCGACGTCGCGCCTGATATTGACATTGTGGCCTATCGTTCCGGCTATCAGGGCGTGCTTCTGGGCGACCGGATCGAGATCAACAAGGACATGCGCGAAAAGGCGCATCTGCTGCACCGTTATGGCGGATCGCCGATCGGCAACAGCCGCGTAAAGCTCACCAACGCTGCCGATTGTGCCAAGCGCGGGCTGGTGAAAGAGGGTGAAAATCCGCTGCGCGTTGCCGCCGAACGGCTGGCTGCCGACGGCATCACCATTCTCCACACCATCGGCGGCGACGACACCAACACGACGGCCGCCGACCTTGCCGCCTATCTCGGCGCCAACGGGTACGATCTGACCGTCGTCGGGCTGCCGAAGACCGTGGATAACGACGTGGTTCCGATCAGGCAGTCGCTCGGCGCATGGACCGCGGCGGAAGTGGGCGCTTCCTTCTTCGACAATGTCAGCAACGAGCAGAGTGCTGCGCCGAAGACCTTTGTCATCCATGAAGTCATGGGCCGCCATTGCGGCTGGCTGACGGCTGCGACCGCCCGCGCCTACATCCAGAAGACCAACGGCAATGAATATGTCGAAGGACTGATGATGAACACGCAGATGAAGAACATAGACGGCATCTACCTGCCGGAAATGGCGTTCGACATCGAAGCGGAAGCCGAACGGCTGAAGGCGATCATGGACAAACACGGCTACGTCACGTTGTTCGTTTCCGAAGGTGCGGGGCTCGATTCCATCGTTGCCGAACGCGAAGCCGCCGGTGAGGCCGTCAAGCGCGATGCCTTCGGCCATGTGAAGATCGACACCATCAATGTCGGCGGCTGGTTCCAGAAGCAATTCGCCGGCCTCATCGGCGCGGAACGCTCCATGGTCCAGAAATCCGGTTACTTCGCCCGCTCCGCTCCCGCCAATGGCGATGATCTGCGCCTCATCCAGGGCATGGTCGATCTTGCCGTCGAAAGCGCGCTGAACAAGGTCTCGGGCGTCACCGGCCACGACGAAGACCAAAAGGGTAAATTGCGGACCATCGAGTTTCCGCGTATCAAGGGCGGAAAGCATTTCGACCTGTCTGCAAAATGGTTCACCGAAGTGATGGAACACGTCGGTCAACCGTTCACAGCGGCCTAATTTTACGATAGGCTGGATAAAGCGGCGACAGGGAGGGCAAGGAGGAAGAGAATGTCTGGACAGGCGTGGCTGGTTTTTTGTGCAGCATGTGCCGTTGTGTTCGCACTTCCCTCTCCCCTTGTATTCTCTGTCGCCTCCTATGCTGCTATCCGCGGCAGAAAAACGGTGTTTCCCTCCGTCACTGGCGGCTCGCTTGGCATCGTCACAGCCATGACGATATCTGCGATTCCAGCGGCTGGCCTTGCCTATCTGCCGCATGCCTTTGTGGAAATCGTTCAGTGGACGGGTATCGGCTGGCTGATTCTTTTCGTGTTATGGACCTTTGCCACCCCCGCCGCCCAGGCAGCCAATGCAGACAATGACAATCTGCCCGGCAAATCATCCAGCGGCATTTTCCGTGATTGCTACGCCATTGCAGCGTTGCGTCCGCGCTATTTCATGTTCTTCCTGGCACTGTTGCCGCAATTCGTTTCCACCTCCGGCAATGCGGTCGAAACGCTGGCCGTAGCGCAGGCCGCAATCCTGTTGCTGGCACTTGGCATTCTGGCAGCGCAGGCACTCTTCGCCGGCTCCACGCTGGCACTGGTGCGCCGCATGTCCGGCAACAAAAAAATCCGGCCGAAATACCGCACTCACTTCATTTCTGGCCGTGCCGTCAGCGCCGGATACCGCCGCATCGCCGCCTGAAAAACCGCGACGCCACGTCCCGGCTT
Source organism: Agrobacterium sp. 10T429 (assembly GCF_056393925.1). Taxonomy (NCBI): domain Bacteria; kingdom Pseudomonadati; phylum Pseudomonadota; class Alphaproteobacteria; order Hyphomicrobiales; family Rhizobiaceae; genus Agrobacterium; species Agrobacterium sp. 10T429. The sequence continues at coordinate 3,863 of NZ_JBFTGV010000009.1, forward strand.
GCCGCTATCCTTACAATAGGTTAATGAAGGCTCGATGGGACACTGCCTGCTTCGCTCGACGCGGGGGTATCGACAGACAGGCATAACGAAGGCGGCAACATGCGAAATTCGGCAAAATTCCGCGGAAGAAGCGCACTTCTTCTGTCTTCCACGGTGGGCCTTGCACTGGCTTTGGTCGGATGCACCAGCGTCGAATATGCCGCAAAGGAAGGGCCGAACGGCCCGAAAATAGCCGCAGTCAACCAAACCGCACCGGCACAAGCCTCCGCACAGTCGGAAACGGCTGGTACCCCGGCTGATGCCGCCGCACCGGCAGCACATGCCACTGACGTGGCAGCCTCTTCCCAGCCCGAATCGCTTCCAACCGTCGCCGCCGTCAAGGGTGGCCGCGTGGCGCTGCCGCCGGCAGCGGAAATTGCAGCGGCAGTGGCAAGCCCAACCCAGATGCAGCCGCAGCAACAACAGACAGAGGTCGCGCAGGCAACGGTAACGACAGCCGCGCCGACGACGGCTGCGGCACTTGCACCGCACGCCGCAACGCCGGCAGCCGCAGCGATCGAAACCGCAAGTGCCGCCGCGAAACCGGCGGCCCACAACTCTGCCGCCGACCTGCCGCAGGTGGTTGCCGTCAAGGGCAGCTTCCCGCCCGCACCGCCGCCGCCCGGAACGCCGTCGATCGGTACCGAACTGACCGCGGAGCGGAAAGTCATTCCACTGCCGAAGCCGGACAGCACGGTTCTGGCCTATGCGGCCGGCCCGACCAACGCCGCCCTTGCCGCTATCCGGCAGAACGAAACGATGACGGCGCCGTACAAATCCGCGCCGGCCGGACGTGAAAAGCTGAGCGGGCTTATTTCGAAATACGCTGTCATGTATAATGTGCCGGAAGATCTGGTGCATCGCGTGGTGCAGCGTGAAAGCAGATACAATCCCGGCGCCTATAATGGCGGCCACTTCGGCCTGATGCAGATCAAGCACGCCACGGCCCGCTCCATGGGCTTTGATGGCCCCGCCTCTGGCCTGTTCGATGCCGAAACCAACCTCAAATATGCCGTCAAATATCTGAGCGGCGCCTGGCTTGTTGCCGACAACAACCGGGACAATGCTGTCAGGCTTTATGCACGCGGTTATTATTACGATGCCAAGCGCAAGGGCATGCTGCACGTTCTGCGCAAGTAAGCCTTTGAGCAGCACCGGGACTACAATGCAGCAAAGCAGCTTTTCTTAAAAACGTCGAGCACGTCACTTTTGTCATCCTCGGGCTTGTCCCTGGGATCTGCAAGCTTTTGATTTTACGATATGTGCTTAGATCCTCGGTACAAGCCCGAGGATGACGCCGCATCCAAATCAAAGCTTGAGACCCGAGTTGGTTTCATACCGCCTTTTCGATTCGTTACGTCGGCCCACAACCCCTGTCATCAAACTGTAGCGTCGTGACTGTAGACGCCTCTCAATCTATTGAGAGGTGAACATATGACGAGTGCGGCACCCAAGACCGGCTTCAGCAAGAATACGAAACTGAAGTCCGCATTGCTCCAGCACAAGGCGCTCTCGAAAAGCGGTTTTTCCGAACGGTTCTTCGGGGTTCTCTTTTCCGGTCTGGTTTATCCGCAAATCTGGGAAGACCCGGAAATCGATATGGAAGCGATGGAGCTTGCTGAAGGCCACCGCATCGTCACCATCGGCTCGGGTGGCTGCAACATGCTGGCCTACCTATCCCGCAACCCTACCAGCATCGATGTGGTGGATCTCAACCCGCATCACATCGCCCTCAACAAACTGAAGCTTGCCGCCTTCCGCCATCTCCCGGCCCATCAGGATGTGGTTCGCCAGTTCGGCCGCGCCAATACGCGCAGCAATAGTCACGGCTACGACCGATTCATCGCCGACCATCTCGACGACACGACCAAGGCCTACTGGTCGAAACGCACCCTATCCGGCCGTCGCCGCATCTCGGTATTCGACAGGAACATATACCGCACCGGTCTGCTCGGCCGTTTCATCGGCGCCGGCCACCTTATGGCGCGCCTGCATGGCGTCAAGCTGACCGAAATGGCCAATAGCCGCACGCTGGATGAACAGCGTCGGTTCTTCGACAGCAAGGTCGCACCGCTGTTCGACAAGCCGGTGGTGCGCTGGCTGACGAAGCGAAAAAGTTCGCTGTTCGGCCTTGGCATTCCGCCCCGCCAATATGACGAGCTGGCAAGCCTTTCCAACGACGGCACAGTCGCCTCCGTCCTCAAGGAGCGGCTGGAAAAGCTTGCCTGCAACTTTCCGCTCAGCGACAATTATTTCGCTTGGCAGGCCTTCGCGCGCCGTTATCCCGAGCCGCATGAGGGTGCCCTGCCCGCTTATCTCAAGCGGGAATATTACGAGACGATCCGCAACAACACCGCCCGCGTTGCCGTGCACCACGCCACCTATACCGAGCTGCTTTCCAAAAAGCCGGCAAACGGCGTCGATCGCTACATTCTGCTCGATGCGCAGGACTGGATGACGGACGTGCAGCTCAACGAATTGTGGTCGCAGATCAGCCGCACCGCCGCTCCCGGCGCCCGCGTCATCTTCCGCACCGCCGCCGAAAAGAGCGTGATTGAAGGCCGTCTCTCGGCCGATATACGCAATCAGTGGATCTATCTAGAGGAACGCTCCAATGAGCTCAACGCCATGGACCGTTCGGCCATCTATGGCGGCTTCCATATCTATCAGAGGGCTCTGGCATGAAAACCATTGGCGAGAATGTCGGCCTTGCGGATGAGGCGCATGCGAGCCTGATGGACCGCATGTATCGCCACCAGCGGCATATCTACGATATTACCCGCAAATATTACCTTCTGGGCCGCGACAGGACCATTTCCGGCCTCGACGTGCCCAAGGGTGGCACGCTGCTTGAAGTCGGCTGCGGTACCGGCCGCAACCTGCTGCTGGCCAGCCGCAAGTTTCCGGAAGCAAGACTGTTCGGTCTCGATATCTCCGCCGAAATGCTGCTGACCGCATCCGAGAATTTTACCGGAAAGACGGAACGCCCCGTTCTGCGCGTGGCCGACGCCACCGCTTTCCGCGCCGCAGAATTCGGTCAGCCGGACGGTTTCGACCGAGTCATGATCCCCTATGCGCTTTCGATGATACCGGACTGGGAAAAGGCGATCGAACAGGCGCTGACAGCTCTCAAGCCCGGCGGCTCGCTGCACATCGTCGATTTCGGCCAGCAGGAACAGTTGCCCAAGTGGTTCCGCGCACTTTTGCAGGCATGGCTCACCCGCTTCCACGTCACGCCCCGCGCCAATCTCCGTTACGTTCTGGCCAACATGGCAGGCCGTTTTGACGGTAATCTCGAATTCGAGGAGATTGCCCGAGGTTACGCTTGGCGGGCCATCATCACGCTTCCGGTCGCCGAAGTGCAGCCAAAAGTCAGCCGCATTCTGGCAGACGCCTGATCTTCAAGGGTTACGGCGCCTCGCCTCTGCAAATGCGGGCGAGACGCTGCCAGCCGACGGTCCTACAAGTATACGCGACTGGGACTGAAAGACCGCAAATCTCTTGGAATCCAGCGACTTGCGAGCCGAAAAAACGCCACGGCCCCTTGCCATAACGGCTTGTTTACCATGTTATGGGTAAATCGGGAGACGCGGCGCGCCATTTTGCGGCTGCGGATGGGCAACAATAATTCATCAGGGTTCCAATGCGGCTGCGTCTATCGGCACTTTTGTCGGCTATGTTGTTGATCGGCGGCTGTACGTCCACGAGCTATGACTTGCTTGAAACGGCTTCTGTTTCCAAGCCGAAATTCTCCGATACCGACCCACAGGATTTTGGCACGAACAACCCGCATCGCCACGAGGTGCATGGTATAGATGTGTCCAAATGGAATGGCGACGTCGACTGGCGGACCGTTCGCAAATCCGGCGTTTCCTTCGTCTTCATCAAGGCCACCGAAGGCTCAGACCGCATCGATCCGAAATTCAGCGACCATTGGCGCAGTGCGGCGGCGGCAGATATCCTGCACGCGCCATACCATTTCTACTACTTCTGCTCGACAGCGGACGCTCAGGCCGACTGGTTCATCAGCAACGTGCCAAAGGAAGCCGTCACCCTGCCGCCCGTTCTCGATGTGGAATGGAACCCCTCCTCCCCCACCTGCAAGACGCGCCCGGCTCCTGGCATCGTCCGTGCCGAGATGCAGCGTTTCCTCGACCGCCTCGAGGCCCATTACGGCAAGCGCCCGATCATCTACACCTCGGTCGACTTCCACCGCGACAACCTCGTTGGCCAGTTCAAGAATTACCATTTCTGGGTGCGCTCCGTCGCCGCGCATCCCGCCAAGATTTACGAAGACCGGCAGTGGGCCTTCTGGCAATATACGGCCACCGGCGTCGTGCCCGGCGTCAACGGCCCAACCGACATCAATGTCTTCGCCGGAAGTGAGAAAAACTGGCGGAAATGGATCGCCTCGGCCAAATAATACGGCCAAGAAGCAACACATTCGAAAAATCGGCGTTCTTCTGCACCGGCAGATCGCTGGACCCGTTTTTTTGTCGCAAACATGTGGGTAAAGCGGGCTAACAACCTATCGAGGAAATTCTCATGCCCACTTTTCGGTCGCGCAGCATCATTTTTGCCGCCGCTCTGTCGCTTCTCTCCACCGGCTCCGCCCTTGCCACACCGCCTGTGGCCTCGCCTGACGATCCAAAGCAGGTTGCCTGCGGCGGTGATCTGGGCGTATTTCTCGAGGGCGTGAAGGCTGAGGCCGCTGCCAAGGGTGTTCCGGCGGCTGCCATCGAAAAGGCGCTGGCCGGCGCGCAGATAGACCCCAAAGTGCTTTCGCGTGACCGCGCACAGGGCGTCTTCCGCCAGACCTTCCTCGAATTTTCCCAGCGCACTGTCAGTCAGGCCCGTCTCGATATCGGCCGCAAGAAGCTGCAGGAGCTGTCATCGACCTTTGCCCGTGCCGAGAACGAATTCGGCATACCGGCTGGCGTCATTGCCGCCTTCTGGGCCATGGAGACCGATTTCGGTGCCGTCCAGGGCGATTTCAACACCCGTAACGCGCTGGTGACCCTCTCGCACGATTGCCGCCGCCCGGAACTCTTCCGTCCGCAATTGCTGGCGCTCATCGAAATGGTCCAGCACGGCGATCTCGACCCCACGTCCAACACGGGTGCATGGGCCGGTGAAATCGGCCAGGTACAGATGCTGCCCAAGGACATCATCGCCTTCGGCATCGATGGTGATGGCGATGGCCATGTCAACGTCAAGAGCAGCGCACCGGATGCGATCCTCACGGCGGCGAAATTCATCCAGCACCTCGGCTTCAAGAAGGGCGAACCCTGGATGCAGGAAGTTTCCGTACCGGAAAACCTGCCCTGGGAGAAATCCGGCCTCGGCGGTTCGCTTACCGCCGGTGACTGGTTTACCCTTGGCGTGACCCCGCGCGACGGTAACAAAAATTTCGCCTCGCTGCCCGCAGCCCTCATCATGCCGCAGGGCCGCAAGGGACCGACCTTCCTCACCTATCCCAACTTCAACATCTATCTGGAATGGAACCAGTCGTTCATCTACACGACCTCGGCTGCCTATTTCGCCAACCGTCTGATGGGCGCCCCTGTTTATAACAAGGGCAATCCCGATCCGGGCTTCGATGACGCGACGATGAAAGAGTTGCAGACCAAGCTTGAAGCGCGCGGCCACGATGTTGGCAAGGTGGACGGAATTCTCGGTTCCGGCACCCGCGTCGCCATCCAGAAGGAACAGCAGCGTCTCGGAATTCCCGCGGATGGATGGCCGACCCAGGCACTTCTCCAGGCGCTTTAACCTGTGTTAATCGCACGTTCGGGCCTTTAATCTATCGGCCGGAATCAAGGCTTAAACTGTTAATCTCGACCGGATGACTGGGGATAACACCCCGGTCATTTACTTTTTTTAAAGATATGAAGCACTGCGTGATGAGAAAATAATCTTTTATTTTCAATGAATTACAGAAGTTACTTTTTTAAGCGGCCACAAAGCATGCTGCACCGCATCACAGAAACCGCTTTTCAAGTGCCACAAAACGGTCATATTATCGAACCTGTCAACAACAGGAGGCACCCATGGGACTTACAAAATCTCTCAATGCCTTGGCAGTCGGTTTGGCGTTTTTGTTCGTAGCGATGATGCTTTTCATCTGACGAGACGTGAAGACCAAACGCAGAAAAGAACCGTAGATGACACGAGTTTGAAAAGCGCAGGTCCTGTCGGGCCTGCGCTTTTTTCCTGTCGTAAATGGAATATCTGAAATCAGGCGGCGCTGCGGCGCAAACGCTCAAGACCGAGGTTCTCAAGCACCGCATCGACCAGCGGCGCACGGTTCATGGTGTAGAGATGGAACTCGTTGACACCGCGCCGTTGAAGATCAGCGATCTGCTCGGCAGCAACTTCCGCCGCAACGCGGGCGCGTCCCTCGAGATCGTCATCATAACCTGCAAAACGCTCATCCAGAAAACTGGGCACACTGGTGCCGCAGCGGCCGGCGAAACGCTTGAGCTGGGTCAGGTTCTGGATCGGCATGATACCCGGAACGACCGGAATGGTGATGCCCGCAGCCGTAACCCGCTCCATGTAGCGCTCGAACACGTCATTATCGAAGAAGAACTGCGTCAGCGCCCGCGTTGCGCCGTTGTCCGCCTTGCGCTTCAGCATATCGATATCGACCGCATCGCTGGCGCTCTCCGGGTGCTTTTCGGGATAAGCAGAAACTGAAACCTCGAAATCGCTGATATCGCGTAGCCCCTTCACCAGAGCGGCGGCATTCTCGTAACCTTGCGGATGCGGCCTGTAGTCCGTGCCGATACCGGTCGACGGATCGCCGCGCAGCGCCACGAAATGGCGAACGCCAGCATTGCGAAACTCTTCAACGACCTGATGCACGTCGTCACGGCTGGCATCAACGCAGGTCAGGTGCGCGGCGGTCGGCAGATGACTGTCACCGATCATCCGGCGCACCGCATCCAGCGTCGGCGCCTTGGTGGAACCGCCCGCGCCATAGGTGACGGAGACGAAATCCGGATCCCATTTCTTCAGCTCGGCAACCGTTTCCCAGAGCTGGTTCTCCATCTCGGGGTTCTTGGGCGGGAAAAACTCGAAAGATAACCGGATATCCCCCCGGATTTCGCCATTGTGGCGCGCGGTTTCCGACCTCAACATATCATGCCCTCCCGGCAGCAAGTAAAACGGCCTCTTGCACCACATCGTCTGCCATCAGCAGCCGCTGGTCGCGGGCAACCCATATCGTGACGTCCAAGGATTCATCGGACGCCCGTTCAGAATGAAGATCGACGGCACGGTCGAGCACGAGCCCGGCCTTTTTCAGCCATTCATCCATAAGCGGATGCGAAAAGCCGAGCCGCACATGCGCATGCTCGTCGCGAAGATGCTCGAAGGAATGGGGTGCAAGATCGATGACGATCAGCCGGCCACCGGCACGCAGCATGCGGGCGGCTTCGGAAAGCGCGATCTCCGGCTGGTCGAGAAAATGCAGAACCTGATGGATGACGATCAAATCGAAATCCTGGCCTTCCAGCGGCAGGTTGAGAATATCACCATGGCGAACGGATGCATTGACCACGCCCGCCTTGTCCAGATTGGAGCGCGCCACCGACAACATGTCGCGGCTGGCATCGACACCGATTGCCCGGCGATAGATACCGCTCAGAAGCTGGAGGATGCGGCCCGTGCCAGTACCGAGATCGAGCAGCGAGTCGATCGGGGTGGTTCCGACCAGCTTCAGCAATGCCCCTTCCACGGCCTCGTCGCTCACATGCAGGCGGCGCAGCTCGTCCCAGGCGGAGGCATTGCGGCTGAAATAATCCTGCGCCCGCTCCGCCCTTACCCGCTTGACGGTGGCAAGGCGTTCGCTGTCGCGCTGGAGAACGGCGTCAGAGGGCGATGCGGCGCCCAGCAGCTGCCTGATAACAACGGCGGGCTCGCCATCCTGCCGCAGGCGGAAATAGGCCCAGGCGCCTTCCTGATAGCGCTCGATCAACCCTTCTTCCGTCAAAAGCTTGAGATGACGGGAAATACGGGGCTGCGACTGGCCTAGAATTTCGGTAAGATCGGTGACGGTCAGATCGCCGGCCGCCAGAAGCGCCAGCAAGCGAAAGCGCGTCGGCTCGCCGGCCGCCTTCAAGAGATCCACCAATTTATCCAAACCGAACGCCACGTCTGCCGCACCTTGCAATCTAATCAACATATAAAGATATCTTTATGTCGGCGTGACGCGAGATGCAAGCGCAATTTGCCACGCTCTCCCCTCAAGCCCCATTTATTGCATCAAAAAAGGCCCGCTTTTGGGCGGGCCTTTCTGAAGTGATCCGAGAACAGGATCAGCGCGTCAGGCGCTTGTAGCTGACGCGGCCGGGCTTGATGCTTTCCGGGCCGAGACGACGGACCTTGTCCTTTTCATAGTCTTCGAAGTTGCCTTCGAACCATTCCACGTGGCTGTCACCCTCGAAGGCGAGGATGTGAGTGGCCAGACGGTCGAGGAACATGCGATCGTGGCTGATGATAACGGCGCAACCGGCGAAGGCTTCCAGCGCTTCTTCGAGCGCTGCCAGCGTTTCCGTATCAAGGTCGTTGGTCGGTTCGTCGAGCAGCAGCACGTTGCCGCCTGCCTTCAGCATCTTGGCAAGGTGAACGCGGTTACGCTGACCACCGGAGAGGTTGCCGACCTTCTGCTGCTGATCGCCGCCCTTGAAGTTGAAGGCGCCGCAATAAGCGCGGGAGTTCGTTTCGAACTTGCCGAGCTTGATGATGTCGTTGCCGCCGGAGATTTCCTCCCAGACGGTTTTGTCACCCGCCAGCGTATCGCGGCTCTGGTCGACGTAACCAAGGTGCACGGTCTCACCAATGGTCACCGAACCGCTATCGGGCTTTTCCTGACCGGTGATCATGCGAAACAGCGTGGTTTTACCAGCACCGTTCGGGCCGATGACGCCGACGATGCCGCCCGGAGGCAGCTTGAAAGTGAGGTTTTCGATCAGAACCCGGTCACCATAGGACTTTGTGAGGTTTTCCGCCTCGATAACGACGCGGCCCAGACGCTCGGCGACCGGGATAACGATCTGCGCGTCACCGGGACGGCGATTTTCAGCGGCTTCCACCAGTTCGTCATAAGCGCGGATACGCGCCTTGGACTTCGTCTGGCGAGCCTTGGGGCTGGAAGCGATCCACTCCTGTTCGCGGCTGATGGCCTTCTGGCGCGAGGCGTCTTCGCGGGATTCCTGCTGCATGCGCTTGGCTTTTGCCTGCAGATAGGCGGAATAGTTGCCTTCGTAGGGAATACCACGGCCACGGTCGAGTTCGAGAATCCAGCCGGTGACGTTGTCGAGGAAGTAGCGATCGTGGGTGATCATCATCACGGCGCCGGGATAGTCGCGCAGGTGCTTTTCGAGCCAGGCGATGGTTTCGGCGTCAAGATGGTTGGTCGGTTCGTCGAGCAGCAGCAGGTCAGGCTGCGAAAGCAGCAGCTTGCAGAGCGCCACGCGGCGACGCTCACCACCCGAAAGGCCGGTTACTGCCGAGTCGCCAGGCGGGCAACGCAGCGCATCCATGGCCATTTCGACCTGATTTTCCAGATCCCACAGGTTCTGGCTGTCAATGATGTCCTGAAGCTTTGCGCCCTCATCCGCCGTTTCGTCGGAATAGTTCATCATCAGCTCGTTGTAGCGGTCGACGATTGCCGTCTTGCTCGCCACACCTTCCATGACGTTTTCCATCACGGTCTTGTTTTCGTCGAGCTTCGGCTCCTGCTCGAGATAACCGAGCGTCGCACCCTCAGCGAGCCAGGCCTCACCGGTATACTCCTTGTCGAGACCGGCCATGATCTTCAAAACGGTCGACTTACCGGCACCGTTCGGACCGAGGATACCGATCTTGGCATCTGGATAGAAGGAGAGATGGACGTTCTCAAGAACCTTCTTCGCGCCATAGGACTTGTTCAGCCCGGCCATGTGATAGATGAATTGACGTGCCATTGTAGCGAATGCTCCACATCGGATTTTAAAGAGTACGTATCGGGAAATTTGCCGCTATGTAGGGTAAATAGGACCTTGGGGCAACCTCTGGCACGATTATGACCCCATGATTATGACAAGGGATACCATGGCAGGCACGGGCGAAAGCATGAATGAGACGACGGATGACTTGACGTTCAGCCGGATTGAGAGGCTCGACGCTCCATCAGGCGCATCCATCGCCTTTCGCCACCAGCCCTCTGCCCTTTCTCCGGCGCGCGGCGTGCTGATGATCTGCCACGGCCTGGTGGAGCACGCCGGCCGTTACCGCCGTTTTGCCGATGTCATGGCAAAGCAGGGTTTCGAGGTATACGCCCACGATCATCGCGGCCATGGCCGCACAAAGGCTGCCGATGCGCCTCTCGGTCGCTTCGCCTGGAAGGACGGAGACAGCAAGGTCGTTGCCGATGTCATGGCGATGCGCCGGATGGTCGGCGAAAGACATCCCGGCCTGCCGGTCATCCTGTTCGGCCATTCCATGGGCGGCCTTGTGGCGCTCAACACCGCCGTCAGCCATCCGGATGCCTTTGATGGTCTGTCCATCTGGAATTCCAACCTCAATCCCGGTGTCATGGGCCGTCTTGCACAGATCGTGCTGCGCCTTGAAAAGATGCTGAAAGGCTCTGATGTGCCGAGCGCCATTCTGCCCAAAGCAACCTTCCGTGCCTGGAATGCCAGAATGCCGGAAAAACGCACTCATGCGGACTGGCTGAGCCATGACAGGGCAGCGGTGGATGCTTATGTGGAGGATCCGCTTTGCCAGTTCGAGGCCAGCGTCTCCCTGTGGCAGGATGTCTTTGAATTGTCCTATCGTGCGCCGAGGCTCATCGAACGCCTGCCGAAGACGCTGCCGATTTTGCTTGTCAGCGGCGATCAGGATGCCGCGACCAATGACGGCAAAGAGATCGTCTGGCTTGCCGAACGCTTCCGCGAAGCGGGTTTCGGCCATGTAGAGCACACGATCTATCGGGGCATGCGCCACGAAACCCTGAACGAGATCGGCTGGCAAGCCGTGGCTGCGGATTTCGCCGCCTGGTGCAGCCGCATCGTTGGCAACTGACGAGCCTTTGCCGAAACGGAATAAGTCCATGAGATAAAATCACATGCGGCAATGCGGGGAGACGTCTATAAACCGGCAAGCAGAAACCACCGGGGGACAAATGACCGAAACGCCGAACAGGAAACCGCCACTATCCGGCATTCGCGTCATCGAACTGGCGCGTGTTCTGGCCGGTCCCTGGGCGGGGCAGATGCTGGCCGATATGGGTGCGGATGTCATCAAGGTCGAGAACCCTGAAGGTGGAGACGATACCCGCGCATGGGGTCCGCCCTTTGTCGAAAGCGCAGATGGTGAAAACCTCTCCGCCGCCTATTACCATGCCACCAATCGCGGCAAACGCTCCATCGTCGCCGATCTCAAGACGGCGGAAGGCTGCGAACTGGTACGGCGGCTCGTGCGCACCGCCGATGTTGTCATCGAGAATTTCAAACGCGGCGGGCTTGCCAAATATGGCCTCGACTATGAGAGTCTCAGGGTTCTCAATCCGAAGCTGATCTACTGCTCCATCACCGGCTTCGGCCAGACCGGGCCCTATGCCGATTTCGCCGGATACGACTATATCGTGCAGGGCATGTCCGGCTTCATGTCGATCACCGGCGAACCCGACGGTCAGCCTATGAAGGCGGGCGTTGCCGTTGCCGATATCTTCACCGGCATCTATTCCGTGTCAGCGATTCAGGCCGCGCTGATCCACGCAATGCGGTCAGGTGAAGGCCAGCATATCGACATGKCGCTTCTGGACGTGCAGTCGGCCGTGCTCGCCAACCAGAATATGAATTACCTGATTTCCGGCAATGCCCCCGTCAGGCTCGGCAACGCCCATCCGAATATCTCACCCTACGAGGTCATGCCGACAGAGGATGGTTTTCTCATCCTGGCCGTCGGTAATGACGGCCAGTTCCGCCGTCTCTGCAAGATCCTCGGAATCGAGGCGACCGCCGATGACGAACGTTTCGCCACCAACAAGGCGCGCGTGGCGCATAAGGCAGAGGTGCGGCAGATCATTTCCACCGAAACGCTGAAATGGCAGAAGCGCGATCTTCTGACCGCTTGCGAGCAGAACGCCGTACCGGCCGGGCCAATCAACTCCATCGAGGAAATGTTCGCCGATCCACAGGTTCAGGCACGCGGCCTGCGTGTTGATCTCGAGGCGCAGGATGGCACCGTCATCCCCGGTGTGCGGACACCGATTATCATGTCACAGACGCCGCTGCGTTACGAACGCCCGAGCCCGAAGCTTGGCGAGCATCAGGCGCAAGTGCTGGCCGAACTGGAAAACATCGAAAGGACCACGACGCCATGAAAGCAACCGGAATGAAAAGAACAGGCGGACAACTGATCGTCGAAGCGCTGAAAGCCAATGGCGTCTCCCGCGTTTCCTGCGTTCCCGGTGAAAGCTATCTGGCGGTGCTGGACGCGCTCTATGAAAGCGGCATTGAAACCGTGGTCTGCCGCCAGGAAGGCGGCGCTGCCATGATGGCCGACACCTGGGGCAGGCTGACCGGCGAACCCGGCATCTGCATGGTAACGCGCGGTCCCGGCGCAACCAACGCCTCGGCCGGCCTGCATATCGCAAGGCAGGATTCCATTCCGATGATCCTGTTCATCGGCCAGGTACAGCGCGAAGCCCGCGAGCGTGAGGCGTTTCAGGAAGTGGAATATCGCCGCGCCTTTACCGAATTCGCCAAATGGGTGGGCGAGATCGACGATGCGCGCCGCATTCCGGAATTCGTCACCCGCGCCTTTGCCGTCGCCACCTCCGGCCGCCCCGGCCCCGTGGTGCTGACGTTACCCGAAGACATGCTGGTTGAAGAGGTTGAAGCCCCCGAGGCAAAGCCCTATACCCCGGTCGAAGCGCATCCCGGCCCGTCGCAGATCGCCGCTTTCTCAAAAATGCTGGGCGAGGCCAAGCGGCCAATCTTCATCATCGGCGGCACACGCTGGTCCGAAGAAAGCGTCGCAAGCTTCACGGCTTTTGCCGAAAGGAACAAACTGCCCGTCGGCTGCTCCTTCCGTCGCCAGATGCTGTTCGATCACTTGAGCCCATCTTACGCGGGCGATGTCGGAATTGGCATCAACCCGGCCTTGGCGAAGGAAATCAAGGAAGCCGACCTCGTGGTGCTGCTCGGCGGTCGCCTCTCGGAAATGCCTTCCTCCGGCTACACGCTGATCGACATTCCCTACCCGTCGCAGAAACTTGTGCACATCTACCCGGAAGCCGAAGAGCTTGGCCGCGTCTATCGCCCCGATCTCGCAATCTGCGCCTCACCGGATGATTTCGTCGCCGCCCTTTCTTCCGTAACGCTCCCCGATAACGCCGCCTGGGCGGACCGCACGGCCACCATGCATTCGGCTTACCTTACCTGGTCGACACCGCCGCAGACCGGTCCGGGCGCGGTTCAGATGGGTCCGATCATGGACTGGATCGAGGCCAACGTGCCGGATGATGCCATCTTCACCAATGGCGCGGGCAACTATGCCACCTGGGTACACCGCTTCCACCGCTTCCGCCGCTTCAACACTCAATCGGCGCCGACCTCCGGCTCGATGGGTTACGGCCTGCCGGCGGCCGTGGCCGCCAAGCACCTGTTTCCCGAGCGCGAGGTGATCTGCTTTGCCGGTGATGGCTGCTTCATGATGCATGGGCAGGAATTCATCACCGCCGTGCGGTATGGACTGCCTATCATCACCGTGCTGGTCAATAACGGCACCTACGGCACGATCCGCATGCATCAGGAACGGGAATATCCCGGCCGCGTCAGCGGCACCGATCTCGTCAACCCGGATTTCGCGGCCTTCGCCAAGGCCTATGGTGGCCACGGCGAAACGGTCGAAAAGACGCAAGACTTCGCCGCCGCCTTCGAACGCGCCCGGGCAAGCGGCAAGCCCGCCATCATCGAGGTGAAGCTGGATGCCGAAGCGATCACGCCAACCCGCACGCTGACCCAGATCAGAAGCCGGACCTGATATTGCGCATGGACATGGCTCCGGCATGGTGTAAATCCTGACTAGAACATACAGGTTAGGAAACGACATGCCGGATGCAGCCCCTCCCGTCATCACCCCACGCGGCGCAAAGATCGAACCTTCGGCCGGTGCGCCATTCGAGGCCGTGCGCGTGGCACGCGATGTCCTGCACACATCCCGCACAGCGGCGCTCGCGACCCTCGATCCGGTCAGCGGTTATCCCTATACGACCGCCACCAATATCGGCATAGAGCCGGATGGTACGCCGTTCTTCTTCGCGGCGGGCCTGACGCTGCATGCCCGAAACATGGAGGCCGACCAGCGTATCTCGTTGACACTTGCCCCCTTCGGCAAGGGTGACGCGCTGACGCTGGCCCGGCTGACACTGGTAGGCAAGGCGGAACTGATCGATCCGGAAGAAGTGCCGCTTGCCAGACAGCGCTACATCGACCGCTATCCCAAGGCAAAACTCTACCTCTCTCTTCCCGATACAAGGCTCTACCGGCTGCGGACAGAGGGCGTTCAGATCAATGGTGGCCCGGCCCGCAACGCCAGCAACATCACACCTGCCGATCTGCGCAGTGACCTTTCCGGCGCGGAACAGCTAATGGCTGCGGCAGCGGACGAGGCCGCGCGCCTCAACGCCATCAAGGGCGAGGCATCACGGCTGGCCGCTCTTGCGGGTGCGAAAACCGCACGCTGGAAAATCACTTCCATAGACCCTGATGGTATCGACCTCGCCTCAGCCAACGACCTGGCACGGCTGTGGTTTGCAGAACGGGTGAAGACGTTGAAGCAGCTTGAGAAGGCGCTTGCTTAGCTTCTGAAATGAAGGGCGCAAGCGATTCACAAACCTGGGACAATCGCCTCTCCTCCGTCATGCTCGGGCCTGTTCCGAGCATCTGCTACCTATCAATTTGCGATACGTGATTGGATCCTCGGGGCAAGCCCGAGGATGACAAAACGAGCGTTTCGAATTTTCCCAACAAAAAAGGCCGGGCTGCATTCCGCAACCCGGCCTTTCTCAAAATCAAACCGTTACTCAGAGAGCAGCGGTAACGATGAACTCAACCTTGTAGTCCGGAGTAGCAAGCGCCGCTTCGCTGGTGGCGCGGGCCGGCGGGTTTGCCGGGTCGATCCAGCCTTCCCAGACGGCGTTCATTTCGCCGAAGGTGGACATGTCGGAGAGGTAGATGATGGTCTGCAGGATCTTCGACTTGTCGGAACCGGCAGCGGCCAGCAGACGATCGACTTCAGCCAGCGCCGACTTGCTCTGATCGGTCACGGACACGCCCTCACCGACCTGGCCGGCCAGATAAACGGTGTTGCCGTGGATGACGGCGCCGCTCATGCGCTTGCCCGGTTCGATACGCTTGATGGTCATGGAAAACTCCTGTTGATTGGCTTTAGAAAATCGAATTATCCGCGGAAAATCAGCCGCGCAGGTGGTGGGTCTTTTCGTAGATCGCGGTCGAGCGCGCGCCGGAACGGCAATAGCCGAGCATCGGGCGCTGCAATTCGTCAAGCGCATCCACCATGCCGGTAACCGCATCCGCATCGACGCCGTAGCGGCCAACCGGTACATGCACGATGGTCAGGCCAAGCTGTTCGGCACGCTCGGCAATATCGGCGAAAAGCGGCTGGCCTTCTTCTTCGCCATCCGGGCGGTGGCAGACGATCGACTTGAAGCCGAGCGCCTTGACCTCGTCGAGATCGGCAACGCTGATCTGTCCCGTGACCGAATATTCGTCGTCTATGCGCCTGATATCCATAATAATGCCTCCGCTTAAACCGGCGCCTTGGCGCCGCTGGCACGCTGTCGCCACTGTCTGAAATCCGCATCCGATGTAAGGGCTCAAAACTCTTGCGTCAATGATGCGGCGCCTTCATTCGGTACACCATTCAGTCGCCTATTCAGAGGATGGAAAAGCGAAGACCATAGGAGCGGCTTTCGCCCGGCTGCAGCATATTGAACTCGCCGGCGGCCTCAAGCTCGCCGCGCCCCACCCAGCGGTGCGAAACCGGTTCGATGCCAAGCACATTGGCCGGATCCTTCTGGTTCCGCCACATCTGCAGATGGGGCAACGTCTCCGTGCCGAAACGTACTTTCAGCGTCTTGCCGCCAATTGCGGCAATCGGACCGAGCGCAATTTCCGCCCATTCGTCCTGACCGGCGGGTACACAGAACACCGTGCCTGGCTCCTCGCCAAAGCGCCAGCCATGACCACCGCCATCGAGCATGGCACCTTCCAGCCGAACGGCCTCGTCAAACAGCCGCGCGCCGACATTCATGTGGTACATCAGAAAGACCGGGATCGGCCGCGAACTCGTATTGACGATCCGGTCATCGAGGCTCACTTCGCCGCTTTCGCCATCGATGCGCCATGTCCGCTCGAGAAGGGCCGTGCCGCCATCGGCAAGGTTCACGGGAACCTCGGCACGCGCCAATGCATTGGACTCATGAACGTCGAAGGCAACTATCTTGGCGGGATGCGCGGAGAAGGACCCATGCAAAGGATATCGACGCCCCTCGCCCTCACCGCCGATCGGTTCGGGATGGCGGATATGATCGGGACCGCAGGTGAACAGAAAGCCTTCCAGCGAATGGTCGATGCGCGGATCGCCATCATCTGGAATGGCACGGCCGGGCGCGATGTCGATACCATCGACAACACAGGCGCCAATATCGAAAACGGAGGTTTCATCGAGGAAAATGCGTGGCGATTTGCCGGCCTGAAACGAACGCAAGACAACCTCCCTGTGGCAGTAAAAGCGCAATAATCACGGAAACGCTACTAACCGTGACGTAAATTAAGATTGCTTTAACCGTGAATTCACCTTTTTCACAATAGGGTCAAGATTACGGTGTGTTTATCGGTGAACGAAGTAAGGGATAGCAGAATCGTGAAACAGTTTGTTAACGCAGCTCTGGGTCTGGCGATTGCCTTGGCGGCGGTTTGCGCGCCTCTACAGGCTGGCGCGCAGCAGCGTTATGGCTATCAGGAACAGCCGGTTCTGGTGACGCCGGATGGCCGTGTTCTCGATTTCGTGCCCCAACGTGGCGACATCGTCATCAGTCGCGACAATATGGGCCGCACGGTATTTTATGACCGGTACGGCAATCTGCTGGCCACTGAAATGCCGTCAGGCTATCAGCAGCGGCAACAGGTACAGCAACGCGACACCACCTATTATCCCCCGGCCCCCGGCGGTGAATATCGTGAGCCGCAGCGCGATTACGGTTATCAGGATAATGGAAGCGTGCGCGATTACCGCGAATATCGCGGCAATGGTTCCGGCGACGATGTCTATACCGGCTCGGTTCCCGGCCCGGGCGCTGTCGAAAGCGCGCCGCTCAACCAGCCGATGCCCGAAGAAAGCACCACGGCTGCCGTTCCGCAGCCGCACCACCTGATCGAGCGCCACACGCCCGTCACCACACCGGTCAACAGGTCTCGCCAGGAGATCGTGGCACTTCAGACCTTCCTCGACCGCGAAGGCATCTCGCCCGGCGTGATCGATGGCAAGATGGGCGACAACGTCAACAAGGCGATTGCCGCCTGGCAGGACATGACCGGCGAAAAGCTCGACCCGAACAATTCCGAGGACATTCTCGAGCGTCTGCGCGCCTCCGGCGGCATGCCGATCGTCGATTATACGATCACCGCAGCCGATGCAGCCGGCCCCTATGTCGCCTCCATTCCGGATGACTATGCCGAGAAGTCGCAGCTACCCGCCCTCTCCTTCACCTCCACGTCGGAGGCGTTGGCCGAACGCTTCCACATGGACGAGACCTATCTGAAAGAACTGAACCCCGGCATCGATTTCTCCGTGCCCGGCACCATCATCAAGGTCGTCAATCCCGGGGAACCCAAAAAGGGACAGGTGGCCCGCATCGTCGCGCATAAGGGCATCAAGCAGGTCTTCGCTTACGGAGAGGATGGCGCTCTGATCGCCGCTTATCCCGCCACCATCGGTTCTACCGACACGCCTTCGCCAAGCGGCACGCACACGGTCGAGCGCATCGCGCTTAATCCGGGTTACACCTACAATCCGAAGATCAACTTCAGGCAGGGCCAGAACGACAAGATCCTGCAAATTCCGCCCGGTCCAAACGGCCCAGTTGGCACGGTCTGGATTGCCCTTTCCAAACCGACCTACGGTATCCACGGCACGCCGGAACCCTCGAAGATCGGCAAGACCAACAGCCACGGCTGTATCCGCCTCACCAACTGGGATGCGACGGAGCTGGCAAAAATGGTCCGCCCCGGCGTCGTGGTGGAATTCGCGGAATAGGTTTGACCGCGAAGACGAATTGCAAAAGCCCGGCGGATGTCATTCCGCCGGGCTTTTTCGTTGATGAATGTTATCCGCGCTTTTCAGTCAGGAAGTAAAGCAGCGCTGCCGCTGGTAGAGCAAAGCCGACCCAGGACGCAGCACCCCATTCCCCGACGGAATAGGCCCAGCCGCCGACGGCAGAGCCAATCGCACCGCCCA
The DNA here is from genome assembly GCF_056393925.1 of Agrobacterium sp. 10T429. Lineage (NCBI taxonomy): Bacteria > Pseudomonadati > Pseudomonadota > Alphaproteobacteria > Hyphomicrobiales > Rhizobiaceae > Agrobacterium > Agrobacterium sp. 10T429. The sequence goes on from NZ_JBFTGV010000009.1 coordinate 22,436, forward strand.
TGAAAAATGTCGCCATGTAGACGCCGTTCAGACGGCTGCGGAATTCCGCCCCGAGCGTGAAGATGGCGCGCTGACCGAGCACCAGATTGGTGGTGACGCCGAAATCGAGAACGATGGCGGAGACCACGAGAATGCCAAGTGCCAGATGCGATCCTTCCGGCGCAAGATGCGTGACGGCGAATGACAGCGCCGCTGCCACCATCGCGGCAAAAGTAGCGGCATAGGTCCAGCCCCGGTCAGCCATGCGCCCCGCAATCGGAGCGGCGACGGTGCCTGCTGCACCGGCAAGGGCAAACAGCGCAATCTGGCCCTGGCTGAGATTGAAATGCGGCCCGCTCAGATAAAGCGGCGTCGTTGTCCAAAACAGGCTGAAGGCAGCAAACAGGAAGGCGTGATAGATCGCCCGCCGCCGCAGGATAGGCGTATGGGCGGCAAGCCTGCCCATGGAGGCCATCAACGCCCCATAACCCAGCCTTGCCTCAGGCACACGAACGGGCAAAAGGCGATAGAGCACAACGGCGAGAATTGCCATGACGCCAGCCGACGTCAGGAACACACCGCGCCAGGAGACCACTTCCGACAGGAGGCTGGAGACCGGGCGCGCCAGCATGATACCCGCCATCAATCCGCTCATGACATTGCCGACTACCCGCCCTCGAACAGCGTGCGGCGCCATGTGCGCCGCATAGGGAACGATAACCTGCACCGCGACCGAACTGATACCGACCAGAAAGGCCGCAATCAGAAAAGGTGCCGCATGCGGGGCAAAAGCCGCCGCTAGGAGCGCAAGCACCGCCATCGAAACGGTGCTGACGACCAGCCTGCGATTCTCGACCAGATCGCCAAGCGGCACGACGAACAGCAGGCCGACGCCGTAGCCGATCTGCGTCAGGGTCACGATCAGACCGGTTGCGCCGGCAGACAGGCCAAGCTCCGCCCCGATGATGCCGGCAAGGGGCTGGCCATAATAAAGATTAGCCGCAATCAGTCCGCAGGCGGTAGCCAGTAGAAAAGTCAGGGCCGGGGAAATGGATGTTTCGTAAACATCCTCCCCTTCAACTACACGCGTCGTCATCATTTTCTCCAATATGGAAACGAATGTTTCCTAAATAGCCACAAAATTATTCGGCAAGTTTCAGGGCGATATCCACCACGGCCGTCATCTCTTCCAGACTGCGCCCGGTCTTTCCCACCACCCGCATCCCGTACATCATGCACAACATCGCTCTGGCGAGATCATCGGGATCAGTCTTCGACTGCACGGAACCATCCCTCTGCCCCTCAGCCACCAGCCGGGCAACGATCCGCTCCCTCGCCTTCACCGCCCGCTCGACCACGACAGCGATATCGTCGTCCAGTGCGGCGAGATCGGCGGCGGCGCCAACCACGAGGCATCCATCCGAACCGGTGGCACCGTGCGACCGTTCCGCATAAAACATCAGGCCGGATCGCAAACGCTCGTAACCGGTATCGTAACCGGCAACGGCGGCTTCAAACCGCTCCGTCTGCAAGATCCTGTAGCGCTCCATCGTCGCGATGAAGATGGATTTCTTGTCCTTGAAAGCCTTGTAGAGACTGCCCTGCGCCAGTTCCATCGCATCGGTAAGATCACCGACAGAGGTGGCGTGATACCCGCGCCTAGAAAAAACACGGATTGCTCCATCAAGCGCGCGGTCGATATCGAACTCGCGCGGCCTGCCGCGATGGCGTTGTTCCGGGGAATTGGTGTGGCTGGTATCGGTCATGATCGCAATATAGGAAATGATCATTTCCAAATCAAGCAAAAATAATGCCCGCACCTCCAGCAGTCCGGGCATTGGCAGTGTTTTCAAGCCGCCTTGCGGGTGAAAAAGCGCGCGGGTTGCGTACCGAACCGCGATAGGCGTTTCGGCAAAAGGCCTAGCACCTCGCTCGCGAATGCTTTCGCATTCTCCACCGCCTTGTCGATATTGCTGACCTTGTCCTTGTCGAGACAGAGAAGCGTCCCGCCATAATCGAAGATATCGCGATAAGCCGCTCTTTCGACAATCGGCGTATTCAGGACCGAAACGTTCTTCTCGGCCAGCAGCATTTTGACGAGCAGCAGCGAGCGCGTCGCCACCATGGCGTTGACCCGCGTCAGCACGATGGAATGGGCGATCGCCTTGCCCATCTTGCGGTTCAGGAACTCGATATGGTCAAGAACCTCGGCAGCCCCACGCGCATCCATGGCGCAGCCCTGCACCGGTATCAGCACATGGTCGGAAATACCAAGCGCCATGGTCAGAAGCGGGTTTTTCGCTCCCGGCAGATCGATGATGAAACAGTCGGTATTGGCATTGTTTTCGCGGATATGCCCCTCGAGGGACGCCATCGTGACATGCGAAATTACCGAGAGATTTTCGATCTCGCCTGATAATTCGTGCCAGCGGGAAATCCACAATTGCGGATCGGCATCCAGAACCGTTACGCGGTGGCCGCTGCGGGCAAGTTCGGTTGCCAGAAGCAATACGGCAGTTGTTTTTCCCGCGCCGCCCTTGGTGTTGGCAAAAGTAATGACAGGCATGATATCCCCTGATGATCAGAGCTGTTTCATGCTCATTCACGCACCGAACCAATCATGGTGCTTTCCATAACCTTAACGAATATGGTTAAGAAAAGACTAAGATCGTTTGTGTGGACAACAAAAAGCCCGCGATAAATCGCGGGCTTTTGCCATCTGATTGATCACGCCAGCTTTCGGCAGGAACCCACATCGTCCGCACGCAGGCGGCCGGCTTTTAGATCCTCGTACTTCGGCAAGTTCAGGGAACTGCCCAGCCTTTTCTCAACAGTTGCACGATCAAGCGTAATCATGCGTCCGGCGCTGGTGAAGGACACCATGCCGTTCTTTCCAGAATACGCCATAGTCGCGCGCATTTCACAGAAATAGCGGTCTGAACCCCTGGACAAATTCCATCCCCGGATTCCCGCCTTAGTGCTCGACAGAGCTCCGACTTTGTAATCCTGACCGGAAAGTTCCTTGAAAGAAGCGGCCTGCGCCGCAAGGGGCAGGCTTAGAAACGCCACTGCGAGCAATGGCGAAAAAACTGAAAATCTCATGGCTGCCATAACTACCCTTTAAAAGCAGTCCTCAAACAATTTCCTGGTATTCTCCAGCGTCATCGGCACCGGATTGCCGCCGCAGCTCGGATCCTTGATCGCTTCTGCCGCCAGTTCGTCAATGCGGTCAGGCTTAATGCCCATGGCGGTCAGGTTATCAGGCACGCCGAGTTCCTTGCGAAGCTCCAGCACATAATCATAGAAACCATCGAAACCGCCCGAAATGCCGAGATATGCGGCAGCGCGGGCAATCTTGTCTTCGATGGCCGGGCGGTTGAAACGCAGGACGGCAGGCATGACCACGGCATTGGTCATGCCGTGATGGGTGTTATAGACAGCGCCGATCGGATGCGAGAGCGAGTGAATGGCGCCGAGACCCTTCTGGAAGGCAACCGCCCCCATCGCAGCCGCCGCCATCATATTGGTGCGCGCTTCGATATCCGTGCCGTCCTTATAGGCGCGTGGCAGGAATTCCTTGACCAGACGCAGGCCTTCAAGCGCAACGCCGGCGCTCATCGGATGGAAGAACGGCGACGAATAGGCTTCGAGGCAATGGGCAAAGGCGTCCATGCCCGTGCCTGCCGTGATGACCTTCGGCATGCCGACCGTCAGTTCCGGATCGCAGATGACGACGCCGGGCAAAAGCTTCGGATGGAAGATGATCTTCTTCACATGGGTCTGCGAATTGGTGATGACGCTGGCGCGGCCAACTTCCGAACCGGTGCCCGCCGTCGTCGGAACCGCGACGATGGGCGCAATCTTCGAGGCGTCCGCCCGCGTCCACCAGTCACCGATATCCTCGAAATCCCAGACCGGGCGCGTCTGCCCGGCCATGAAGGCGATGGTCTTGCCAAGATCGAGGCCGGAACCACCGCCGAAGGCGACGACGCCGTCATGGCCGCCATCGCGATAGGCTTTTACGCCGGCTTCCATGTTGATTTCGTTGGGGTTCGGATCGACGTCGGCGAAGATCGCCCGGCCGAGCCCAGCCTCTTCCAGTACATCGAGCGCATGCGCGGTAATCGCCATATTGGCAAGGCCGCGATCCGTGACGAGAAGCGGCTTCTTGATGCCGAGCGTCTTGCAGGCTTCCGCCAGTTCCTTGATCCGGCCACGGCCAAGCTTGACGGCGGTGGGATAGCTCCAGTTGGCGACGATATTCATTTCGTGACTTTCTTCAGATGGTAGGATTTCGGTCGGGTCAGGTTCTGGAAACCGAGAACGGAAAGCGAGCCGCCACGGCCCGTTTCCTTCACACCTGTCCAGCAGAGCGCGGGATCGAGATAATCCGCACGGTTCATGAACACGGTGCCGGTTTCGATCTCACGGCCGATACGCCCGGCACGCGCTGCATCCTGCGTCCAGAGCGAGGCGGTGAGGCCATATTTACTGTCATTCATCAGGGCGATGGCCTCGTCGTCGTTCTTCACCTTCATGATGCCAAGAGCGGGGCCGAAGGTTTCTTCGGTCATGAACTCCATGGAATGATCGACATTGACGAGCACTTGCGGAGCGACGTAAGCGCTCTCGCCGTCATCGGCAGGGAAAAGCTTGGGATCGACCAAAGCCTTGGCGCCCTTTGAGACGGCATCAGCGATCTGTGCGCGCACCACCTTGGCGAAACGCTTGTTGGCCATCGGCCCCAGTGTCGTTTCCTGTTCCAGCGGATTGCCGAGCTTGTAATTGGACACCCACGCCACGGACTTCTCGACGAATGCGTCATAGAGGTTTTCGTTGACGTAGATACGCTCGATGCCGCAGCAGCATTGCCCGGAGTTATAGGTCGCGCCATCCATCAGCGTATCGACGGCAGCGTCGAGATCGGCATCCTCCATCACATAGCCGGGGTCCTTGCCGCCGAGTTCAAGCCCGAGACCGGTGAAGGTGCCGGCAGCAGCACGCTCAATGGCTCGGCCGCCTTCCACCGAACCGGTGAAGTTGACGAAATTGAACAGGCCCTCGGAAATCAGCGCCGAGGTCGTGCCGTGATCGAGGAAGACATTGATGAAGACATCGTCTGGCACGCCGGCCTCCACGAAAGCCCGCACCATCCGCTCGCCGACGAGAAGCGTTTGCGCCGCATGTTTGATGACGACTGTGTTGCCGGCCATCAGAGCCGGGGCAACGGTATTGATCGCCGTCATGTAGGGATAGTTCCACGGCGCGATGACGAAGACCACGCCATGTGCTTCGCGCTCGATGCGGCGTTCGAAATTACCGCTTTCCTCGATGACGAGTGGCGCCAGCGCATCCGCGGCAATGGAGGCGACATAATTGGAGCGCTCATTGAAGCCCTTGAACTCGCCGCCATAACGAACCGGGCGGCCCATCATATGCGCCAGTTCCGGCACCACCTCGGCCACCATTTCGTTAAGGCGCGCCACACCTTTGAGAACCAGCTGAACGCGGTCCTCAAGCGGACGTCGCGCCCAGTCCTTCTGCGCCTTGCGCGCTTTCGAAACGGCGGCGCGCGCCGCTTCCAGCGACATCGCCTCCCGCTCGGCATAAACCGAGCCGTCGATGGGCGAGATATTCTGGATCATGGTCATGATGTTTTCCCGTAATGATTAGGCTCTCTCGAAACCGCGCGCAACTTCCCAGTCGGTCACGCGGCGGTCGTATTCTTCCTGCTCCCACCTTGCGGCATGCACATAGTGATCGACCACGTCGTCGCCAAAGGCCTCACGCAGCATTTTCGATCCGTCCAGGAAGGCGGTCGCGTCGCGCAATGTCTTGGGTATCTCGCGCACGTCCTTCCCGCCATAGGCGTCACCGACAAAAGCGGGCTCAAGTTCGAGTTTATTTTCAATGCCGTCAATGCCCGCCGCAAGAAGAGCGGCCATGGCGAGATAGGGATTGAGATCCGACCCGCCGACACGACACTCGATACGGATGCCCTTGGTTTCCGCGCCGCAAAGGCGATATCCTGCCGTGCGGTTGTCGAGGCTCCATATCGCCTTGGTCGGCGCAAAGGTGCCAGCCATGAACCGCTTGTAGGAATTGATGTAGGGCGCCAGGAAATAGGTGATGTCGCTGGCATGCGCCAGAAGCCCGGCAACATAATGCCGCATCACATCCGACATGCCGTGTTCGCCGTCCTTGTCGAGGAAAGCCGGCTTGCCATCCAGGCTCCAAAGCGACTGGTGGATATGCGAGGAACTGCCAGCGGCATTGTAGTTCCACTTGGCAAGGAACGTCACCGCCTTACCCTTCGACCAGGCAATCTCCTTGGTGGCGTTTTTGATGATGGCGTGCCGGTCGGCCATGGTCAGCGCCTCGGCATAACGCACATTGATTTCCGCCTGACCGGGAGACGCCTCGCCCTTGGAATTCTCGACCGGAATTCCCGCACCCTGCAGGCCCTTGCGCAGCGCCCGCATGACGTCCTCTTCCTTGGTCGTCTGGAAGATATGATAGTCTTCGTTGTAGCCGCTGGCGAGGTTCAGGTCCCTGTAGCCGCTGACGCGTGCCGCATCGAAGGTCTGGTCGAACAGGAAAAATTCGAGCTCGGTCGCCATATAGGCCTTAAGCCCCATCGCCTCCAGCCGCGCCACCTGCTTTTTCAGCAGCGCGCGCGGCGAATGCGGCACTTCTTCATGGGTGTGGTGATCGAGCACATCGCACAGAACCAGCGCCGTGCCTTCCAGCCACGGCACCTTCCGCAGCGTCGAAAGGTCGGGCTTCAGCGTATAGTCGCCATAGCCCTTTTCCCAGCTTGAGGATTTGTAACCGGGAACGGTTTCCATTTCCATGTCGGTGGCAAGCACATAGTTGCAGCTATGGGTTTCCTCAAAGGCGCTTTCAACGAAAAACTCCGCCTGGAACCGTTTGCCCATCAGACGCCCCTGCATGTCGACAAGGCAGGCCAGAACCGTGTCGATGCGCCCTTCGGCCACATCCATCTTCAGCGCGTCGAATGTATAGCTCGTCATTTTGTCCATCCCTTTTCATGTGGCGAGCAGGCAGCCGGTATGCGGCCGCCCGTCAGTTCGAGCATCAGGCCTTTGCAGCCGCCGCTGCCATGGCAGCCTGCTTGTGCTCCAGCGCGAACTCCTCTTCCGGCGACAGGATGAGGCGATGGCGTCCGACAAAGGCGAAGTAGGCAATGGCAACCGCAAACCATACGGCTACCCACAGCACACCCTTGGTGAAGTTCGGATCCTGGATCTGATAGAGCAGCGTCACGATGGCGATGATGATTGTCAACACCGCGCCCGGAATGCCGAAGGGCGAGCGGAACGGCCGCTCGATATGCGGCAGATTTTTCCTGAGCAGGATGAAGGAAATCGCCTGCAGGATGTAGGAGAACATCGCACCGAACACGGCCATGTTCAAAAGCACGCTGCCGATGATGCTGCCGCCCTGTTCCGCACCCAGCGAGAACCAGATGACGAGCATGACCGCAAGGCCGACGAGCGCGCCGGCAATATTGGCAACGTATGGCGTCCGGTATTTCGAATGAGTGATCGACAGCACGGTCGGGAAGTAACCCGCACGCGACAGCGAATAGATCTGGCGGCCCTGCGCATAGAGGATCGTATGGAAGCTGGCAATCAGGCCGGTCAGCGCCACGAGACCGAGCAGCACCACGCCGCCATCGCCGTAGATCGCCTTGAAGCCATCCAGCAGCGGTTCAAGCGACGAGCTGAGATGAAAGGCGCCGACGCCCGGTAGTGACGGGTTCAGCAGCACGATCATGAAGGCCGAAACCATCAGCGTGATGACGCCGAGAATGATACCCTTGGGCATATCGCGTTTCGGATCAACGGATTCTTCAGCCGCCAGCGGCAGCTGCTCGATGGCGAGGAACAGCCAGACCGCAAAAGGCAGCGTGGCAAGAACGCCCGAAAAACCGAATGGGAAGAAGGAACCGTTGCCTTCCGGCAGCTCCACAGCCTTGCCATCAGGTCCGACACCAATATTCAGCGCGTAACGCGAAAAATCCATGTTCGGAATGGCGCTCACCCAGAAAAACACCAGAACGCCGAGCGAAATCAGCGTGATGACCAGGGTGACCTTGAAAGAAAGCTCAAGTCCGAAGACGTTGAGAGCAAGGAAGATGGCGTAGAAGGCTATCCACACGAAGGGTGAATAGGCCGGATCGAGGCCGAGAATGGAGTTCACATAGGCGGTGATGAAGGTAACGACGACCGCCGGCGTCAGCACATATTCGACATTCTCGCAAAGTCCGGTGACGAAACCGCCCCACGGGCCCATGGCCGTGCGGGCGAAGGAATAGGCGGCACCCGTGTGCGGCAGCGCCGGGCTCATTTCCGCAATCGAGAATGTCAGCCCGAGATACATGATGGCGATGATGATGCCCGCCACCAGCATGCCGCCCCAGCCGCCGGTGGAAAACCCGAAATTCCATCCGGAAAAATGCCCTGATATAACCGCGCCGACGCCAAGCGACCACAGCGACCACACGCCCGCGTATCGGGATAGTCCACGTTTTTCGAAATAGGATGCATCAGCCTTCTTGTAGCTGACGCCTGATGATGAACCGTCCATGCCCTTCTCTCCTTAATAGAAAAAAAAGCCAGCCAGCCGTTATTGGCCGATTGTGCCCCCAGTTTCCGGCATCGCCCGGGAGGTTTCCCGCACTGCGCCGCACGCATCTGCTGTTCCCTTGCCGCTTCATGCCGTTCCGGCTTTTGTCGATTGCGGCAGTCTCATTGACGGTCGGCCGCGGTGTTTTCACCATAAGCCGCCCCATTGCTCCCTCACTCATCGATTGATGAGAGCGCCTTCCCCATAAGCTCGTGAAGAAAATCGGCAATTGCCGATTGGTCTCCTTCATTGGCGATCAGATCGTTGCGGATCTCGATCATGACGTTCAAAAGTCCGTCCGGCAGCGCATGCAGCCGCAATGTATGCGTTACACCGTCTTCCGGACCGTAGGGATCGTTGCGCTTTACCGTGAGCGCAGAACCCTCGGCGCCCACCAGCATCGCATCGGCCAGCCGGCTGTCAGTATCGTGCAGGATGCCGATCTGCACTTCACGGAACTGACCGTGATAGACCGGCGTGAAACTGTGAATGGTCACCACCACCACCTTGCGGCCGCGGTCCTGCCGCTCGGCAATAATCTCACTGACACGGTCGTGAAACGGCACGTAAAGCGCCGAGGTTCGGGCAAACCGTTCCGCATCGCTCAGATCGAGATTGCCGGAAATATTGTAAATCTCGCTTTTGACCGGCATGGCAGAAGGCGATTCCGGCGGCCGGTTGCAATCATAGACCAGGCGCGAAAACCGCTGATGAATGAGCGTGGCATCAAGCTTCTGCGAAAGCAGCCTTGCAACCGCCAAGGCGCCCGGATCCCAGGCCGCATGGCTCGAAAGCACGTCCGGCGAAAGACCGAGCGTACCGAGTTTTTCCGGTATGGTGGCTGAAGCATGTTCGCAGACCAGAACGACGTCGCCCTTTGCTGCGGCGTTCTCGACGCCGACAGCCTGTCCTTCCGCTTCCGTGAAAAACCGTGAACGCACCGTCATGCACGCATCCCGCCCCGAAACCTGCCATCCCGCCGATGACGAAAAGAATTCTTCACATTATCGCGAGTGTCAAATGGAATTTTGAAATTTTCTCTTCATTTTCCCCATTGACTCGATAGCTGGCACAGATGCTTATATTCGCCAATACACCGGCAAAAAGACCGGAAGGGGAAAGATTTGCGCAGTACGACGGCCACCGTGTCGGATGTCATCCATGCCCACTATGACGCGCTGACCCGTTCGGAAAAACGGCTGGCGGAGAGCCTTCTCGGCAACTACCCCGTCTCGGGTCTCGGCAGCATCACCACGATTGCCGAAAATGCGGGTGTTTCGACGCCGACGGTGGCGCGCATGGTGCAGAAGCTCGGATACAAAGGTTACCCGGAGTTTCAGGCCCATCTGCACCAGGAACTGGAAGCGACGATCTCCGGCCCGGTTGCCAAACATGACCGCTGGGCAACCAATGCGCCGGGTCTGCATATTCTCAACCGTTTCGCCGACGCCATAACGGGCAATCTGCGCGACACTTTGAGCGATCTCGACACCGCGGTCTTCGACAATGCCGCAAGGCTGCTCTCGGACCGCAAACGCAGCATCTATTTCGTCGGCGGGCGCATCACCGGCGCGATTGCCGAATATTTTTTCACGCATATGCAGGTGATCCGGCCGAAGACGACGCTGATGTCGTCCAACTCCAGCGCCTGGCCTCAATATATGTTGAATATGAGCGCCGGCGATGTGCTGGTGATCTTCGACATCCGCCGTTATGAGCACGACATGACGACGCTTGCCGAGGTGGCGAAGGCAAACGGCGTACAGATCATTCTTTTCACGGATCAGTGGACATCGCCGGTGGCGCGCCACGCGCTGCACACCTTCCGTGTGAAGATCGAAGCCCCCTCGGCATGGGATTCATCGGTCGTTACATTGTTTGTCGTCGAAGCGCTGATCGAAGCAGTGCAGAGCAGCACCTGGGATGAAACCAAGGAGCGCATGAACGCGCTGGAAGGCCTGTTCGAGCAGACGCGTCTGTTCCGCAGGCCGGACCGGACATGAACATTAGTAGCCGGCACAGTGCTTGACGCGGAAACCGCCGGCTGATTGGATACCCGAAATCGCTACCAGCGCGATAAAGCGGGATAAAAACAAGCTGGGGAACATATCTGTCCAACACGAATGATGATGGGATTACCCCGCGATTGCAGGCACAAAGCCGGGTGATGGCGGAAAATGGGCGTAAAGTGACGGAATCCGGATAAATAAATTGCAATCCAGCCGTCACATTAGCTTCATCCAGAATCCGTATCAGCGTCCGTAATACGAGAACACGAAGAGGAGAAAAAAGTGATCTCTCATTGCCGTCGACTGCTTGCTGCCACCACCGCTCTGGTAATGGCCTCCACCGCGATCGCTGCCGCTGCGCCAAGCGCCGAACTGATCGCTGCCGCCAAGAAGGAAGGCATGCTGACCACCGTCGCGCTGCCGCACGACTGGTGTGGTTACGGCGACGTCATCGCCGCTTTCAAGGCGAAATATCCGGAAATCACCGTCAATGAACTCAACCCCGACGCCGGGTCTGCCGATGAAGTCGAAGCGGTAAAGGCGAACAAGGACAACAAGGGCCCGCAGGCTCCTGACGTTGTCGACGTCGGTCTCGCTTTCGGCCCGCAGATGAAGGCCGAAGGCCTGCTGCAGCCTTACAAGGTCTCCACCTGGGACGAAATCCCTGACAACGTCAAGGATCCGGAAGGTTACTGGTACGGCGACTATTACGGCGTGATGTCCTTCTTCGTGAACAAGGACCTCGTCAAGAACGTGCCGAAGGATTGGGCCGACCTGCAGAAGCCGGAATATTCCGGTCAGGTAGCGCTTGCCGGCGATCCGCGCGCTTCCAACCAGGCTATCCTCGGCGTTCTCGCCGCCGGTCTTGCCAGCGGTGCGAAGTCCGGCAAGGAAGCCGGTGAGGCTGGTCTGAAATATTTCGCCGAGCTCAACAAGGCTGGCAACTTCCTGCCAGTCATCGGCAAGGCCGGCACGCTGGCACAGGGTGCTACCCCGATCATCGTCGCCTGGGACTATAACGCGCTCTCCTGGAAGAAGACGCTGAACGACAACCCGCCCACGGAAGTCGTGGTTCCGGAAAAAGGCGTTCTGGCTGGCGTTTACGTTCAGGGCATTTCCGCTTACGCCCCGCATCCGAACGCTGCCAAGCTCTGGATGGAACACCTCTACTCCGACGACGGTCAGCTCGGTTGGCTGAAGGGTTATTGCCACCCGATCCGCTTCAACGCGATGGTCAAGGCCGGCAAGGTTCCGCAGGAACTGATCGACAGCCTGCCGCCGGCAGCAGCCTATGAAAAGGCAATCTTCCCGACGCTCGAAGACGTCGACGCCAACAAGGCCGCCGTTACCGGCGGCTGGGACAGCGTCGTCGGCGCGAACGTGAAGTAACCTTTGAAAAATACACCCCGGCTTTTCAAAAAGCCGGGGTGCTTCTTTGAAAGCATTTCAGGTAAAACTCCCTTGGTTTTACCCCCGGAAATTGCACAAAACAAAGATCGAAAGTGCGTCTGACGATTCCGTTTTTACCGGACGTGCGATAATAAAGAACTTTATAGACAGACCGTTTGAAAACGGCGTTTGGGGACCAGGCATGCCATCAACCAACACCGGCGGACCATCCGATGCGGGCAGAAAGTTGCCGCTTCATTGGTTAGGCGTCGTACCTTTTGCTGTTTTTGTTCTGCTGTTTCTGATTTTTCCGACGATGAAAATCGTGGTCGGTGCGTTCCAGCGTCCCGATGGCAGCCTGACGCTGGAAAACGTCGCCGGGCTTTTCACCTCGTCCATCCTCGCGGCCTACTGGATTTCGATCAAGATCAGCCTCGCCTCGGCGGCTCTTGGCTGCCTGATTGGTTTTGCCGTCGCCGCCGCCGTGGTCCTGGGTGGTCTGCCGCAGCGCATTCGCGGACCGCTCCTGACCTTTTCGGGCGTCGCATCGCAATTTGCCGGCGTGCCGCTCGCCTTCGCCTTCATCGCCACACTCGGCCCGGTCGGCCTACTCACCGTGTTTTTGAAGACGCAGATCGGCATTGATCTGAGACTCCTCGGCTTCAACATCCTGTCCTTCTGGGGCCTGACCGTCACCTATCTGTTCTTCCAGATTCCGCTGATGATCCTCATCATCACGCCGGCGCTTGACGGATTGAAGCGCGAGTGGCGCGAAGCTGCGGAAATCCTTGGCGCGACCGGCGTACAATATTGGCGCATGGTGGCCTTCCCCATCCTCCTGCCATCGTTGCTTGGCACCATGTCGCTGCTGTTTGCCAATGCCTTCGGTGCGGTGGCCACCGCGATCGCGCTTACCGGCTCGTCGCTCAACATCGTGCCCATCCTGCTTTTCGCGCAGATCCGCGGCGACGTTCTCGGCAATCCGCATCTGGGTTACGCTCTCGCCTTCGGCATGATCGTCGTCACCGGCATCGCCAATGCGCTTTACATCTGGCTGCGCGCCCGTAGCGAAAGGTGGCTCAAATGAAGAAATTCTTCGCCTGGGGCGCGCTGATCTTCGGCCTGCTCTATTTCGCCCTGCCGCTGATCGGCATGACCAACTTCTCGCTGAAAATGCGCCGCGGTGAATATTCCTTCGACGCCTATGGCAAGGTGCTCACCGACCCGCGTTTTCAGGAAACCTTCAGCTATTCTGTGGTGATGGCTCTCTTCACCATCGTTTTCGGTGTACTGCTGGTGGTGCCCACGGCCTATTGGGTCCGCCTAAAACTGCCGGGCCTGCGCCCCTATATCGAATTCATCACGCTCCTGCCGCTGGTCATCCCGGCCATCGTCATCGTGTTCGGTTATATCAGGCTTTACAACACCTCTAGCTGGCTTCCGCTGACCGGCACGACCTTCGGCACCAACCTGCTTTTGATGTTCGGTTATGCCACGCTAGCCTTGCCCTACATGTACCGCGCCGTCGATACTGGTCTGAGGACCATCGACGTCTCGACGCTGACGGAAGCGGCGCAGAGCCTTGGCGCGGGGTGGACGACCATTCTGTCGCGCATCATCCTGCCCAATGTTCTGGTCGCCGTGCTGTCAGGTGCGTTTTTGACCTTCGCCATCGTCATTGGTGAATTCACCATGGCCGCCCTTTTGAACCGCCCGGCCTTTGGCCCCTATATGCAGCTGCTTGGCGCCAACCGCGCCTATGAACCGGCTGCACTTGCCGTGATCTCCTTCGGCATCACCTGGGGTTGCCTTGGGTTGATCCAACTCGTTTCACGCTACCAGAAGGGCGCGCCTCCCAAGGCCTGAGGACAAGATTTTCATGAGCTTTTTGACACTTAGCAATATCAAGAAATCCTTCGGCTCCGTACAGGTCGTCCATGATTTCAACATGGCCATCGAAAAGGGCGAGTTCGTCTCCTTTCTAGGCCCGTCGGGCTGCGGCAAGACCACCGTGCTGCGCATGATCGCCGGTTTCGAAATCCCGACCGGCGGATCGATCGTCATCAACGGCAAGGACCAGACGACGCTCAGGCCCAACCAGCGCAATATCGGCATGGTGTTTCAGGCCTATGCGCTGTTCCCCAACATGAACGTCTACGAAAATGTCGCCTTCGGGCTCAAAGTCGCCGGCAAGCCGAAAGCCGAGATCGATGCACGCGTGAAGGAAATGCTTCAGCTCATCCATCTGGAGCATTTGGCGGATCGTTACCCCTACCAGATGTCAGGCGGCCAGCAGCAGCGCGTGGCGCTTGCCCGCGCATTGGCCCCGAAGCCGGAAGTGCTTCTGCTGGACGAGCCGCTTTCCGCGCTCGATGCCAAGATCCGCGTATCGCTGCGCGAAGAAATCCGCCAGATCCAGAGAAAGCTCGGCATCACCACGATTTTCGTGACCCACGATCAGGAAGAGGCCCTGTCGATCTCCGACCGTATCGTTGTCATGAATTCCGGCCGCGCCGACCAGATCGGTTCGCCCTTCGATATCTACAACAAGCCCGCGACCCGGTTTGTCGCCTCCTTCGTCGGCACGCTGAACCTGATCGACGCAACCGTCGTCGATTCCTCTACCAGCACGATCCGTGTCGGGGAGCAGAACGTGACGCTCCACAAGCCGGTCGATGTTGCAAACGGTGAAAAAATCACCCTGGCCTTGCGCCCGGAAGCAGGAGCTCTCGGGGCTGACGCAAAGGGAGACGTCGCTATTTCCGGTATCGTCACCTCAAGCCAGTTCCTGGGTTCGGTCATCCGAACCCGTCTTGATCTTGGCGGTTCGACCTTGTCTTTCGACATGTTCAACGATCCCGGCACCGCACCGCCCGCCCTTGGCGAACAAGTAACGCTTAAATTCGCGGCTGGTGATCTTATGGTGATCAAAGATTAAATGGCTTTTCTCCAGCGTCGGAAGCAGATAGAGCAGGTATAATTCAAATCTGCTTACCGACAATATGAGGCCAGGATGCGCGCGCTTTTTTACGAACTGTTCGGCGAGACCCCGATTGTGGCACCCCTGCCTGATCCGGAACCGACCGACGGCGGCGTGGTCATCGAGGTGAAGGCGACGGGCCTCTGCCGCAGCGACTGGCATGGCTGGATGGGCCATGATACGGATATTCGCCTGCCGCATGTCCCCGGCCACGAATTCGCCGGCGTTATCGCTGCGGTCGGAAAGAACGTTACCAGGTTCAAGACGGGCGACCGTGTCACCGTTCCCTTCGTTTCCGGCTGCGGCCGTTGCCATGAATGCCGCTCCGGCAATCAACAGGTGTGTGAGACGCAGTTCCAGCCCGGCTTCACCCATTGGGGTTCTTTCGCCGAATATGTCGCCATCGATTACGCGGACCAGAACCTTGTTCATCTGCCTGATACGATGAGCTACGCCACTGCCGCCGGTCTCGGCTGCCGTTTCGCCACGTCCTTCCGGGCTGTGACGGACCAGGGTCGCCTGAAAGGCGGCGAGTGGCTTGCGGTACATGGCTGCGGCGGCGTCGGCCTCTCCGCCATCATGATTGGCGCAGGCCTCGGCGCTCAGGTCGTCGCCATCGACATTGCGGAAGACAAGCTCGAACTTGCCCGCCAACTCGGCGCAACCGCCACCATCAACAGCCGCTCGGTTGCCGACGTTACGGAGGCGGTGCGCGAAGTGACCGGCGGCGGCGCGCATGTCTCTATCGACGCGCTTGGCCACCCGCAGACCTGCTGCAATTCCATCAGCAACCTGCGCCGGCGCGGGCGCCACGTTCAGGTAGGGCTGATGCTGGCCGATCACGCCATGCCAGCCATCCCCATGGCCCGGGTGATTGCCCACGAGCTGGAGATTTACGGCAGCCACGGCATGCAGGCATGGCGCTACGAAGACATGCTGGCGATGATCGAGAGCGGCAAGCTCGCGCCCGAAAAACTGATCGGCCGCCACATCACCCTTTCCGATGCCATCACCGCCCTTCCCGCCATGGACCGTTTCCAGGAAAGTGGCATCAGCATCATCGACAGGTTCGAATAACAGTCACAGCCGGAACGCCCTGGAAAATGCCGTTTGTCTAGACGGCATCAGGGATTCCTGCGTCCGAATGGCCGTGCTGCCATCCCCGCGCGATTTGGCGCGGTCTCCGGTCTTCTGGTCGGCGGTGCAACCTCATTGAGAGCGGGCGTATAATCCTGGGTAACTGGCGCACGTTGCTGACGTATGGTCGGCGGACGGGGTTCCGGTAATTCGACGACCGCCTCGATATCTTCCCGCTCGAGACGAGCGTTTCTGCTACCCGACCGATAGTACCAGCGAATGCCCCTGCGCAGGAGCACGAACAGGCCCACGAGCAGCACAAACCCACCTATCAGTCTCCCTATAGGCTCAGCCGCCTCCGAAGCCGCCGCACGTTTTTTGCGGTCCTCGACGGTAGGGTCAAATCCAAGCATACTGGAAATGCCCTTAAGGCCCACCTCGTCCAACTTCACGTATTGGTCGCCATTATAAAGAACATAAGCGTCGCCACTACTGCTGTTCAGATAGCCGAGGTCAAAGAACTTCCCTTCCACCACGAAAGTCGTTTGATTGGGCAAGTCGTAGACCCTGTCGATCGTCTCACCGCGACTGAAGCCAGGCACCGCAAAAAACCGAAAACGCTTGGCATCGGCATCCACAGCAGACGCGAACAAAAATATGATGGCGACGTAAACCAGCGCAATCTGATTCATATCTTCCCCGCAATACAAAAATATCGGGATATATTTCCACAATCGCCTTAATATAAAATTTAATCGATGATTATTCATTTAATTACTTTAAAAATACACAGGTGTAATTTTGATACTTATAATATACACCAATATAATATACTCCTCTTCCGCCGCAAACGGACGCACAGAAAAAGAAGCATCGATAAAGAGGATTGAAAATGCTGTTTCTCGACAGCGTGACCATGAAGGAAACTCCGGACCGAAGGGACGAATACCCCTTTACCGTTCCGGCGCTGCGCCAGCTGGAACGCCTCGAATTCAAGACGCCGATCACCTTTTTCGCGGGCAATAACGGCTCCGGCAAATCCACGCTGCTGGAAGGGCTGGCGGCCGGAATGACAGCCTACGCCATCGGCAATCATGGACAGGTTGCCGGCGACCTCTATCTTCAGCATGCGGAAACCGTGGCGAAGGCATTCTATTTCGCCCGCAAGAAATACCCGAAAATCCGCATGTTCATGCGCGCCGAAGACGTGCTTGGCTACATCCGCAAGCAGAATGAAGAGACCCTGGATGACTTTCGCTGGGAGCGGGAAAAAGCCCTGAAAAGAGGCGAAGATTTTCCCGAGGAAACACCGGACACTTTCAGGCATATCGTCAGAAGCAACGTCATAGACCGGCGTTCGCATGGCGAGGGATTTCTCGATATCATGCAGCAGCGCCTGCACGGCGCCGGCCTTTATTTTCTTGATGAACCGGAAAGCCCTCTTTCACCGCAAAAGCAGCTGGAGCTTGCAGCCCTCGTCCGTCACACGGCAGATAGTGGCGGGCAGTTGATCATCGCAACCCATTCGCCAGTACTCTTGGCCATTCCCGAAGCGACGATTTATTACTTCGACGAGAGCGGCATCACCGAGCGTCATTATGATGAGCTGGAAAACATCAGTTTCCTGCGGCGCTTTCTTGATCGTCCATCAAAATTCATGAGCGACTAGGAGCTGATAAGGCTTGAAATCGCGCATCGCTTGCCGCATGCCCATTAGCAACATGTGAATTAGAAAAAGAAGCAGGCTTATGTCTCCCACCACCACACCGGCAGCTGCCCGGCCCCTGAACAGGCAGGACTACAGAACTCTCGGCCTTTCGGCCCTCGGCGGCGCGCTGGAGTTCTACGATTTCATCATTTTCGTGTTTTTCGCCACCGTCATCGGCCATCTGTTCTTCCCACCGGAAATGCCCGATTGGCTGGTGATGATCCAGACCTTCGGCATCTTCGCCGCCGGTTATCTGGTGCGGCCGCTGGGCGGCATCGTTCTCGCGCATTATGGCGATCGTTATGGCCGCAAACGCGTCTTCGCCTTCTCCATCCTGCTCATGGCGCTTTCGACGCTCGGCATGGCGCTGATGCCGACCTATGCCGCCATCGGCGTTGCGGCCCCCATCCTGCTCATCGTCCTGCGCATGCTGCAGGGTGCGGCCATTGGCGGCGAAGTGCCGGGTGCCTGGACCTTCGTTGCGGAGCACGTGCCCTTTCGCCGCGTCGGGCTCGCCTGCGGTTTTCTGACGTCCGGCCTCTCGTTCGGCATCATGCTCGGTTCGCTGATTGCCTTTGCCATCAATTCCCTCTTCTCAGCAGAAGATGTGGCGGCCTATGCATGGCGCATTCCCTTCCTGCTCGGCGGCATATTCGGCCTGATTGCCGTCTATCTGCGCCGCTGGCTGGAAGAGACACCGATCTTCATGGAGATGAAAAAGTCGAAGTCGCTGACGGACAAGCTTCCGCTTGGCCTCGTACTGAAGCACCATATGCGCGGCGTGATCATTTCCGCGCTGCTGACCTGGGTTCTGTCCGCAGCCATCGTCGTTACCACGCTGATGACGGCAACCTTCCTGCAGAAGCTCTATGGCTACACACCGACCCAGGCGCTGGCAGGCACCAGCTTCGGCACGCTGTTCCTCATCTTCGGCGTCATCATCGCCGGCGCATTGATCGATCGTGTCGGCTCCGGCATTTTCTTCATGGCCGCCAGCATCTTCTTCGGCATCGCCACCTTTACTTTCTACAGCTATGCCGGCACATCGCTAGAAACCATGTTCGTGCTTTACGGCGTCATGGGCCTGTCGGTTGGCATGGCGGGTGCAGTGCCCTATGTCATGGTGCGCGCCTTCCCGGCCTCGGTCCGCTTCTCGGGCCTCTCCTTCGCCTACAACGTCTCCTATGCCATCTTCGGCGGGCTGACACCGATTGGCGTAACGATGGCGCTAGCCGTCAATCCAATGGCGCATGCGTGGTATCTGGTGTTCATCGCCGCCCTCGCCTTCTGCATCGGCGTTTACCTCTATCTGCGCGGCAGCGAGATCGAAAGCCATGTCGGCATAGAGGAACTGGCGGCCTTAAGGTCGTAAGCCCAACGACGACACAAAAAAGCGCGGGCAGGACCCGCGCTTTTTATTGCAACAACGGTGGCCGAAACGTCAGGCCGCGCTGTCGATCTCCTCGGCACCGTTTACCGGTACGTAGTTGAGCACCGGTCCGAGCCAGCGCTCTACCTCTACCAACGGCATGTCCTTACGACGCGCATAGTCCAGCACCTGATCGCGTTCCACCTTGGCAACACCGAAATAATAGCTCTCGGGATGGCCGATATAGAGGCCGGAGACGGAGGAGCCGGGCCACATGGCATAACTCTCCGTCAGCTCCACGCCCGCCGCGTTGGTGGCGTCGAGCAGGGAGAACAGGGTTTTCTTCTCGGTATGATCAGGCTGGGCCGGATAACCGGGCGCAGGGCGGATACCGGCATAGGCCTCGCCGATCAGCTCATCGCCGGCAAGAGCTTCTTCGGGCGCATAACCCCAGAATTCCTTGCGCACCCGCTCATGCATACGTTCGGCAAAGGCTTCCGCAAAACGGTCGGCCAGCGCCTTGACGAGAATCGACGAATAATCGTCATTGGCCCGCTCGAAGCGTTCAGCAATCGCCACCTCCTCGATACCCGCCGTCACGACGAAGCCGCCGACATAATCGGCAACGCCGCTATCGACAGGCGCGACGAAATCGGAAAGCGCCACATTGGGGCGGCCGTCACGCTTGGAAAGCTGCTGGCGCAGCGTGAAGAAGGTCGCCAGTTCTTCGGAGCGGTTTTCATCCGTGAACAGCCTGATGTCGTCGCCCACCGCATTGGCGGGCCAGAAGCCGATAACAGCCCGCGGCCGGAACCATTTTTCCTCGATGATCTTCTTCAGCATCGCCTGCGCATCGGCATAGAGCTGCCGCGCGGCCTCGCCCTGTTTCTCGTCTTCGAGGATCGCCGGGTAGCGACCCTTCAGCTCCCAGGTCTGGAAGAACGGCGTCCAATCGATGTAACGGGACAGCTCCTCAAGGTCATAGGTCTCGAACACCTTGGTGCCGAAGAATTGCGGCTTCACGACACTATAGGTCGACCAGTCGATCTTGTGCGCATTCTCGCGGGCGCGGGAAAGCGGCAGACGCTGCTTTTCGCGCTCATTGCGGGCGTGCGCCTCCGCCACCTTGGCATATTCAGCCCGGATGCCGTCGATATAGGCTGGCTTCTGCTCGGCGGAGAGAAGTGCGGAGACGACGCCCACCGCGCGCGAGGCGTCGGTGACATAGATCGCCTGGCCCTGTTCGTAACGCGGATGGATTTTCACCGCCGTATGCACGCGGCTCGTCGTTGCGCCGCCGATCAGCAGCGGGATGTTGAAACCCTGCCGCTCCATTTCCGCCGCCACATGCACCATTTCATCAAGCGATGGCGTGATGAGACCGGAAAGACCGATCACATCGACCTTTTCGGCAATCGCCGTTTCAAGGATTTTCGTCGTCGGCACCATCACGCCGAGATCGATGATCTCGTAATTGTTGCAGGCAAGAACGACGCCGACAATGTTCTTGCCGATATCGTGCACATCACCCTTCACGGTCGCCATCAGCACCTTGCCGGCGGCCTTGTTCTGCTCACCGCCATTCAGGCGCTTTTCCTCTTCCATGTAAGGAAGCAGAACGGCTACGGCCTGCTTCATCACGCGGGCGGATTTAACCACCTGCGGCAAAAACATCTTGCCAGAGCCGAACAGGTCACCGACCACGTTCATGCCCGCCATCAGCGGCCCTTCGATAACGTGCAGCGGGCGGGCGGCCTGCTGGCGCGCCTCTTCCGTATCGGCTTCGATGAATTCGGTAATGCCGTTGACCAGCGCGTGTTGCAGCCGCTTTTCGACGGAAAGCTCGCGCCAGGAAAGATCCTGCACCTTCGCCTGCTTTTCACCCGTGCCGCGGAAACGCTCCGCCACGTCAAGCAGCCGCTCCGTCGCGTCGTCGCGGCGGTTCAGCACCACATCTTCGCAGGCCTCGCGCAGTTCCGCATCGATGTTGTCGTAAACCGCAAGCTGCCCGGCATTGACGATGCCCATATCCATGCCGACCTGGATGGCGTGGTAGAGGAACACGGCATGCATCGCCTCACGCACCGGCTCATTGCCGCGGAAGGAGAAGGACAGGTTGGAAACGCCACCGGAAATATGCGTCAGCGGCATGGTTTCGCGGATGGTCTTTGTGGCTTCAATGAAGTCCACGCCGTAATTATTGTGCTCCTCGATACCCGTGGCCACCGCAAACACGTTTGGATCGAAGATGATGTCTTCCGGCGACAGGCCCGCCTTTTCGGTCAAAAGCTTGTAGGCGCGCGTGCAGATCTCCACCTTGCGCTGATAGGTATCCGCCTGCCCGACCTCGTCAAATGCCATGACCACGACCGCAGCACCGTAATTGTGGACGAGCCGCGCCTGCTGGAGAAACTTCTCCTCGCCTTCCTTCAGCGAAATAGAATTGACGATCGATTTGCCCTGCACGCATTTCAGACCGGCTTCGATGATTTCGAACTTGGATGAGTCGATCATCACAGGTACGCGGGCAATATCAGGCTCGGCGGCAATGAGGTTCAGGAACTCCACCATCGCCTTTTGCGAGTCGATCAGGCCTTCATCCATGTTGATGTCGATGATCTGCGCACCGTTTTCCACCTGATCGCGGGCGACAGCCAGCGCCGCCGTGTAATCGCCGGCGGTGATCAGCTTGCGGAAGCGGGCCGAGCCGGTGACGTTGGTACGTTCGCCCACGTTGACGAAGGGAATGTCCTTGGTCAGCACGAAGGGTTCGAGACCCGAAAGCGACATGAAGGGCTTGTGCTCGGGAATGGGGCGCGGCTTGTAATCCTTGACGGCTTCGGCAATCGCCCGGATATGCTCGGGCGTCGAGCCGCAGCAACCGCCGACGATGTTGACAAGACCGTCGCGGGCAAAACCCTGCACCTGGCGCGCCATCATTTCGGGTGTTTCGTCATATTGCCCGAATTCGTTCGGCAGGCCGGCATTGGGATAGGCGCAGACGAAGGTGTCGGCCACATCCGAAAGCTCCTGCAGATGCGGACGCATGGCATCTGCACCAAGAGCGCAGTTGAGGCCGATGGTGAAGGGGTTGGCGTGTCGCACCGAGTTCCAGAAAGCAGACGGCGTCTGGCCGGACAGCGTGCGGCCGGAAAGGTCCGTGATCGTGCCTGATATCATCACCGGCAGACGGATGCCCTTGGCCTCGAAGCGCTCCTCACAGGCGAAGATTGCGGCCTTGGCGTTCAGCGTATCGAAGATCGTCTCGATGAGGATGATATCCGCGCCGCCATCGATCAGACCGTCGATCTGCTCGCCATAGGCGATGCGCAGATCGTCGAAACTGACGGCACGGTAACCAGGATTGTTGACATCAGGCGAAATCGAGGCGGTGCGGTTGGTCGGGCCGATAGCGCCCGCAACGAAACGGCGGCGGCCATCTTCGCGCTCAGCCCGCTGGGCAGCACGGCGGACGATCTGCGCCCCTTCGCGGTTGAGATCGTAGACGGCATTTTCCATCTCGTAGTCCGCCTGCGCGATGCGCGTCGACGAAAACGTGTTGGTTTCGAGAATATCCGCGCCCGCCATCGCATAGCGATAATGGATTTCTTCGATGGCATCCGGCTGGGTCAGGATCAGAAGGTCGTTATTGCCCTGCTGGTGACAGGCGCAGCCGATGAAACGATCACCGCGAAAATGATCTTCATCAAAACCCAGCCCTTGAATCTGCGTGCCCATTGCGCCATCGAGAATGAGGATACGTTCGCTGGCGGCCTGGCGCAGCGCGCGCAAAATTTCCGCGCCGTCGCGCTTTGCCCCTTCAGGGCCGAACAGATCGTCAAACACGGGCGCACTCCTCATTTCGATTTGCAAGATCGCAAGCCGTCAAGTCACATAAAGATATGTTTATGTCAATATATCTTCAAGGTATAGGTATGGCTTTGCGTCGTTGCGGCAGACTACGAAATTTCACTGACAGATGACAGGTTTATGCAGCAAGGATATAAGCCGAAGCAGCAAACCGCATGGAGGACGAAATGCCCGAGGACGACCACAACAACCGGAACTGGAACACCTTGCCATGGCATCGCCAGTGGCTGGTCAAACAGGCCGATGGGCTTTTCGACTTCTTCCAGTACCGCGCCGTCAATCCGGCCGGCGGCTTCTTCGATCTCGACGCCAAGGGTGCGCCGCTGCAGAAAAACGATCCTGTGCGCGGCATCCATGCCTCGGCACGCATGGTGCATTGCTTCTCCATCGGCCACCTGCTCGGACGGCCGGGCTGCGGCGATATCGTCGACCACGGTATGACCTACCTCTGGAACAATCATCGTGACAGCGAGCACGGCGGTTATTTCTGGCAGGTCAACGATGGCGGCCCGGTGGACGCCACCAAACAGGGTTATGGCCACGCCTTCGTGCTTCTGGCCGCCTCCTCCGCCAAAACTGTCGGCCACCCGCTTGCTGACAAGATGCTGGCCGACATCACCGAGGTTCTGGAAACCCGTTTCTGGGAAGAAAAACACGGCGCTATCGCCGAGGAATTCAACCGCGACTGGTCACCCATCGACAATTATCGCGGCCAGAATTCCAACATGCATCTGACCGAAGCGCTGATGGCCGCCTACGAGGCGACCGGCGACAGCCATTACCTGACAAAGGCCGAACGCATCGCCGATCTCGTCATCCGCCGCCGCGCCGGTGAGCTGGATTTCCGCGTGCCGGAGCATTTTGACGAGAACTGGACGCTCGACAAGGAGTATCGTGGCAACGAAATGTTCCGCCCCTCCGGCTCCACTCCCGGCCACTGGCTGGAATGGGCGCGCCTCATACTGCAATTGTGGGTGCTGGGCGAACGCCGCCATGACTGGATGCCGGTGGCGGCAAAATCGCTCTTTGTGCAATCCATGGCGCTTGGCTGGGACCGCGAAAAAGGCGGCTTCTTTTATACGCTCGACTGGCACGACAATCCCGACAAGACGGCAAAGCTCTGGTGGCCCATGTGCGAGGCGGCGGGTGCAGCCCACTTCCTCAACGAAAATCTGCCGGCGGACGAATTCTACGAAGACAGCTACCGCCGCATCTGGAGCACGATCGCCAACAATTTCATCGACCACGACAATGGCGGCTGGCACGAGGAGCTGACGGAAAATCTGATTCCAGCCAACACGCTTTTCCCCGGCAAGGGCGACATCTACCACGCGCTTCAGGCCTGCCTGATCCCGCTATTTCCGGCAACGGGAAGTTTGACGAAAGTGATCAAGGAAGGCGGCGGCTCCTATTGAGGCCGCTGCAAGAATGAAGCATCTGACACGCTGCGTCATGCCGGACGTTATCATGCTGGACCCCGGATCAAATCCGGGGTGTCGGCATATCGAGGCGCCTCAAAATCCGATAGTTTCCTCGAAATCATCCCAGGACTGGTACATTTCATAACGGCCGATACCCGGGATCGGCACATGTCCGTAATAGGGTGAAAGCTGGAACTCGGCGGCAGCCTCGCTTTTGCCGGCAACGGCGCTCACATAGATCGCGGAGGCGAGCCCGGTTCGGTTGGCGCCGTGTTCGCAATGGATGAGGATCGGTTTTTCAGCGTTGCGCAGCACGGCGACGAGCGTTTCCGCTTCCTCCACCGAGACCTTCTCGCTTGAACTCAGCGGATAATCGACAAGCCGAACACCGTTTTTTTTCGCTGCCTGGCTTTCGGCGTCATACCAGCCTTCACGCTTTTCATCGCGCAGATTGATGATCGTCTTGATGCCGTAGGCCTTGGCATAGGCCGTGATGTCCTTGCCGCTCGGCTGGGCCGAACGATAAAGTTCGCCGGGGATGACCTCGTGAAAATTTCCAGTCAGCTGGCCAATGCCCATATGCGCGCCGGCCAGAACCGGCAGAGCCACCAGGCCAATGGCGGCAATTTTCAGAAACTTCAGAACTATACGCAAAACCTAAACCCGCAACATTCATCGGACGGGTGGGCAGGTGGCATTGCAAATCGGCGAAAACAAGTCCCGCGACGGCGAAAGCGGCCTCGGCGTGGCCGGCAACGACGCGGGCACCTTTACGAACCCCTTGCGAAACAAGGGGTTCAGGCGACAGCACGAAAATGTTCAAGAAACCGTGAGGGTCGGAAGCAGCGACAGCCGTTCAATCGAATTCCGCAGAAACGATGGTGACGCGCCATTCCAGCCGTTGCGGATCTACCGTTTCATTGTTGCGCAGTCGGAAAGAGCGGCAAGCGGCAAATGTCTCTCCAGCCTCGATCCGCCTTTCACTCACCTGATAGGGATCGAAGGCGACGGAGGCGCGGAAGGCAGGCTCGAACCCTTCAAGCGTATAGGTCAGGCGCTGCACGGCAACATTATTGTCGTTGCGGAAGCTGACGCGGATCGGCAATGCCGCATCCGTGCACGCCGCATCGAAGCTAGCCGTCGCAATGACATGGTCGAGCCGCTGGCTGCCGCGCTGCCAGTCGTAAATGACAAAGGCGGCAGTGGTTCCCCAGATCAACAGCAGGCAGATGACGACCGGTTTGAGGTGCCGCGGAAACGCGATGAGGGTGAGAAGAAGAATGGCACTGAGAACGGCTCCGACAATCACGTCGCCCCTCCCCCATGAAAACTAACCCGCATGCGATCCTGTCCTCCCTTGCCCATTCCTGCCCGCAACATCAGCCCTATCCAGGTGCCGAAGCACCGGCGTTGCCGCAGACAGGCACAACTCTATGGTCGTGCCCCCCGCTGTCAAGACAACCAAGCGTGACCCCTCTCCCGTCGCTTTGACAAGGCGGCGAAAGGAACCAAACGCCGTTGAAGGCGTTCGCCGCATCAGAACAGCATGACGGGGCGGTAAAAACGTCGCGATTTGGGCAAGGGAGGCCGGCAACGCGAGGGAACAATCTGCCCCTTGGAACCGCCGATCTCCGACCCATATTAAATGCACCTAATATATGTTATAGAAGTCAATCAGCTCAGGGAGAAAAACGATGAAAACGCTGATCGTAACGTCACTCTTGGCCCTGTCCGCCAGCACCGCGATGGCTGCGGATGCCGTCTACGAAACCCCGGCGCCTCCGGTCGCGCAGGAAACCCTGCCGGTATTTACCTGGTCTGGTCCCTATCTTGGTATTCAAGGCGGCGCAGGCTGGGCGAACGGCGATTTTTCGGCTGGCGGCCCCGTCGCGTCGGATAGTTTCGATGGCGGCATTCTGGGCGCTTTTGCCGGTTACAATTACCAGTTCGACAATAATTTCGTCCTCGGTATCGAAGGTGATGTCGATTATAACTGGAACGACAATGACTATGCCGGCGTGAACATCGGCACCGACTGGCAGGGCTCCGTTCGTGGCCGTGTCGGTTACGCTTTCGACCGTGCCTTGATCTATGGTACCGCCGGCTGGACAGCGACGCGCGGCTTCATCGAAACGCCTGGCGCCGGCAAGGATAGCACCACGTTCAACGGTTACACCGTCGGCGCTGGCTTGGACTATGCCTTCACCGACAATGTGTTCGGCAGGATTGAATATCGCTACAATGACTATGGCGACAAGGACATCTTCGGCGTCAACACCGATTTCGACCAGAGCACCGTCAAGGTCGGCCTTGGTGTGAAGTTCTGATAGCGTCGACAAACGTCAGCAAAAGAGCCCGGCCAAGTGCCGGGCTTTTTCTTTGTCGGAATGCCGCACCAGCTTCGCCCTGAGACTGTAAAAACGTGGAAAATGTGAACATCGCAAAAATGAGATATTCACGGACCGTTCAGCCGGCCCGTGCCATCATGCGGGCATAATGAGCCTCTATCTCCCGAAGCAGGCTTATGGAGTAGCCCTCGATGAAAAAGATCATTCTTACAACCCTTGCCGCGCTGGTTGCCACCGGCAGTGTCTTCGCGTCCTACGGCACCGCTGCCGCGCAGGACTATCCCTATCGTCCGCGCTACGACCGTGGCGGCCCGCCCCCACCGCCCTATCGCGAACACCGCCGCCACAATGATGGTGCTGCGATTGCCGGCGGACTGGCTGCAGGCGTTATCGGCGGCCTGATCGGCGGCGCAATCGCCAACGGCGGCAACAGCGGTCCCCGCTACTACGAGCCACCACCGCCGCCCCGCCCACGCTGCTGGTTCGAAGACCGCCGCGTTCCCAATTCCTATGATGGCGGCTGGCACACCGAAAGCATGCGGGTCTGCGACTGACCCCATAGCTGAAAATCCGTAATGAACAATCCGATCAGTCTGAATGGCTGGTCGGATTTTTTGTTGGATGAGCAAAATCCAAGGAATGCGCAATGATCGATGATGTGTCGACTTGCTATACGGAATCGCACCAACTCGTTCAAAATATAAGGAAAATGGTGGGCCCGGAGAGACTCGAACTCCCAACCAAGCGGTTATGAGCCGCCGGCTCTAACCATTGAGCTACAGGCCCTTTCGGAAAAATTATCCGAAACACCGGCTTCGCAATGGTTCGAATCCGGTGGGTCACGCTCTAACGTAATTTTTACGGCCCGACAAGCCATTGATGCTATCGCAAGCTGCCGTTGCCGTATTAGCTTCACAATCTAAGGCAATACCCTGCAAAGGGACACAATCAACGAGGAAACACCATGACGACGACAAAGGCCCGCCTTTTCGCACTTAGTGCATTGACCGCAGCAGCAATGATGCCGCTTGCCGGCAATGCCCTTGCGCAGGATGCCACTCCGCGCGAAGCAACCATCAGTGTTTCCGGCGAAGGCCAGTCGGCAATCGCGCCCGATATGGCGATCCTGTCATTCAGTGTCGTCAAGCAGGCGGAAACGGCGGCTGCGGCTCTGACAGAGAATTCCAAGGCGCTCGCCGAGGTTCTGAAATCGCTGAAGGCGTCCGCCATCGAAGACCGCGACCTGCAGACCAGCAATTTCTCCGTACAGCCGCTTTACAAGCATTATGAGCCGAAAGACGGCGTTTACGTTGCACCGGAAATTACCGGCTATCAGGTTTCCAACGGACTGACCGTGCGCGTACGCGACCTGAAGAAGCTGGGCGAGATACTCGATACCTCCGTCAAGCTCGGTATCAACCAGGGCGGCGATATTACCTTTACCAATGACAAGCCGGAAGCAACCGTAACCGAGGCCCGCAAGCAAGCCGTTGCCGATGCGCTGGCCAAAGCGAAAACGCTGACGGAAGCGGCGGGCGTGAAGCTTGGACGCGTGATCCAGATCAGCGAGAACATGCAGCGCCCCATGCCGGTGCCGCAGACCATGATGCGCGCTTCGATGGCGAAGGAGGCCGACAGCGTGCCGATCGCTTCGGGTGAGAACAGCTACAGCGTGGTGGTCAACGTCACCTTCGCCCTGGGCGAATAAAACAGTCGGAGCGGCGGCATTGCCCGCCGCCCGCATCTGCCGAACGGCTGCGCGTAACCGCCACCCGAGAGGCCACAAAAAGAAACGCCCCCCGCCTGTCATAACAAGCGAGGGGCATTTTTTTTGATCCGCGCGAAGGGCGGGGGATTTCCGCGGATCAATATCAGCCGTTTAGCGACGGATCACCGGGCAACCACGCTCATTGGCGAAGAAGATGCGGTCAGGGCCGCGACGGTCGAATCCTGCAACCACGACACGGCGCGACGATACATCGACAACGCGCGCGCGGCGAAGACCCATGCGGCTAGCCTTTTCCTCCGCAAGCCGCGGCGAGCAACCGTAACGCGGGCGGTCAGGACGGCCCCAACCCGGACCAGGACGATCGGGACGACCCCAGCCCGGGCCGCGGCCTCTGTCATGACCGTATCCATCCTGAACCTGAACTCTGAGCTGAACATCCGGGCCAGCCGAAGCAGCTGGAGCGGTGACGGAAATTCCGCCGAGGGCGATGAGGGCAGCCAGGCCGGCTTTTGCGAAGGTGCTGAACATGAACTCACTCCGTTTGTTTCTGCGCCGGCAGGGACGTCCCCCGGCGATTGACGAGACCCTAGACCCGCCCGCCTGAACGCCGACAGAACCGCATGTTCAGCAGACGTTCAGAGACATTAACGGGAAAACGAAAGGAAAAGGCAGGGCTTTTGACGGGAATCATGGGGAGATATGCAGAACGATTTCACGGCGGTGCGGCCGGTCGCGATGTTCGAAAAGATAAAAGCCCTGCCATGTGCCAAGGGTAAGCCTGCCATCGCTGATCGGTACTCCGATGGAAACCGCGGTCAGGGCCGATTTGATGTGAGCAGGCATGTCATCAGGGCCTTCGAGCGTGTGGACGACCCAGCGCATGGAGACATCGTCGGAAGGTGGCACGAGGCGGGAAAAAAATACCGCCAGATCGCGCCGGACATCCGGATCGGCATTTTCCTGGATAAGCAGGGAGCAGGATGTGTGCCTGACGAAGACGGTCAAAAGGCCTTCGTCCACCCCTGCCTCCTTCACAAAGCGCTCGGCCTCGGACGTAAATTCGTAGAGCCCCTGCCCGTGGGTGGTGGTAATGGTCATTTTCTTCTGCGGCACGTTATTTCCTTTAGAAAATTCGGAACAAATTAGGCACTGCAAACGTTGGACCATGTCGAATTGTAACTGATGGCGAAAAGGCGTGCTTCCATGACATGGCGGCTGCCTTTAATAGAACGGAATACCGGCGTCACGGTTGCAAAAAACGGGGAAGGATTGGCACTATCAGAATGAACCATTCAGGCTTTCCCGTCTGCGGACGACTAAACTATTTTCAGTGCAAGACAGGCAGAGGGTGCGAGAGATAGATTCATGGCATCCACTGATTATAATGTCGACCTGACAAATTGCGACCGCGAACCCATCCACATTCCAGGTTATATTCAATCGCACGGCTGCCTGATCGCTTGCGATAACGCCATGCGCATGGTCCTGCGACACTCGGAAAACTGTCGCGAGATTTTGCGCGTCGATGGCGATATCAACGGCAGAACCGCCGAAGAAGTGCTTGGTAAAAATCTCGTCCATGACCTTCGCAACGCACTCACGGTAACTGGCAGAACCACCCGCCCTGCCATGCTGCCCAATATGGAACTGCGCGATGGTCGCAGCTTCGATATTGCGCTCCACCGCTATAAATCCACGACGATCATCGAATTCGAACCGTCGGGGAGCGAGACCCAGCCGCTTGGCACCGCACGTAAGATGGTGGACCGCATTCGCGAGGCAGACACGGTCGAAAGCCTGATTTCGAGAACAACCCGGCTGGTAAAGGCGACCTTGGGTTACGACCGGGTGATGATCTACCGTTTCGAGGATGACGGTGCAGGCAAGGTCGTGTCGGAGGCAAAGCAGTCGGAACTGGAGAGCTTTCTCGGACAATATTTTCCGGCAAGCGACATACCGCAGCAGGCCCGCACGCTCTATCTTAAAAACACACTGCGCATCATCTCCGACGCCAGCGGAATACGAGTTCCCGTATTGCCCGCCATCGATGTGTCTGGTGAACCGCTTGATCTGTCATTCGCGCATTTGCGCAGCGTTTCTCCCATCCATTGCGAATATCTTCGCAATATGGGCGTTGGTGCCTCCATGTCGATTTCGGTGATCGTCGATGGCGCCCTGTGGGGTCTTATCGCCTGCCACCATTATTCGCCACGCGTTCTGACGATGTCAGTCAGGATCGCCGCAGAAATGTTTGGAGAGTTTTTCTCCATGCATTTGCAGGTCCTTAAGCAGAAGCGCAAACTCGATACCGTCAACCACGCCCACGCCGCTCTCGACCGCTTCCTGCGGCTCGCCGCCCATCACGCGCACATCGAGGAACTGCTGATCGACAGTTTCCAGGATTTTGCCGATCTGATGCCATGCGACGGCGTCGGGCTTTGGGTGGACAACAACTGGCACGGCCACGGCGCAACGCCGCCCGCGGATGCCATTCCCAGGCTGGCCCGCTTCGTAACCTCTGTCAGTGAGGGAAGGGTCTGGGCAACCCATGCCATCTCGCAAGCCATACCGGAAGCGGAGATTTATGCGGATATCGCTGCCGGAATGCTCGCCATTCCGCTGTCGCAGGTCAAAAACGACTATCTGCTGTTTTTCCGCAGGGAGATCGTGCAGAACCTGAACTGGGCCGGCAACCCGGAAAAATCCTATGAGACCGGTCCGCTCGGCGATCGTCTCACCCCGCGCAAGAGCTTCGCGATCTGGAAGGAGACCGTGCGCCTGCAGGCGCAGCCATGGTCAGATGCGGACCGGGAAATTGCCGAAGCCGCAAGAATAGCGTTGGTCGAGGTCGCATTCCATCACAGCGAGCTGATGGCGGGCGAAAGGGAGCGCGCGGAAGTGCGCCAGCGCATGCTGAACGAGGAACTCAA
This sequence comes from Agrobacterium sp. 10T429, assembly GCF_056393925.1. Lineage (NCBI taxonomy): Bacteria > Pseudomonadati > Pseudomonadota > Alphaproteobacteria > Hyphomicrobiales > Rhizobiaceae > Agrobacterium > Agrobacterium sp. 10T429. The sequence goes on from NZ_JBFTGV010000009.1 coordinate 53,897, forward strand.
CCACCGCGTCAAGAACGTTCTCGCCATTATCAAATCGCTGGTCGGCAATCCCTCGCAGGAGGGTAAAACCCTGCAGGAATATGTCGGTGCGCTAAAGGGTCGTATCCAGGCATTGTCCTTTGCCCATGACCAGATCATTCGCGGTGAAGGCGGCGGGTCATTGCGCGACCTACTGGACGCCGAATTGTCGCCGCACCGTTCAGCCGAGGCGATTGTTGATCTCGCCGGACCACAGGTCACGCTCGATTCGCGCGCATTTTCCGTCATGGCCCTCGTACTGCATGAACTGGCGACGAATGCTGCCAAATACGGCGCGCTTGCTCAGACCGGCGGAAAACTGGATCTACGCTGGGAAGTCGACGAAAACCGCGATTGCCTGATACATTGGCGCGAAACTCTGCCTACCAAGCTGCCCACACCATCACGCTCCGGGTTCGGCACGGCGCTCATCAGCCGCAGCATCCCCTACGATCTGGGCGGACGCAGCACCATTCGGTATTTGCCTGATGGGCTGGAGGCGGAAATTCTCCTGCCCTCCCGCCATATCTCAGCAGTCATGACAGCTTCCGAGATGAAGACGGAGGATGACACCGTACCACAACCCAGACGGTCCAACCGGGAGGAAACGTTGAAAATATTGCTCGTAGAAGACCAGATGCTGATCGCCATGGATGTGGAGAACATGCTGGAAGACAACGGCATCAAGACAATCGAAACCGCGACCTCCTCGGCAATGGCCATCGAGAAGCTGAAGAGCTACGTGCCGGATGTGGCTATCCTCGACATCAATCTCGGTTCCGACACCTCCATCGCCGTCGCACGCGAGCTTCACCGCCGCGGCATCCCCTTCCTGTTCGCCACCGGCTATGCCGATGCCAGCATGGTGCCTGACGACTTCGGCAACGTGCCTGTTATCAGGAAGCCGTACGACGAAGATGCGCTGATGGCGGGTATCGGGCTGTTGGTCGGGGATACGGAGAGGGTGTAAGCTCCTAGCCCTGCTGACCGACACATGTCCAGACTGGACGTCATCCTTGGGCTTGTCCCAAGGATTTAAACACGTCTACAAAATCAGTCGGTTGCATCTCCTCGGGACAAGCCCGAGGACGACGGAGTGGCGGACGGAAACCTTCGTCAGCAAACCAAAAGTTTAAAAAAACTAGCCTTCATTGAAATCGAGTGAAGCCCCGCTTTTTCGCCTCATCCGGTGTTAAGGCGTTCCCAATCTTAAACCGGAATGCCGTTACGGCGTAGTTATCCAGATCGACCTCGCACTGAAAAGACACATCGTGCCAGCTATTGCCGGTGTTGAATGCGCCGCCGGAAGCATCAATCGAATTCCCCGATATCCTCCCGCCCGTATCCGAATAGGGTATCATGCCACGGGCGGCAAAACCCGCGCCCTGAATTTGCGCCAGAGCCTCCGTGCTGCAAAGCTGAACAATGCGGCGGCGGGGCGGCAGATCACCAAACATCTGGCGTCTTTGGGCCGGAGAAAGCAGCGACGAAGACAATAATTGTTTGGCGGCCGGAAGTTTCGCGGGCTTCTCCTTTGCCACCTCGGCAGGTTTTTCGTCAGCCGGTTTCTCCTGCGGCACAGGCGCCTTTTCCGGCTCAGCCTCTTGCTTGACGGGTGAAACCGCAATTTCTCCCTGCTCGGCGGACGCCTTGAGATCGCCGTTGGCGGCAGATGGCGCGGGCTTGTCCTCAGCCGTCTTTTCAGGCTGGCTTTCAGGCTCCTTGGAAGGCTCGGCCTTGTCCGCTTCCTCCGCCTTACCTGGCTTGTCCTCTGGGTCCGCCTGCGTCTCCTCCGGCCGCATGGCGATCGCCGGCAGCGTCGCCTGCAAGGGCGGCGAAGGTTTCGGCTCCTCTGCCGGCGGAGCGGGCGGCGGCGGTGGAGGCTGCGGCTTTTCTTGCTTTGCCTGCTCGGCGGCGGGAGGCTTGGCTTCCTCCGGCTTCTTTTCCTCAGGCGGCGGCACCAGATCGACGCTGATGCTTTCCGGCTCCTGCGGTTCGACTATGCGTTCGGGCAGTTCAAAAAGAAAGATTGCGACCACAGCCAAATGCAGCAACACGGAGACGGGCACCGCCCATCCCTTCCCTCGCCATCTGCTTGCCGAAACCTGTTGCATGTTATCGAGCCAAATCGAACCTGAGCATTTCCGAAAACGCGGAACGCTTTGTTTTCACACATAAGGCTTGTCGCAGAGATCGCCAGTGCGGGAAACAAAAAACCCGGCCAGAGGTGACTGACCGGGTTCAATTTTAAAGCAGGCAAAGGCTTAGCTGTCGAGGAAGCTTCTGAGCTTTCTGGAGCGGCTCGGATGCTTCAGCTTGCGCAGTGCCTTCGCCTCGATCTGACGAATACGTTCGCGCGTGACCGAGAACTGCTGGCCGACTTCTTCCAGCGTATGGTCGGTGTTCATGCCGATGCCGAAACGCATGCGCAGAACACGTTCTTCACGCGGCGTCAGCGAGGCGAGAACGCGGGTCGTCGTCTCGCGCAAGTTGGCCTGAATGGCGGCGTCGATAGGCAGCAGCGCGTTCTTGTCCTCGATGAAGTCGCCGAGATGCGAATCCTCTTCGTCACCCACAGGGGTTTCGAGCGAAATCGGCTCCTTGGCGATTTTCAGAACCTTGCGCACCTTTTCAAGCGGCATGGCCAGCTTTTCCGCCAGCTCTTCCGGGGTCGGCTCGCGGCCGATCTCGTGCAGCATCTGGCGCGAGGTGCGAACGATCTTGTTGATCGTCTCGATCATGTGAACCGGAATACGGATCGTGCGCGCCTGGTCGGCGATCGAACGGGTGATCGCCTGTCTGATCCACCATGTCGCATAGGTCGAGAACTTGTAACCACGGCGATATTCGAACTTGTCCACCGCCTTCATCAGGCCAATATTGCCTTCCTGAATGAGATCGAGGAACTGCAGGCCGCGGTTGGTGTATTTCTTGGCGATGGAGATCACGAGACGCAGGTTGGCCTCGACCATCTCCTTCTTGGCGATACGCGCTTCGCGCTCACCCTTCTGCACCATGGAAACGATGCGGCGGAATTCGGCGATGGAAATACCGGTTTCCGTCGACAGATTCTGGATTTCCTGACGGATCTCGCGGATCGTGTTGCTTTCCTCGCGGGCGAATTCCTTCCAGCCGCGGGCGGCCAGATTGGCAATCGACTTCATCCAGTTCGGATCGAGTTCCGCACCGTGATACTGCTCGAGGAAGCTGTCGCGCTTGACGCCATAGGATTCGGCAAGGCGCAGCAGCCGGCCTTCGTTCTGCATCAGACGCTTGGAAATATCGTAAAGCTGCTCGACAAGGCTGTCGACACGGTTCTGGTTCAGCGACAGCGACTTCACAGCCGTGATCAACTGGTCCTTGAGATCCTTGTAGCGGCGCTCCTGACCGGAGGACAGGGTCCCCGTGCAGGCAAGGCGAGCCTCGACCTGCTGGTCCTGAAGCTTGCGCAGCTTCTTGTAGGTGTCGGCAATGGTGTCGAGCGTTTCCATGACCTGCGGACGCAGCTCAGCTTCCATCGCGGCAAGCGAAAGGTTGGACTCGTCGTCGTCCTCTTCTTCCTCTTCCGGCGGCAGGCCATCGCCACCCACGTCAGTCACATCCTCGTCACCGGAGGGCGCACGCAGTCTGCGGGTCTTTTCCTTCTCTTCGGCGGCCTTGCGGTCCGCCTCGATCTTTTCCGGGCTCTGGAACTGCGGGGCAGCCTTGGCTTCCGGGCCGGAATAGGTGGTCTCGAGATCGATGATCTCGCGCAGAAGCGTCGTGCCTTCGTTGAGTTCGTCGCGCCAGATGATCAGCGCCTGGAACGTCAACGGGCTTTCGCAAAGGCCGGAGATCATCGTTTCGCGGCCGGCCTCGATGCGCTTGGCGATGGCGATTTCGCCTTCGCGCGACAGAAGCTCTACGGAACCCATTTCGCGCAGATACATGCGCACAGGATCGTCGGTACGGTCGGTCGGTTCTTTTTTCTTCGCGGTCGCAAGCGCGGTACCGCCGGAAGGTGCCAGTTCGCCGCCTTCGGACTCTTCGTTATCGGAATCGTCGCTTTCGGCTTCGCCCGGTGCTTCCTCGGCATCCTCGTCCTCGATAACGTTGATGCCCATATCGGACAGCATCGCCATCGTGTCTTCGATCTGCTCGGACGTCACTTCTTCGGACGGCAGGACGGAATTCAGCTCGTCCATCGTCACATAGCCGCGCTTCTTGGCGGCCTTGATCATCTTTTTGACCGCGTCATCCGAAAGATCGAGAAGCGGACCGTCCGTCGCACCGTCGCGTTCGTTTTCTGCTTCTTCGTTTTCTTTGACTTTGGTTGCCATCTATCTCGTCGCTTTCCCTGACGCTAACACCTGTTCCGCCGCATCGCCGTTCGCCTTGAGAGCATCCGGCTGATAACAGCGAATCACTGTCAGACACCTAACGGAGTGATCTTTAATTGCCGATTAACCACGGCAGCCTCAGGCAGAATGCAAAGACAGTGCACCCGAAAATGCTTGCTCATGCAATTTCTATCCGCCAAGGCTCATTCCACCTTACTATTCCTGAATTGGTGATTCCCGCTATTTCCCGCCCCGTCAAGCCTTTGAGGGCGAGACAGCCACGGAAATTCATAAAAAGGGCCGCATTTTGCGAGTTATCACCAGACTACCCCCTATTTAGGGCGCTTGCAGCAAAAGGCAACCCCACACGTCTTTCTATTCTTGGCCGCAGTCCTCAGCCATGGCCGACAGCAGGACCCTTTACCCGGCCGGACATGACGCCGAAACCATCGATGATCGCTTCCTGATTTTCCATTCGGCCGATTTCCAGCTGAACTTCGGCCAGCGCCCGCACCAGAAGCGTGCCGCGTTCGTCGTCCGTCGCCTCGCCTATTTCCCGTTCCAGCTCGCGCTTCTGCCAGAGCAGGGATTTCGTCCTCTTGTGCAGGGAAAGCGCCTGCACATATCCCTCACGCGCATCTTCCAGCGCCGCCTGTTCCGTGGCCGTCCACAGGCGCGCATTGCGCACCTGCTGGTCCATGGTTTTCAAAAGCACCTCGAAACCCTGCTGCGACAGGCGCTCGATCAGCCCTGCCCGCGAAATCTCGGCCGCACTTTCCGCAGCAAAGGTCAGCACAGTCGACCACAGGCGTTGCAGATCGCGGTTTTCGTAATCGATCGCGGCGATCTCGTCATATTCCTCAAGCAGCAGTTCGGGATGATTGACGATGGTGATTGCGAGAACGCTTTCGCGAAGTGAAGGCTTGGTCTGGTGCCCCCTGACCAGACCGGACTGGGTAAGCCGGTCGGAAATGTTGCTGGCCGGCGCAGCCATGGCTCCACCCCGTCCGGAAGCGTTCCTCTGGAACCCGCGCCCATTACCCTGCTGGCCATCGCGACGGAAATTTCCACCCTGCGAACCGCCCTGCTGAAAACGCGGCTGGAAGAAGGCATTCAGCCTGTCGCGCATATCCTGCTGGTAAAAACGCCGCACGGCCTCGTCGCCGATGACGGCAACAATCTGCCGCAGCCGGCTTTCAAGCTGGGCACGCTTTTCAGGCGTATCGAAAGTCACCGAAGACGTCTCGCGGCTCCAGATCATCGCCGCGAGCGGTTTTGCCTCGGAAAGCACACGGTCAAAAGGCGCACGCCCCTCCAGCCGCACGAGATCATCAGGGTCTTTTCCGTCGGGCAAAAGCGCAAAGCTCACCGAACGATCAGGCTTGATATGCGGCAGGGCGAGATCGGCTGCGCGGTTGGCGGCACGAATGCCGGCGCCGTCGCCATCAAAGCAGAGGATCGGCTGCGGCGACATTTTCCACAGGAGCTCAAGCTGGCTTTCCGTCAGCGCCGTGCCGAGCGGGGCGACAGCATTTTCGACACCCGCCTGATAAAGCGCAATGACATCCATATAACCTTCGACGGCAATGACGGTGCCGCCGGAAGCCTGCGAGGCGCGCCGCGCGCGGGCGAAATTGTAGAGAACATTGCCCTTGTGAAAAAGCTCGGTCTCGTTGGAGTTCAGATATTTGGCCACTGCATCCGCCGCCATGGCACGGCCGCCGAAAGCGATCACCTTTTCGCGCGACGACAGGATCGGGAACATGATGCGGTCGCGGAAGCGGTCATAGGAAACCGGCACGTTTTCATGCACCACCAGCCCGCAGGCTTCCATCTGTTCGCGCGCCACACCCTTGCTCGCCAGATGCTCCTTCAGCGCATTGCGGCTATCTGGTGCAAAACCGAGCCTGAATGTCTCGATGGTGCGCCCAGTCAGCCCGCGATCGCGCAGGTAAGCCCGCGCCCGCGCACCAAGCGCGGTCTGCAACTGATCCTGAAAGAACAGCGTCGCCATTTCCATGACGTCCTGCAACGAGGTGCGCTCGCGCTCGCGCTTCTCAGCCTGCGGATCGGGCTGCGGCATGAAGATGCCGGCCATGTCGGCGATCTGCTGAACGGCTTCGGGGAAACTCAACCCCTCGAGATCGGTGAGAAACCGGAAATGATCGCCGGAAACACCGCAACCGAAACAATGGTATCGCCCCTTGCGATCCTCGCAATGAAAACTCGGGCTTTTTTCGCCATGGAACGGGCAGCAGGCCCAATAATCGCCCCGCGGCGTATTGGTCTTCTTCTTATCCCAGGACACACGTCTGCCGATCACATCGGAGATGTTCACGCGGTCGCGTATCTCATCGAGAAAAGAATTGGAAAATCGCATGGGTTACCTGTTCGAGGCCAGTCTTTCATATAAGCGCAGAAAGGGGTCAGTACCAAACCCAAAGAACCGGAATACCCGATATTCACAGGCCATCGCACTAAAACCGCATCGCCGCTGTCGCCCGCTTCGGGCAAATTTATGGCAGCGCATCATCACAAAAAATTATGTTTTTGTAATTTGAGCCAACCGTCGCCGAGGTATAAAACATATTCAAAGGCAGCGCCCGGACATTCTCATAAAGCTGCTGACGCCCGCAGGCACGTCCCCCGAAAAACGCCTGCGCGTGACCGCATTTTGATCCGCCGAAATGCGCCTTCGTCGGCAGCAAAAAGGCAGGGCAGCCATGGCTGCCCTGCCTTTACTTTTTCCGAACGGGCGAAACCTACTTCAGCAAATCCTTGACGACGCCGGAGGCTTTCGCGAAGTCGATCTGGCCGGGATAGCGCTCCTTGAGCGCATTCATGCACTTGCCCATGTCACGCAGGCCGGAGGCGCCGGTTTCGCTGATGACGGCCTGGCACAATTCGCGCACCTTTTCGGCCGGAATTTCTTCCGGCATGAATTCCTTGATGATGACGATTTCCTCGCGCTCCTGAGCGGCAAGCTCGGCGCGACCGGCACCATCATAGATGCTGGCGGACTCTTCCCGCTGTTTCACCATCTTGGTCAGGATCTGCATGATCTCGTCGTCGGTGACGGGGTCCTTGCCCACGCCGCGATTGGCAATATCGCGATCCTTGATGGCCGCCTGGATGAGACGCACGGTCGATGTACGCCGGGCGTCACGAGCCTTCAGCGCGTCTTTCAGAGTATTAGCGAACGTGTCGCGCATCATTTCTTCTTCTCCTTGGGAAAGTGCATTCCKCAGCGTCTCGACACGGAAACTTTCCACCTTATTTTTCGAAACGACATAACCGAGCAAACCCGCTCAAGCAAATCAAATGCATAAGCCCTTGAATGTGCGAAGGTTTAATTCCGCGTAAATCTTGAGCCTGCGGTTGACCGTTTAAGCAGCTTTCGTTATTTTCCGGCACCTGCACGAGATTTTAACGAAGGGTCAAAACGCGAGTTTTTCGCGCGCCCCTTTATGTCACGAAGCCTGCGACAAAAAATGGCCCCTCTCCCCCTGCCTTTCAAGAGGCGGGGTGCGAAGCGGCAGAAACGGAACGAGATGACCGAGACAGCGCCCTGGACTACCCGCAAACCGACCGCAATGCTTGTTCTTGCCGATGGCACAGTGATCGAGGGAACGGGGATCGGCGCAACCGGCAAGGTACAGGCCGAAGTCTGCTTCAACACCGCACTGACCGGTTACGAAGAAATCCTGACCGATCCGTCCTATCTCGGCCAGATCGTCACCTTCACCTTCCCGCACATCGGCAATGTCGGCACCAATGAGGAAGACATCGAAGACCTGACGCCAGCCGCCCGCCGCGGCGCAGTCGGCGTCATCTTCAAGGCCGACATTACCGACCCTTCGAACTTCCGCGCCGCCAAGCATCTGGATGCCTGGCTGAAAGCCCGCGGCGTCATCGGCCTTTGCGGCATCGACACGCGCGCGCTGACGGCATGGATACGCGAAAACGGTGCACCGAACGCGGTGATCGCCCATGATCCCAACGGCGTGTTCGACATCGAGGCGCTGAAGGCGGAAGCCAAGGCATGGAGCGGTCTCGTCGGCCTCGACCTCGCCATCGAAGCCACATCCGGCCAATCCTCCACCTGGACGGAAACGCCTTGGGTTTGGAACGAGGGTTACGGCACGCTGAATGAAGCCGATGCGAAGTACCATGTCGTCTGCGTGGATTTCGGCGTCAAGCGCAACATCCTGCGCCTCTTCGCCGGTCTCGATTGCAAGGTCACAGTGGTTCCGGCCCAGACGTCCGCCGAAGACATTCTGGCATTGAAGCCGGATGGCGTTTTCCTTTCCAACGGTCCGGGAGATCCGGCCGCGACAGGCGAATATGCCGTACCGGTCATTCAGAACCTCATCAACAGCGACCTGCCGATCTTCGGCATCTGCCTCGGCCACCAGATGCTTGGCCTGGCCGTCGGCGCCAAGACTGAAAAGATGCACCAGGGCCACCACGGCGCCAACCATCCGGTCAAGGATTTCACCACCGGCAAGGTGGAAATCGTGTCCATGAACCATGGTTTTGCTGTTGACGCGAAGTCGCTGCCTGATGGCGTCGAAGAAACCCACACGTCGCTGTTCGACGGCACCAATTGCGGCCTGCGCATCGTCGGCAAGCCGGTCTTCTCCGTCCAGCACCATCCGGAAGCATCGCCCGGCCCGCAGGACAGCCACTATCTCTTCCGCCGCTTCGTCAACCTGCTGCGCGAGAGACAAGGTGAGGCAGCGCTCGCCGAGCGCTGAGACATCTTCGGAAAATCAGGAAAAATATACGGCCCGCTTTCAGCGGGCCGTTTTCATTTCACGCTTCACCAGAATGACGAAACGTATAGTCAGGAGAACGGCCGCCGTCGAAAGGCCGATCACGAAACCGAACCAGACGCCACGTCCGCCAAAGCCGAGCGGAAAGGCCATGGTCCAGGCCAGCGCCAGCCCGATCGGCCAATAGGAAATCAGCGCCAGCATCGCCGGAATGCGCGCATCCTTCAATCCGCGCAGCAAACCTGCTGTCACAGCCTGGATACCATCGACCAGCTGGAAGATGCCGGCGATCACCACGAGGCTGCTTGCGTAGGCAAGCACTTCCGCCGCTTCCGGCAACTTCGCGTCGAGAAACCACTTCGCCAGAAATTCCGGAACAGCCGCAAACAGGATGCCGCCGCAAACGGCAATGCCGCAGGCAATCGCGTAGACCATGATGGCGGCGCGCACGAGGTTCCTGAAATCACCCTGACCGAACGCGACACCGACCCTCACGGTCGCCGCCTGCGACAGGCCGAGCGGGATCATGAAAGCGATGGAGGCAAGCTGCAGAGCGATGCCATGCGCCGCAAGCTGCACGGTGCCAATCTGTCCCATCAGGATCGAAGCCGCCGCAAACAGCGTCACTTCGGCAAGGATGGTGATGCTGATCGGCAGGCCAAGGCGCAGCACTTCGAACAGCGCATGCCAGTCCGGCCGCCAGAAGCGCACGAACAGCTCGTATTTCCTGGTTTCCTCACGCGTCTGCACATAAGCGACGATGAAGATGAAGCTGAAGGCATTGACGATGACGGCAACGACAGCCGCGCCGTTCATACCCATCACCGGCAATCCGAAATGGCCGAAGACCAGCGCATAGGCCATCAAACCGTTCAGCACCAACATGATGATGGTGACATACAGAATGATGCCCGCACGGCCGATGGCACTGACAAGCCCGCGCAGCACGTAAAAAAGCAGCGCCGGCAAAAGGCCGAACTTGGCGATGGCGAGATAATGGCCGGTCAACGCCGCAACTTCGGGGTTTTGCCCGAGATAGACCAGAATGCGCTCGGCGTTGAAGAATATCGGCAGGGCAAGAATCCAGTACGCGATTGCAACCCACATGCCCATGCGCAGCGAGCGGCGGGCAGCCGTCGCATCGCCCTGCCCGTAAGCCTGCGCTACCATTGGCACCACGGCCACGGAAAATCCCGAGCCGAAAATGAAGACAACGAAGAAGAACTGCCCGGCCAGCACCATGGCCGCCAGCTTCTCAGCTCCGAGCTGACCGACGATGACCATATCTGTAGTGTGGATGCCAAGCTGCGCGAGCTGCGCACCGACAAGCGGAATTCCAAGCGCAAGCGTAGCCTTGAAATGCGAAAGCCACGACCCCGATCCAGAGGGAACGGTTTCTGCAACAACCGACGAAGACATTGTAATTCACCTGAATTTTGGCCATTGCCCGCGAATTGCGCAATGGCAGCAGGTGATGAATAAAATATTCCCTTCCTGCACGCAACCTTTGCGGATCAATGATCAAAATTTACGCAGAACGGCAATTTTACGTCCACTTGGGCCGAAACGGCGTGACATAAAACAAATTTAGCCGAATTTTACCATTTCACTTTACGCATTAGAATATCGAGAAGTTCTTTCAAGCCATAAGCTGCATGACGCAGAATATTCCCGCCATTGAGGCATGTCTTTCCCATTATTTTCCAAGATGAGCCGAATGGGCACATCTGGTTCCAAGGACGTGTAGCTTGCCCAAAAAAACCAATCTCATGACGCGCATTCTGTTTGCGGCGTCATCGCTTGTCGTCGCCGCTTTTGCCGGCTTTTCCTTCTATATCGACAGTCTTCAGCACCAGGTGACGACGCAAGCCGTGGCGGAAAATATCGATTCGTCCGGCAAGCAGGCAGCGCAAAGCATCGCCAACTGGCTGAACGGGCGCATCATGCTGACCGAAACGGTTGCGAAGACGCTCGCCAAGCTCCCAGATGACGACGCCAAGCTGCAGTTCCTCCAGAACGACGTGCTGACGGCTCAGTTCATGTCCACCTATTTCGGCAATGCCGAAAGCGGCAGTTTCACGACTTTCCCGAAATTGCCATTGCCGGAAGGCTACGACCCGCGCAAGCGCCCCTGGTATCTGGACGCCGTCAAGGCCGGCAAGCCAGTACTGACCGAGCCCTATAGCGATGCGTCGACCGGCGGCCTTATCATCACTGCCGCCATTCCCGTGTCCATCGACGGCAAGCTGGCCGGCGTGACGGGTAGCGACTTCTCGCTGGATTCGCTTGTATCGATGATCAAGTCGGTGGATGCCGGCAAGGATGGATACGCCTTCCTCGTCAGCAAGGACGGCAAGATCCTCATGCATCCCGATGCGAAATTCGTCGACAAGCCGCTGACCGATCTCTTCAAGGTTGATACACCGGCAATTTCTTCCGCGATTTCGCAAACCGAGATCGACGGCAAGGGCAAGATCACCAGCTTCATTCCCGTCGCCGGTCTGCCCTCGGTCGATTGGTATCTCGGTTTCGTTGTCGATTCCGACGTCGCCTACAGCGCGATCGGCCAATTTCGCCTCGCGGCAACCATCGCGACAATCCTTGCCGCCGCGATCATGATCGCCCTGCTGGCAACCGTTCTCAGCCGTTTCATTGTTCGCCCCGTCACGCAGATGACTGCTGCCATGGAAAGGCTTGCCGCCGGCAATCTCGATGTCGCCATTCCCGGCCAGGAGCGCAGTGACCAGATCGGCTCGATGGCTGCGGCGGTTGCCGTATTCAAATCGAACGCCACGGAACGTCTGCGTCTTGAAGGCGACGCCGAACAGAACCGCACGCTTTCCGAACAGGAGCGCAACGACCGCGAACGACTGGCGGCGAAAGACGCGGCCGACATCCAGTTCGCAGTCGATTCGCTGGCAAAGGGACTGACGCACCTTTCGAACGGCGACCTCAACTACCGGATCGAGACACCTTTCGTGACCCGCATCGACCGCTTGCGCGACGACTTCAACAACTCCGTCGCCAAGCTGAACGTTGCCTTGAGCACAGTCGGCCAGAATGCACGCGCAATCGATGCCGGTGCTGGAGAAATCCGCCAGTCTGCCGACGATCTGGCCAAGCGCACCGAGCAGCAGGCCGCCTCTGTCGAGGAGACTGCGGCCGCGCTTGAGGAAATAACCACGACGGTCAAGGATTCCGCCCGCCGTGCCGAAGAGGTAGGCCGTCTGGTAGACCGCACGCGCAACAATGCCGAGCAGTCCGGCATCATCGTCGAGGACGCTGTTCGCGCCATGGAAGGCATCGAAAAATCGTCGTCGGAGATCAGCAACATCATTGGTGTGATCGACGAAATCGCCTTCCAGACGAACCTGCTTGCGCTGAATGCCGGCGTGGAAGCCGCCCGCGCCGGTGAGGCAGGCAAGGGTTTTGCCGTCGTCGCACAGGAAGTGCGCGAGCTTGCCCAGCGCTCGGCAAATGCCGCGAAGGAGATCAAGACGCTGATCAACGCCTCAACATCGCAGGTGCAATCCGGTGTCGATCTCGTCGGCAATGCCGGCAAGGCGCTGGAAACCATCGTCCGCGAAGTCCAGGAGATCAACCGCCACATCGACGCCATCGTAACGTCGTCGCGCGAGCAGTCCACCGGACTTCAGGAAATCAACACCGCCATCAACACCATCGATCAGGGCACCCAGCAGAATGCCGCCATGGTCGAAGAACAGACTGCGGCAAGCCATGGCCTCGCCTCGGAAGCGGCGGCACTCAACGAATTGCTTGCGCAGTTCCAGCTCGCCACGGCAACGCGGCGGCAGGCTGAATATGGGCGTGCCGCGTAGAGCGAGAATAGCTCACTGGTGAGACAATCGCACCGTTACCCCGGATCCAGTCCGGCATGACGGAGGAGACGTTTCAGTCTTCATTATGGCCGGAGCGATCCGGCCATTTTTCTTGTCCGCACTGAGCGAGCTAAAAACCCTGTTCACGCCACTCACACGATCAGCTAGAGCTTGATCGATCATGATTTGCGGAGGGATCTATGCTGGATTTGATTTGGCGCGGTATTGCCATGGGGGTGGGTGGCACCGTGTTTATGGATATATGGGCGATTGTGCTGCACCGGTTTTTCGGCCAGTCCGCCCCGAACTGGGCACCGGTCGGCCGCTGGTTCTGGCATGTGCCGAAGGGCACGATATTCCACGATTCTATCGCGACGGCCGCACCTTACGAGCATGAACTGGCGCTCGGCTGGGTCTCGCATTATGCCGTCGGCATTCTCTACGGCATCATTCTCGCCCTGATAGTGCCGGCCTCGTGGTTTTCAGAGCCTTCCTTCATTCAGCCTTGGATCGTGGGCATCGTCACGGTCGGCGCGGGCTGGTTCCTGCTGCAACCTGGCCTCGGCATCGGCTGGGCGGCATCGAAGACGCCGAACCCGAACAAGGTTCGCTTTCTCAACCTCGTCGCCCATACGATCTTCGCGCTTGGCATGTTTGCCGTGGCGCTGTTGATGCGCTGAATAACAAGGGGGCTGAAAAGCCCCCTTGTTCATTTGATTCTCAGATATTCGCCGAGAAGGTGTCGCAGTCCTCGACGCGTCCGTTCTGGAAGCCGCGCTTGAACCATTCCATGCGTTGCGCCGACGTGCCGTGGTTGAAACTGTCAGGCACCACATATCCTTGGGTCTGCTTCTGCAGGGTGTCGTCGCCGATCTGGTGGGCAGCGTTGAGCGCTTCCTCAAGGTCACCGGTTTCCAGAATGCCCTTCTGTTCGGTGAACTTGCCCCAGATACCGGCATAACAATCGGCCTGAAGCTCAACACGCACCGACATCTTGTTGGCATCCACCTGGCTCATGGACTGGCGGCGGCGGTTGAACTCCGGCAGGACACCGGTCAGGTTCTGGACGTGGTGGCCCACCTCATGCGCAATAACGTAAGCCTGCGCGAAATCGCCAGACGCGCCGAAACGCTTGTCCAGTTCACTGAAGAAACTGGTGTCGAGATAGACCTTGCGGTCACCAGGGCAATAGAACGGGCCGCTGGCCGCAGAGGCAGAACCGCAGGCAGACGCAACCTGCCCGGAAAACAGCACAAGGGTCGGTTTCTGATAGGTCTCGCCGGCGGACTGGAAAATGCCGCTCCACGTATCTTCCGTCTCAGCCAGCACGGTGCGCACGAAAGCCGTCGTCTCGTCGGACGATTGGCCCTGCGGCCGAGTGCCCGCCTGCTGGCCGGATTGCTGCGTGGTACCGCCCCCATCCAGTGAAATGTCTCCGCCCGAAAGCAGCGTCAGCGGATTGATGCCAAGCACCCAGCTGATCAGCAGGATCAGCAGAAGACCGCCAATGCCGATGCCGCCGCCGCGGCGCCCGATCGGCACGCGCATTCCGCCACGCGAAAAAGGATCGTTGCCGGACGGCCCCGATCCCGCCGACATGCCGCGCCGATCCTCGATATTGTCCGACTGGCGGCGCCCTCTCCATTCCATGCTTTTCTCTCCGCAAACGTCGCCTCAACAGGCAACCTTATAACGGCACTATAATACATCTTGTTCCGGAAGAAAGCGGAGGTGGGTGCATTCGTTCAGGAGGTTCGCCGCCTTTGCGTGAAGACGGTCAGAGACAGCAGGGCAAACACGAACACGCCCGCGAAAAGCACCACAAGACCCGGCTGACCGTCACCGAAAGCAACCTCGTGAATGATCCGCCCCGGAACGAAGGTGAAACCGCCTGCGATGACGATACCGCCGAGATAAACACTCTGCATGATCCTCATATGGCGCCTGATTTCGCCCCTGCGCGCGAAAAGGACCGATTGCAGACAGCCATATATGGTGAGAACCGATAAAAGATGGATCGGGCTGAAACCGTAAAGCATCCTCAATTCATGGATGAAGAAGGTCGAAACGGAGGTCATGACCATCAGCGTCACCCAGATCCTGCCGAGTAGCCGGTGGATGGCGGTTCCTTTTGGGCGAAGGAAAATGAAGGCACCGAGAATCGCGGCCGGAACAACGGTGGCGACATGGAATTGCACGGCAAGCGGTGCGTCTAGCAAAGGCTGGAGTGACATGGTGAAGCGTTTTGACCCGGTTGAAATTATCGCTAACTTCGGCAAAACATGCGCGAAAGAAAAACGCATTGGCGTCAACCGCAGGAAAACTTCGTGGATCACCTCTCTTTGCAGTCCACGCTTCGTGAAATGCACGCCATCCTGCAATCGCGCAGACTGTGGCTGACCTTCCTTGCCATATTGGCGATCTTCATTCTGACCGGCCCTTTCGGGACAAGTGAGACCATGAGTTTCGCCGACCGGCTGCTTTACTGGACAATCGTTCAGGCTGGCGCATGGACGTTCGCAATATCCTTTTCCATCCTCGCCAACACCATCCTTGCCAGCAGCATTGAAAATATGCTGACACGCATGATGATCGGCTCGCTGACGGCAGCCCTGCCCATCGGGCTGCTGCTTTCCATCATGAACCAAATCTTTTCCGGCAGGGAAATGGGTTTCGCTGCCTTTCTGAAAAGCAGCCTGTCGGCCCTGCCGCTCTGCGCCATCTTTTGCCTGCTGAGCTACCTCACGGCCTGCCAGTCACGCGCAACGGCAACGGATGCCGTTGCGGACCCGAATGGAGATGCCAAAGGTGAGGTGAAAAGCATCGCGCCGCTGCTGGAGCGGCTGCCGCCGCAAAAGCGCGGAGAATTGCTGCGGCTGTCGGTGCAGGACCACTATACCGAAATCGTCACCACGCGCGGCCATCAGCTCGTTCTGCTGCGTTTTGCCGATGCGCTGAAAGAAATAGGCCTCACGGAAGGCTTGCAGGTGCACCGTTCCCACTGGATTGCCATTTCCGACGTCGTCTCGTTGCGTAAACAGGCTGGCCGTCTGCACGTCATTACAAGAGACGGCTCGGAAATACCCGTCAGCCGCTCCCATAGCGCGGCCGTGCAGGCCCGTTTCGCCGCGCATACACCGGCGGGTTAAGAGTTTCTGTCGATTCCGGAATTTATGGGGTTCCGTTCTCAAAAACATTTGCCTATAAGCCGCTTCTAGCCTGAAAACTTTGAATTGCGCGCCCCGGCCGGTGATCTTTCACCCTGGCTGGTGTTTTGCGCAACCAAAACGCGGAACGAGAGAGCCATGCCGAAGCGCCAAGATATCAAGTCCATCCTCATCATTGGCGCAGGACCGATCGTCATCGGCCAAGCATGTGAATTCGACTATTCCGGCACCCAGGCCTGCAAGGCGCTGAAGGAAGAGGGTTACCGGGTCATTCTGGTCAACTCCAACCCGGCCACCATCATGACCGATCCGGGCCTCGCCGACGCAACCTATGTCGAGCCGATCACCCCGGAAGTCGTTGCCAAGATCATTGCCAAGGAACGCCCGGACGCGCTGCTTCCCACCATGGGCGGCCAGACCGCGCTCAACACCGCGCTGTCCCTGAAGCGCATGGGCGTTCTCGACCGCTACAATGTGGAAATGATCGGCGCCAAGCCCGAAGCCATCGACATGGCTGAAGACCGCGCCCTCTTCCGCGAGGCCATGGCTCGCATCGGCCTCGAAACGCCGAAGTCCATGCTGGCCAACGCCACTGAAATCAAGGACGCCGACCGCAAGAAGCACGAAGCTGCCCGCGCCGAACTCAAGGCGAAGCTTTCCGGTGCGGAACTGGACAAGGCGCTGGACGATCTGGAAAACCAGTGGAACCTTGGCGAGACCGACCGCAAGCAGCGTTACATGGCGCATGCGATTGCAATCGCCGCCCAGGCGATCGACCATGTCGGCCTGCCCGCCATCATCCGCCCGTCCTTCACGCTCGGCGGCACCGGCGGCGGCATTGCCTATAACCGCTCCGAATTCTTCGACATCGTCTCGGGCGGCCTCGACGCTTCGCCGACCACCGAGGTGCTGGTCGAAGAATCTGTTCTCGGCTGGAAGGAATATGAAATGGAAGTGGTCCGCGACACCGCGGACAATTGCATCATCATCTGCTCCATCGAAAACATCGATCCGATGGGCGTCCACACGGGCGACTCGATCACGGTTGCGCCAGCACTGACGCTGACCGACAAGGAATACCAGATCATGCGCAACGCCTCGATTGCGGTGCTGCGTGAGATCGGCGTGGAAACCGGCGGCTCGAACGTGCAGTTCGCCGTCAACCCGAAAGACGGCCGCCTCGTCGTCATCGAAATGAACCCGCGCGTTTCGCGCTCGTCTGCTCTCGCCTCCAAGGCGACCGGCTTCCCGATCGCCAAGATCGCCGCCAAGCTCGCCATCGGCTATACGCTCGACGAGCTGGAAAACGATATCACCGGCGGCGCGACGCCTGCCTCGTTCGAACCGTCGATCGACTACGTCGTCACCAAGATCCCGCGTTTCGCCTTCGAGAAGTTCCCGGGCGCCTCGCCGATCCTCACAACGGCCATGAAGTCCGTCGGTGAAGTCATGGCCATCGGCCGCACCTTCGCAGAATCGCTGCAGAAGGCGCTGCGCGGCATGGAAACCGGCCTCACCGGTCTCGATGAAATCGAAATCCCCGGCTTTGAAGAGGGCGAAGGCTCCAAGAACGCCATCCGCGCCGCCATCGGCACACCGACGCCGGATCGCCTGCGCATGGTCGCCCAGGCGCTGCGCATGGGAATGACGGAAGAGGAAGTCCACGAAAACTCGAAGATCGACCCTTGGTTCATCGCCCAGTTCAAGGCAATTGTGGACATGGAAGCCCGTGTCCGTGAGCAAGGCCTACCGCAGGACGCAGAGAACCTGCGCATGCTCAAAGCCATGGGCTTTTCCGACGCCCGCCTGGCAATTCTGACGGGCAAGCGCCCAAAGGAAGTGGCCGAACTGCGCAACAGCCTCAATGTTCGCCCGGTCTTCAAGCGCATCGATACCTGCGCGGCAGAATTCGCCTCGCCCACCGCCTACATGTATTCGACCTATGAAATCCCCTTCGTCGGCGCCGCCCGCTCTGAAGCGCAGGTTTCCGACCGCAAGAAGGTCGTCATCCTCGGCGGCGGTCCGAACCGTATCGGCCAGGGCATCGAGTTCGACTATTGCTGCTGCCATGCTGCCTTCGCGCTGAAGGATGCAGGCTTCGAAGCGATCATGATCAACTGCAACCCGGAAACGGTTTCGACCGACTACGACACCTCCGACCGCCTCTATTTCGAACCGCTGACGGCCGAAGACGTGATCGAGATCATGCGCGCCGAACAGGAAAAGGGCGAACTGGTCGGCGTCATCGTGCAGTTCGGCGGCCAGACGCCGCTGAAGCTGGCCGAAGCGCTGGAAAAGAACGGTATCCCGATCCTCGGCACCGCGCCTGACATGATCGACCTTGCCGAAGACCGCGACCGTTTCCAGAAGCTGCTGATGAAGCTCGACCTCGCCCAGCCGAACAACGGCATCGCCTATTCGGTTGAACAGGCGCGCCTCGTCGCTTCGGAAATCGGCTTCCCGCTGGTCGTGCGTCCGTCCTATGTTCTGGGTGGCCGCGCCATGCAGATCATCCATTCGGAAGGCCAGCTCCAGACCTATCTGCTCGATACGGTTCCGGGCCTCGTGCCAGAGGACATCAAGCAGCGTTACCCGAACGACAAGACCGGCCAGATCAACACCCTGCTCGGCAAGAACCCGCTTCTGTTCGACAGCTACCTGACCAACGCCGTCGAAGTCGACGTCGATGCACTGTGCGACGGCGAAAACGTCTTCGTTTCGGGCATCATGGAGCACATCGAAGAAGCCGGTATCCACTCGGGCGACTCGGCCTGCTCGTTGCCTTCCCGTTCGCTGAGCAAGGAAACCCTCGACGAGCTGGAACGCCAGACGACGGCGCTTGCAAAGGCGCTCAACGTCGGTGGCCTGATGAACGTTCAGTACGCTATCAAGGACGGCACGATCTACGTTCTCGAAGTCAACCCGCGCGCCTCGCGCACGGTGCCCTTCGTTGCAAAAACCATCGGTGCGCCAATCGCCAAGATCGCTGCCCGCGTCATGGCCGGCGAAAAGCTTGATGCGGCGATTGCCGCTTACGGCAAGAAACCCGACCCGCGCAACCTGAAGCACATCGCCGTCAAGGAAGCCGTTTTCCCGTTCGCCCGCTTCCCCGGCGTCGACATTCTGCTCGGACCGGAAATGCGCTCGACCGGCGAAGTCATCGGCCTCGACACCGATTTCGCACTCGCCTTCGCCAAGAGCCAGCTCGGCGCCGGCGTCGACCTGCCGCGCTCCGGCACCGTCTTCGTCTCGGTGCGCGACGACGACAAGGACCGCGTATTGCCCGCAATCCGTATTCTGGTCGAGAGCGGCTTCAGGGTACTGGCAACCGGCGGCACCCAGCGTTTCCTTGCTGAACAGGGCATCAACGCCGAGAAGATCAACAAGGTGCAGGAAGGTCGTCCGCATATCGAAGACGCCATCCGCAACCGGCAGGTCCAGCTGGTCATCAACACCACCGACAGCAACAAGGCGATTTCCGACTCAAAGTCGCTGCGCCGCGCAACGCTGATGCAGAAGGTGCCATACTACACTACGATGGCCGGTGCCGAAGCAGCAGCCCTTGCCATCAAGGCGCTTAAGGCCGGCAACCTGGAAGTGAAGCCCTTGCAGAGCTACTTCCTGTAAAATCAGCCGACAACGAAGATCATGGAAACGCCGCGGGTCATGCCTGCGGCGTTTTGCATTGTCTCACAAAAAGCTCAAAAGCCTCACGCCGCCAGGGCTTCGCGCACGCAATTGCGCCCATCCGTCTTGGCTCGGTAAAGGGCGCGGTCCGCCATTTCCGCCAGGGTCTGAAGATCGCAGCGCATATCTCCGCTGGTTGCGACGCCGATGCTTATCGTCACGCCGACACGCAAACCGCCGCAATCGACTTCGGTTATCGCAATCGCATCGCGAATGCGTTCTCCGATTATGCAAGCCTTTTGAACACCGGCACCCGGCAGGAAGATGATGAACTCCTCGCCACCGTAACGCGCCAGCACGTCACCACCGCGTATGCTGCCGCCGATACGCTTCGCCACTTCCTGAAGAACGCTGTCGCCGACGGCGTGGCCGAAGCGGTCGTTGATTGATTTGAAGTGGTCGATATCGAGCAGCATCGCCGCATCGTTGGGACCCGGCACCGCCGGCATGGCCTGGAAGAAAAAACGACGGTTCTTGACGCCCGTCAAAGGATCGGTGTTGGCGAGAACCAGCAATTTGCGCTCTGACCGCTCGGCTACCAGCATCATCACGAACAGCGCAATGGCGAAGTTCAACATGATGATCAAGAAAAACGCATTGACCAGATCGATGGCGGCGTATTGGGGCAAAAGCACGCTCTTTGCCACCGACAACGAAATCAGGCCGGAAATACCCGCAATCGCGCCCAGCGCGAAGCGGGACAGGAGTGGCTCCTTGCGCCACCGCGCAAAAAGCCCGCCCGCTCCCGCAAGATAGGCCACAGCCGCACAACCGTTGAACAGGGCCGCACGATAAGCGTTATTGTCAGCCACCTGCTGTGCAAGGACAATTGCCAGCAAGGCAATCAAACAGACAGCTGATACTGTCCCCCTGCTGGCAGCACGTCCATCGCTCACGATTTTCAGGCCAAGCCAGATCAGCGCATAACCCACAATACCGAAGACGATGCTGCCGAATTGCCACAAGGCCGGAGACATTATTCCCCATTCGCCGTACCCAGCGAGCGTGGAGCCGGCAGCCATGGCTGCGAAGCCTGCTGCAAGAGCTGTCGGGCCGTGCAAACCACGATTTGTGAGCTTCAGATATATAAAACTCAGCATTCCAACAATGTAAGAACACTTTTGCATCAGTATCACTGTTGCAAGATCTAGCTCGCCGAGCATCATACATCCACGCAATGAATAAATATAAATATCTTAGTTATAGTATAAAGTATAAAATTTCAATAAAAATAACCAATAAACAAAAATTTAATCATATCGATGAAGACATCGATGATCATCCAATATAGCGTAGCAACACACAAAGCAGTCTATTAGAATAATCTTATAAAATCAATTTCATTCCTGAAATTCTGCATTTCCGCCTCCTTCTGCTGCGAGTCGGGAAGGCGAAGAAGATAGGAAGGGTGCACCGTGACAAAAAGCGTCCGCTCCCCCTGCATCGGTATCGGGCGACCCCTAACCTCGGAGACCTTTTCCTTTCCGCCTGTCAGCGCATAAAGCGCAGTTGCACCCATGGCAACGATAAGCTTCGGCCGTACCAGCTCGATTTCCTTGTTAAGCCACCAGCGGCATTGCTGCACCTCGCCCGCATCCGGTCGCTGGTGAATGCGCCGCTTGCCGCGGGCCTCGTATTTGAAGTGTTTGACGGCGTTGGTGACATAAAGCTTTTTGCGGTCAATACCGGCTTCAACCAATGTCCGGTCGAACAGCTGACCAGCGGGACCGACGAAAGGTTTTCCGGCAAGATCCTCGTGATCTCCCGGCTGTTCCCCGACGATCATCACTTTCGCATCCTCAGGTCCAATGCCGAACACCGTCTGCGTTGCCTTGCAATGTAGGGCGCAGCGCGTGCATTGGCCAGCCTCCCGCGCCAATGAAGCGAGCGTACCGTCTGGCGCCGGTGGCGGCTCTTCACGCGCCGAGGCCGCGGCCTGCAGGCGGTGATGGAATGGTTGCGGCTGGCTCGCAGCCTTTGCCGCCATCTCCAGCACCCGCGCCTCGGCACCAAGAACGAGACCTGGAATAAGCTCGGCTTCCGGCAAATTTTTCCAGTATTTCTTTGGCATCTCTGCCGTCATCGCTTTTATCTTCAGACGCGCCGGATTGAATATGTTGGCATAATAGGTTCGCCACAGCTCGTCCGTTTCATCCGTCAGCTCAGGCTTGGACGCGGCCTGCCGCGATGTCTCCAGCACGTTTCCGTCCCACCGCGCGGAGCCGTTCGGTGTCGCGATCAGCCAGTCCATATCCGTGAACCGCCGCTGGAAAAACGGGGCCGTGCGCTCTACGATGAAGTGATCCGGCTCGAACCATGCGACGAAGCGCCGCCGCCCGCCCTGCCCCTGCGGCAAGGATAATTCCTTGAAGCGAACAAAGGCCGTCATCTTGTGACAATCGCGGCGGACCGATTTTTCAAGCTGCCGGGCTTCGGAAACATCCGCATCGGACTTGAACTGTAACAGGGCGCGATCCCGCTTCAGCCGCCACAGCAACCGGTAAAGCAGTGCGAAACGACCCGGATCGCTATGACAGATAATCGCTTGCGCCAACGTCACGAAGGAGGCTGGAACGGACACCTGCACGTCATCCGCACGGGCCGCCGGCAAAGGCTCTCCGGCAAAATCGAGAAGCCCGGCTTTCTCATCCCGCAACCGCCAGTCAATCGCCTCCGGCGGCACATTGGCGGCGAGAGCCGCGCGCGCCGCATCACGCCACTCGCCGAAATCGCCCCGCCCTTCCAAAACCGGGCCGTACATCACAGCAGCGATAATTGTTCGGGCTGCGGAGCAAACATCGCTCGCAAATCCGGCCGTTCAGTCAGCTTGCCCGGCGTCCAGCCCTCGGCAACGATGAAGGCCTTCACCTTTTTGAGGGAAACGCCGAAGCGGGCAATATCCTCCAGCCGCAACCGTCGAAACCGGCGTGAAGACAGGATCGAGGCGACCGTCTTGGTACCGAAGCCGGGCACGCGCAGCAATATTTCGCGATCCGCCACGTTCACGTCCACTGGAAAACGGTCGCGATTTTTCAGCGCCCAGGCAAGCTTCGGATCTATATCGAGATCGAGCATTCCGTTACCGCCGATCGCGGTTATTTCACCAATGTCGAACCCATAAAAACGATAAAGCCAGTCGGCCTGATAAAGCCTGTGTTCCCGCATCAAAGGCGGCTTGATGAGCGGCAGGTTCTTCGACGAATCCGGAATGGGGCTGAAAGCCGAATAATAGACGCGCCGCAAACCATAGCTGCCATAAAGTCGAGCGCTCGTGGACAGAATGGTGCTGTCATCAGCCCCATCCGCCCCAACGATCATCTGCGTGCTCTGTCCTGCAGGCGCAAAACGTTTGGTCTTTCGCGTCCTGACGGTCGGCTCCCCCGCCTCCTCGATCTTCAGACGGATATCAGCCATCGAGCGGCGAATATTGGCGGGCTGCTTTTCCGGCGCAAAACGGCTGACGCCGCTATCAGTCGGCAATTCGATGTTGATCGACAGCCGGTCGGCGTAAAGCCCCGCTTCCTCAATAAGCTTTGGCGATGCTTCGGGAATGGATTTCAGATGGATGTAGCCGCGAAAGCCATGCGTGACGCGCAGTTCCCGCGCCACCCGCACCATCTCTTCCATCGTATGATCGGAAGAGCGAATAATGCCGGAAGAGAGAAACAGCCCCTCGATATAGTTGCGCCGATAGAACTCCAGCGTCAGCCACACCACCTCCTCGGCAGTAAACCGCGCCCGCTCGACATTGCTCGAAGAACGATTGATGCAATAGGCGCAATCATAGATACAGAAATTGGTGAGCAAAATCTTCAGGAGCGAAATGCAGCGCCCGTCCGGCGCATAGGCATGGCATATGCCCGACCCCTCCGTGGAGCCAAGTCCGCCGGATGCAGCAGAGCTGCGTTTCGTCGTGCCGCTGGAGGCACAGGACGCATCGTATTTGGCCGCATCGGAAAGAATGGCCAGCCGTTGCCTGATTGACTTCTTCATGGCTATGTTCACTATATGTTCTATTGAAAAATGTCAATCTCATCTGTTAAAGCCCTGAACGAATGCAAGAAAATGCCCGTCTCAAATTTGCTGGCATTTCGTTGTCGTCTTCTGATATAGTCGGCTTAGTTATGATTTTGGCATGGTTCCGGAGTTCCCCTCCGGAACCTGTTTCTTTTTGTGTCTGCAAGTAAAGCGACAGGACTGCGAAGGATAAAAAAATGGTAGAAAAAGTACCGATGACGCACGGTGGATTCATCAAGCTGCAGGAGGAGCTGCGCTTTCGCCAGCAGGAGGAGCGTCCCCGTATCATCGAGGCAATTGCGGAGGCGCGCGCCCATGGCGACCTTTCGGAAAATGCCGAATACCACGCTGCCAAGGAAGCCCAGAGCCATAACGAAGGCCGCATCACTGAACTCGAAGACTTGACCGCACGCGCGGAAGTCATCGACCTTTCCAAGATGTCCGGTTCCAAGATCAAGTTCGGCGCCACCGTCAAGCTGATCGACGAGGATAGCGACGAGGAGAGAATCTATCAGATCGTTGGCGACCAGGAAGCGGATGTGAAGGCTGGACGCATTTCCATTTCCTCGCCCATCGCCCGCGCCCTCATCGGCAAGGAAGTCGGTGACAGCATCGAAGTCAACGCACCGGGCGGCGCCAAGGGTTACGAGATTCTCGCCGTACAGTGGGGCTGATCTGCCCTTTCCTGCAATGCGCCCCTCGGGCGCATTGCATTGATATCCTGAACTGAACATCCTGCCTTAGCCGCAAAGACGGAAGCCCATCTTGCCCCACGCCAGTCTGAAAGATGTGCAGGTGCTTGCGCCGAACTTCAAGCGCAGGCTCTCCGGCGTTACCTCCACCATCGTTCAGCTTATTCCGGTACAAAACCGGCTGGGTCAGAAAGTGGCCGTCATCGGCCCCGGCCTGCCGCAGCATCTGCCACATGTGCGCTTCCGTGATCTGTGGCGGCTCTGGCAAAACGGCCCGCTCAGCGGTCCGCGCATCTGGCACGCCCGCCGCAATCTCGAAATGTTGCCGGGCATTCTCATGCGTGACGTGCTGCGCATGAAGGTGAAGCTGATGTTCACCTCGGCGGCGCAAAGGCGACATTCCGCCTATACCCGCTTTCTGATTTCAAAAATGGATGCGGTCGTCGCGACAAGCGGCCGCTCAGGCTCGTTTCTGGAAGTACCACACAGCGTCGTCATGCATGGCGTCGATACCGAGCTGTTTCATCCCGCAACCGGCCCGGAGGATACGATCGCTTCGACCGGCCTGCCGGGGCAATTTCTCATCGGATGTTTCGGACGGGTGCGCCACCAGAAGGGAACAGACCTTTTCGTGCGCGCCATGATCGAACTTCTGCCCGACTATCCCGAATGGACGGCCGTCATCTCCGGCCGCGTGACCGCAGAGCACAAGGCCTTCGCCGACAAGCTCGTGGCCGATGTCGCAGCAGCCGGTCTTGCGGACCGCATCGCGTTTCAGGGCGAGGTGGACGACATCAAGCCCTGGTATCGGCGGCTAACCCTCTATGTCGCACCGTCACGCAACGAGGGCTTTGGCCTGACGCCACTGGAAGCCATGGCGTCCGAGACGGCTGTCGTTGCCAGCAATGCCGGCGCTTATGAGGAAATGATCGTCAAGGGCGAGACAGGCATGGTCGTTGAGGCCGGCGACTACGCGTCCCTGCGGGATGCCATTAAAACCTATCTTGCCGATCCTGCTCTCGCCAGGGACCAAGCCCGTGCCGGACTTTCGCATGTGCGCACTGCATTTCCGCTGGAAAAAGAGGCGACAAGCCTCGGCAATATCTACGACGCGTTGCGGCGCGGGTAAGCGCCGGCGCAATCACTCAAAGGTCCGCCGATCAGATTTCCACCAGACCGACGCGTTTGACCTGACGGATGGTGAGCATGGTGCGCACGGTGTCGACGTTTTCGTCCGCTGTCAGAACCTCGATGACGAAATCCTGAAACTCGGTCAGGTTTCTGGCGATGCAATGCAGAAGGAAATCGCTTTCGCCGGATACCATCCAGGCCTGGCGCACCAGCGACCATCCGGCCGTCGCCGCTGCAAAGGCTTTCAGATTGCTGTCCGACTGGCGCTTGAGGCCGACCATGCAGAAGGCAACGAGATCGAAACCGAGCTTCGGCGCGTTCAACATGGCGTGATAACCCTCGATCACGTCGGCTTCTTCCAGCTTGCGGACGCGCCTGAGGCACGGCGGCGCGGAAATACCGACCCGTTCGGCCAGCTCCACGTTGGTCATGCGCCCGTCGCGCTGCAATTCGCGCAGGATTTTCAGATCGATGGCATCGAGTTCGACGCTGGTCACGGAGAGGTTCCTCGTTAAGCCGGAGAACTTCCTTGTACTACCAGGCGCAGGATTCGCAACAATATGCCGCCGGCCGGTCACAAAATTGCGCGCGCATCCACAACTGCCTTGTTGGTAACGCAAGGCTGCCCTTGAATAAAGGCACTAGACAACCTTAAATACCGGGCAACGAAGGGGTTGCGGCCTGTCCACCACGCTGCGGCTGGAATGTTCTGCTGCCGAAAGGCCCCGCTACTTTAAAAAGGATTGTTTCCATGTCTGCCCGCCATACCAAGGTATTGATCATTGGCTCTGGTCCCGCCGGTTATACCGCGGCGATCTACGCGGCCCGCGCAATGCTGAAACCCGTGCTGATTGCCGGCATGGAACAGGGTGGCCAGCTGATGATCACCACCGATGTCGAAAACTATCCGGGCTTTGCCGATCCGATCCAGGGCCCCTGGCTGATGGACCAGATGCTGAAGCAGGCGACGCATGTGGGTGCGGAAATCGTCAGCGACCTCGTGACCGAAGTCGAAACCAACACGCGCCCCTTCGTGGTCAAGACCGATTCCGGTCAGGTCTGGACCGCCGACACGCTGATCATCGCAACAGGCGCAAAGGCCAAGTGGCTCGGTATCGAGAGTGAGCAGCACTTTCAGGGCTTCGGCGTTTCCGCCTGCGCCACCTGCGACGGTTTCTTCTATCGCAACAAGGATGTGATCGTGGTCGGCGGCGGCAACTCTGCCGTGGAGGAAGCGCTCTATCTGGCCCATATCGCCAAGTCCGTAACCGTCGTGCACCGCCGCGACAGTTTCCGCTCGGAGAAAATCCTTCAGGAACGGCTCTTCGCCAAGGAAAACGTCAAGATCCTGTGGAACACGGAAATCGCCGAAATCACCGGTGCACCCGCCAAGCCGCCAATGCCACCCTCTGTTTCGGGTGTGCGACTGCGTGACACCAAGACCGGTGTGATCAGCGATACGCCCATCGACGGCGTCTTCGTCGCCATCGGCCACGCGCCGGCCGTCGAACTGTTCAAGGGCAAGGTGAAGCTCAAGGACAATGGCTACATGTGGACCGCGCCCGATTCCACCGCTACCGACGTGGAAGGTATTTTCGCCGCCGGCGACGTTACCGATGACATATACCGTCAGGCCATCACCGCCGCCGGTATGGGCTGTATGGCCGCCCTCGAAGCAGAACGGTACCTCACCGCGCAGCAGCCGCTTGCGGTAGCAGCCGAATAACCGAAAGGCAGGATAGGCATGGCAATGCCATTGGACTGGGATAAACTGCGCATTTTTCATGCCGCAGCCGAAGCGGGGTCTTTCACCCACGCTGCCGACAAGCTGCATTTGTCCCAGTCGGCCATCAGCCGCCAGGTCAGCGCGCTGGAACAGGATGTTGGCGTGAAGCTGTTTCACCGCCACGCCAGAGGTCTTATCCTCACCGAGCAGGGCGAACTGCTGTATCGCACCGCCCATGACGTGTTGCTAAAGCTCGAAACCGTCAAGATGCAGCTGACCGAAACGACGGAGAAGCCGAGCGGCAAGCTGCGCGTGACGACGACGGTTGGTCTCGGCCAGGGCTGGCTGACGGACAAGGTGCAGGAATTCCTGCAGCTCTATCCGGAAATGTCGATCCAGCTCATCCTCGACAATGAGGAGCTGGATGTGAACATGCGCCACGCCGATTGCGCCATCCGCCTGCGCCAGCCGCAACAGTCCGACCTTATCCAGCGCAAGCTGTTCACGGTTCACATGCACGTCTATGCGGCGCCGTCCTACATCAACCGCCACGGCGAGCCGCAGTCGATCGAGGATCTGGACAACCACCGCATCATCTCCTTCGGCGAACCGGCACCTAACTATCTGCTTGATGTCAACTGGCTGGAAAATGCGGGACGCTCGTCGGACAACACCCGCATTCCGCATCTTCAGATCAACAGCCAGACCTCGATCAAGCGCGCCTGCCTGCTGGGAATAGGTATCGCCTGTTTGCCGGATTACATCGTCGGGCGCGATCCGGGATTGATTCAGTTGTCGCTTGCCGCCGATATTCCCTCGTTCGACACCTACTTCTGTTACCCGGACGAGATGAAAAACGCTGCAAAACTGAAAGCCTTCCGCGACTTCGTCGTTGCCAAGGCACGGAACTGGAACTTCTGACGTTTAAATAGGCCAGCGCCACAAAATATCATACTAATTCATGGAGTTGGCCTTCCCAAGATGGCGGCGCGCCAGACGCGCCGCACTTCAGCTTTGCACATAAATTATACCGGAAATATCTAGACCTGCATCGTACGCATGCCTGACCTGCACAAAAAAGAGTTGTTTCGTGCACAAAAAAGCACCATATCGCTCTCAGTTGATGCACACGGTGGCTTTTCCTCCCAGTTCCACCGCATCAGCTGTTCCCCTCTGGAGGTTTTTGACCTTCACACTTAAAGGGCCCTGGATTTATCCGGCGGCCCTCTTTTTTTACCCGCAAGAATTTTCTCCAATTTGGCGAAATATCGCATGATGCAACCTTGTTTTGCATTCTTGCCACTCCCATATTTCAATCAGCTGTCACGCCTGCCTATGCACGCGACAGCTGTTCCCCTCTGGAGGTTTTAACCTTCAAACTCATTGGCCGCGGAGAAATCCGGCGGCCATTTTTTTGCGCGCTGTTCTCGGCCCGGGTGACTACCTCACAGAGACGTGAATTGTATATCGGAAACTATCGATATAAATATCGAACATGTCAGATATTAGAGAAACGCAGATGAACCCGGAGGAAATCCTCAAAGCCCTTTCACACCCCGCAAGGCTGAAGTTCCTCGAGTGGCTGAAGAGCCCTGAAAGTCACTTCTGTCAGGACCATCCGCTCAGCATGGGCGTATGCGCCAATCAGTTCCAGATCAGCGGCCTGTCGCAATCGACGGTCTCCTCACATCTGGCGGTTTTGCAGGCAGCTGGCCTGATAAGGTCAAAGAAAGTCGGGCAATGGGTGTTTTTCGAACGCAACGAGGAAACCATCGACGCCTTCCGCAATTATCTGCAAGCCAATCTTTGAGCCTCCCAAGCTTATAAGACCGGGGCGTCGGACCGGAAACAGCAAGGCGGTTTTCTCTCCGATGCCCATACATTAGGAAAGCGCGCCAGCCGCGCAATTTCGCCAACCGACCAGAAAGTGAAGTCGCATGACAAGTCTTTTCGAACCGGCACAGGCCGGCGATATCGCACTCGCCAACCGTATCGTCATGGCTCCCCTCACCCGCAACCGTTCGCCGGGGGCAATTCCCAACAATCTCAACGCCACCTATTACGAGCAGCGCGCAACAGCCGGGCTGATCGTGACCGAAGGCACGCCGATTTCCCAGCAAGGTCAGGGTTACGCGGATGTTCCGGGCCTCTACAAGAAGGAAGCGGTTGAGGGCTGGAAAAAGATCACGGATGGCGTGCATGTCGCCGGCGGCAAGATCGTCGCGCAGATTTGGCACGTGGGACGCATTTCCCACACCTCGCTTCAGCCGCATGGCGGACAGCCGGTCGCCCCTTCCGCGATTATCGCCAAGTCCAAGACCTATATCATCAATGATGACGGCACCGGCGCGTTTGCGGAAACCTCCGAGCCCCGCGCACTGACCATCGACGATATCGGTCTTATCCTTGAAGATTACCGGACCGGCGCGCGCGCCGCACTTGAGGCCGGTTTCGACGGTGTCGAAATCCATGCCGCCAACGGTTATTTGATCGAGCAGTTCCTGAAATCCAGCACCAACCAGCGCACCGACGAATATGGCGGCTCGATCGAAAACCGCGCCCGCTTCCTCCTGGAAGTCGTGGATGCGGTTGCAGAAGAGATTGGCGCAGGCCGCACCGGCATTCGCCTGTCCCCCGTCACGCCCGCCAACGACATTTTCGAGGCCGACCCGCAGCCGCTCTATAATTACGTTGCGGAAGAACTCGGCAAACGCAATCTCGCCTTCATCCATGTTGTTGAAGGTGCGACCGGTGGTCCGCGCGACTTCAAGCAGGGCGACAAGCCCTTCGATTACGCAACCTTCAAGGCCGCCTATCGCAGTGCGGGCGGCAAGGGCCTGTGGATCGCCAACAATGGCTACGACCGTGAGAGCGCCATCGAGGCGGTGGAAAGCGGCAAGGTTGATGCCGTGGCCTTTGGCAAGGCCTTCATCGCCAACCCGGATCTGGTGCGCCGCCTCAAGGACAACGCGCCGCTGAACGAGCCGAACCAGCCGACCTTCTATGGTGGCGGGGCTGAAGGCTATACCGACTACCCTGCTCTTGGCTGATCAGTGCTAAACTTGAAACGCCGCACCGCTCCACAGCGGTGCGGCGTTTTGCCGTTTCAGGAAAGGCCTCGCGCCTTCCGCGCAGCAAAGTCTGAAAATGCGCCCATTACGAAGGCGTTGGCCACATGCAGCGCCTGCAGAAAGCCACTGCCCGTTTCCCGACCGATGCTCATCAACGCCACCTGAAGGCAGTAGAGAGCGAGCAGCACGAGCGCGCGCCCAAGGTTTGGCCGGAGGTCATCATGACGAAGGGCGAGCACGACCAGAGATACAATGGGAACGGCGATCAGCATGCCAAGCCCTTTGTGAACCACAAGCAGCGATCCGTCATAATAGATCGACAGCCCGGCCAGCAGCACCTGCGCGAAAATCAACACCGGCACGCCTGCCGAAATCACGGCGAACATACGGCGCCGCCGGGAAAATCCATTAGCCACTGTAACCATCACACCCTACCCCCGGCATCGGTCGCATGATGAAGGCCCGCCGGTTGCTGCACCTCGGCGAGACACCCAAGGCTCGCCAGTGTTTCCGATACTGCCGCATCGATCGGCGTTCGCGGTTCCGCGCCGAGGAATTCGACAAGCTTGCGGTTGCTCATCCGGATCGGCATCTGCCACAGATATTTCATTTCCATGACTTCGCGGAACAGGGGAACGAACGGTGCAGCCAGCCCGACGGCTAACCACGAAAGCCGCCGCATCTTGACCGGATGGCCGACGGCCCGCTCGATTGCCCCAACCAGTTGCAGCCCGTCGAAATCCCAGACACCCTCCATGTGGTAGACGGCAAACGTCTGAAGCTCGTCCGAGCGATCGAGCAGCCGTCCGATTATCTCCGCAACATCCGGCAGATAGGCCCATTGATGCCCGGCATTCGGTACTGCTGGATTCTGAACACTGCGAACCGGCTTGCCCGGTCGCACCAGCATCTGCGAAAACCAGTTGTTCTTCGCGTCAGGACCAAAGAAATCACCGGTGCGGACGATCAGGACCGGCACGCCGCGCATCGACGCCATTTTCAAACGCCGCTCCATTTCAACGCGCAAGGCGCCCTTGCGGGTGAAAGGCTTTTGGGGGCTGTCCTCCGTCAGAAGCGGAAAGGCATCCGGGCCAAAATTATAGATGCTGCCTGGAAACACGATCCTTGCCCCGCAGGCCTCGGCAGCGGCAATGGTATTGTCGAGCATCGGCAGCACTTGGCTGTCCCAGTTGCGATATCCCGGAGGATTGACCGCATGTACGATGAGCCCGGCGCCTTTTGCCGCCTTCACCACATCCTCCCGGTTCATGGCATCACCAATCACGCGCTCGATGCCATCGACGGCATCAACTGGTGCCGATCGGCGAGTCATCGCCCGCACCCGCCAGCCGCGCTGCAACAACATCTTCGAGACATGGCTGCCGACGCCACCATTCGCCCCAACAATCAGCGCCAGAGGCCGGTTATTCTCTGCTGTATTTGCGTGGATTTCATATATCATTGCCATTACTCCTTCTTCTGGGCTGGAGTATCGGGCCATCAGGCGATATACGAAATTGTCCAAATGAGTAGAGCCGCTATACAAAATCTTATAATCAGAAGCCGCGATGTCAGCTGGGATTTTTACCGCACCTTCCTCAGCGTGCTGCGCGACGGCTCGCTTTCCGCCGCCGCCCGCGAACTCGGCATTACCCAACCGACAGCTGGGCGCCATATCGGAGCGCTGGAAGAGGCCATCGGCTTTCCGCTGTTCATCCGCTCGCCGCACGGGCTGATGCCGACAGAGGCGGCGCTGGCGCTCCGGCCATATGCGGAAAATCTGGCGGCGACGGCCGCCGCCCTTATGCGGGCGGCCTCCGGCGAGGTCGGCAAGATCGAAGGAACCGTGCGTATCAGCGCATCGGATATCATCGGCGTTGAAATGCTGCCGCCGATCATCGCTGCCATGCAGGAGATTCACCCCCGGCTTGAAATAGAACTTTCACTCTCCGACACGCTGGAAGACCTTTTGCGGCGCGAGGCTGATATCGCCATCCGCATGACCGAACCGCAGCAGGATGCCATCGTCATGCGCTATATCGGCAATTTCCGTCTGGGATTTCATGCGACACGCGACTATCTGGCAAGAGCCGGCATCCCGAAAAACATGGAAGAACTGAACAACCACCGTATGATCGGTTTCGACCGCAAGACGCCTTTCATCAGGGCGGCGATCCAGCGCATGCGCTCGCTCGATCCGGAAATACCTGATATCGAAGAAATTTCCTTCGAAATTCGCGCCGACAGCAACCTCGCCCAGCTTGCCATGATCCGCGCCAGCGCAGGCATCGGTGTCTGTCAGATCGGCCTGGCGCGCAAGGATCCGCGGCTTGTCCAGGTCCTTCCGAAAACCGACATCCCGCTGCACGCATGGGTCGCGATGCATGAAAATCTCAAGACCTCGCCGCGATGCCGTGCCGTGTTCAGCGCCCTTGTCGACGGCCTGAAGGCCCACCTGAAGGAAACCGATCCGGGCGCCCCGCCGCAACGACGCTAGCGCCATTACAGCATTGATGCCGCACGGCCTTGCGCCCGCAAATCCGCAAGACATACCGGCGAAGCATGGATGGTGATGCTGTTCTCACCGGAAATGTTGACGCACTCCATCAAAACGGTCTGGCCGGCGGTGAAATCTTGTCGACCACTTCCGCCTCCGGCCGGTCGCCGCCCTGGCTGTATTCCTCATGCCACTGGCCGCGTTCGTCCTGATAGCTGATTTCCTCATCATCGCCGCCCACCTGCTGTTCGGCAGCAACGATGCGCGCGGCCTCGACCGCATCGGCATAGGTAGGAAATGTTTCGGAATAAGCGCCGTTCATGCGGTAGGCGAAGCCACCGTCATGTTCCACGACTTCATATACCACTTTTGTCATGCATGTTCCTCCTGTTTCAGTAGGCGACATCGCAACCACAACCGCGCTTCAAGCATTGCACCCAACGGGGGACAACACGGCATGAGCAGCATGTCCTTGACCGTAACACTATCCTACCAAAAGCACTCAAGCGCAAATCCTGCTTGATCTTAACGACGATACGTCACAGCCTCACACTCTCAGGGGAAGGGAAATCGATGGCGGGTTCTATTTTAAAGCAGGAGCGCATGTTGCTGCTGGCAATACCGGTGGCAGCCGTCGCCTATATGGCCGAACATGCGATATTCGAGGCCGGCAAAACGGCGTCGCTGATTGCCGCGATCGCCCTGATCGGGATGATCGTTCTGGTGTCGATGCGGGTTGCCCACCACGCCGAAATCCTCGCCGCCAAGGTCGGCGACCCCTATGGCACGATGATCCTGACGCTATCTGCCGTGGCGGTGGAAGTGTTGATCCTTGCCATCATCATGAGCGAATCCAATTCGCCGACGCTCGTGCGTGACACGATCTATTCCGCCGTGATGATCGACATCAACGGCATTCTGGGACTGGCCGCCCTGCTGGGAGGCCTTCGCCACGGCGAGCAGCCCTACAATGACGATTCAGGCAAGACCTACGGCGTCATGATCCTGACTGCCATGGGCATCTCGATGATCGTGCCGGAATTCATCCCCAAGGAAAGCTGGCACGTCTATTCCGCCTTCACCATCGTCGCAATGATCGCGCTTTATGCGCTGTTCCTGAAAATGCAGGTTGGTCCGCACAGCTATTTCTTCAGCTACGCCTATCCCCGCAAGGCTCATCCCAGCGGTCATCCATCCGGCGATCACACGGAGGACGAGGAAGAGGGCAGCGTGCCCCTCTCCATCGGTCTCATCGTCGCGGGCGTCGTGCTGATCGGCGTGCTGGCGGAATTCATGGCGGCCTTCCTAAGCCAGAGCCTCGAGGGCACAAGCGCGCCACCGGCACTGATGGCCGTCGTGGTCGCGACGATCTCAGCATCACCGGAAATCCTGACCGCGCTCAGGTCCGCATTGCGCAACCGCATGCAGGCCGTGGTCAATATCGCCATGGGCGCATCGCTTTCGACGGTCATCCTCACCGTCCCTGTGATGGAGGGCATCGCACTCTACACCGGTCAGCCGTTCATCATGGCGATGACGCCGGTTCAGACGGTCATGGTCTTCATCACCCTCATCGCCGCCGCCATCAACCTCAATGACGGTGAAACCAACGCGATCGAGGGAATGACGCATTTCATCCTCTTCGCAACCTTCATCATGCTGTTGTTTCTCGGGCTTTAGCCGCAACAAAAAAAGCCCGGCATCGCTGCCGGGCTTTGTTATTCAATATCCTAGACCGATCAGCGGCAATCGGCGCAGAAGCGCTGGATGCGCTTGCAGGCCTCTTCCAGCAGTGCTTCCGACGTGGCGTAGGAAATGCGGAAGTTAGGGCCGAGGCCAAACGCCGATCCCTGCACGACGGCAACACCTTCGGCTTCCAGAAGCTCGGAGACGAAATCCACATCCGACTCGATGACCTTGCCGGACGGCGCGGTCTTGCCGATCATGCCGGCGCAGGACGGATAGACGTAGAATGCGCCTTCCGGAGCCGGGCAATTGATGCCTTTCGCCTGGTTGAGCATGGAGACGACGAGATCGCGGCGGCCTTCAAAAATCTTCTTGTTGGCCGGAATGAAATCCTGCGTGCCGTTCAGCGCTTCGACAGCCGCCCACTGAGCAATCGAGCTGGCGCCCGAGGTCTGCTGGCCCTGGATCATATCCATGGCCTTGATGAGCGGCAGCGGGCCGGCTGCATAGCCGATACGCCAGCCGGTCATGGCATAGGCCTTGGAGACGCCGTTCATAGTAAGCGTGCGGTCATAGAGCGAAGGCTCCACCTCAACCGGCGTGACGAATTTGAAGTCGCCATAGGTCAGGTGTTCGTACATGTCATCAGTCAGCACCCAGACGTGCGGATGCTTGACCAGCACGTCCGTCAATGCCTTCAGCTCGTCATGCGAATAGGCAGCGCCCGAAGGGTTGGACGGCGAGTTGAAAACGAACCACTTGGTCTTCGGCGTGATCGCCTTTTCCAGCGCTTCCGGCTTCAGCTTGAAATTGTCTTCGAGCGTCGTGTCGACGAAGACAGGCGTACCGCCGCAGATCGCCACCATTTCGGGATAGCTGACCCAGTAAGGTGCAGGAATGACGACTTCGTCACCCGGGTTGAGGGTGGCCATGAAGGCGTTGAAAAGGATCTGCTTGCCACCGGTGCCGACGATGGTCTGCTCCGGCTTGTAGTCCAGACCGTTTTCGCGCTTGAACTTGTCGGCGATCGCCTTGCGCAGTTCAGGAATACCTGAAACGGGCGTGTATTTCGTTTCGCCGCGCTTGATGGCGTCAATGGCGGCTTCCTTGATGTTTTCGGGCGTATCGAAATCCGGCTCGCCGGCGCCAAGGCTGATCACATCGCGGCCCTTCGCTTTAAGCTCACGGGCTTTCTGGGTAACAGCGATGGTGGCGGATGGCTTTACGCGGGAGAGAATGTCGGCAAGGAAGGCCATTTTTAATCGGTCCTGTTGTGGTTGACATCGGCAGAGGCGGAAAATCCTGTCTTCTGCGGCATTTTCTATGTCGAAAGACAGGCGCTCTTTCAAGGTCAAAAGCAGCATATGTGACACGGGGAAGAATTTAAACCTTCCTTAACCCGGAAGTAACGCTTGATGCGCTATATTCTCCGGCTAGAGGTCGTGTCTCTGTAGCTGGTTGAAAAATGGCGCCCAAAAGCATCTTTTCCAGTCTTGTCCGCGAGGTCGATGGCACATGGTCCACGGCCTATGGCACCTTCAACTTGAAATCCGCCCTGCAGCCAATCTTTCGCCGAACGATGAACGGCGCTCTCGACATCGATTCCTTCGAGGGTCTGGTGCGTCCCCATCGCAACGGCGAACCGGTGACACCGGGTGAATTCTTCTCGCTGGTGGCGCCTGAAGATATAGAGAATATCGACAGTATTCTGCGCACGATCCACATTCTCAATACCGGCAGGCTCAATCGTTCGCGCGCCCGCGTTTTCGTCAACTTCCATCCGGGCCTGTTCCAGACCCCGGCCAAGATGCGTCAGGAAGTGGAGCGCATGCGCCTTACCGCCCACGAGGCCGGCATGACAGCAGACCGCATCGTCTGCGAAATCTCCGAGAAAAAAGTCTCCGATACGCAGATGGTCGCCGACTTCGCCTATCATATGCATGACATCGGTTTTCGTGTGGCGCTGGACGATTATGGCGCGGGCGATTCCGACATTGACCGGGTGAAACTCATCAAGCCGGACTATGTGAAATTCGAGGCTGGCTGGGTGCGTGATTTCATGCAGAATTCGGCAGGCGCCGCCCTTCTGCGCGTCATCGTCAGCCAGTTTCGCGACGATGGGATAGAGCCGGTGTTCGAAGGACTGGAAACCGGCAGGCAGGTGGATATCTGCGAGGACCTCGGCGTCCTGCTGATGCAGGGATACGTGTTGGCAAAACCCGAACTAGCGCCGACGAGTTTCGACGCTCGCTTTCCCGAACTCGGCAGCGGATATTTTTCACCCTCGCCAAGGTCGGACAGAAGCGCTGCGGCACCGGCATTCCCGCGTGAAGACCGCCCAGCCGAGCCGCATACCCTGCGCCAGACCAGAACCTTCGGAAAACGCGGCCTTTGAGGCCGTTGACAGCGAAATTGTCCCGAAATCGGCTTTGCCACGATATTGCCACAATAAATACTGCGGAACGCCTGAATTCGGTGTCCAAGCCGTCCATTTCGAAGCCTCTTTTATCCTTTGAGAACAGGGACAAGAGGCGATCGCCATGTTTACCAACGACAGGACATCAGTTGAACGGTTAAGGGCGCAGAGAACGCTGTTTTCGCTCTGGATGGCCATTGCCGCCTT
The DNA here is from genome assembly GCF_056393925.1 of Agrobacterium sp. 10T429. Classification (NCBI taxonomy): domain Bacteria; kingdom Pseudomonadati; phylum Pseudomonadota; class Alphaproteobacteria; order Hyphomicrobiales; family Rhizobiaceae; genus Agrobacterium; species Agrobacterium sp. 10T429. Next base: position 91,145 of record NZ_JBFTGV010000009.1, read on the forward strand.
TCTTGTCGTCGTCACCATGGCCGCCGGGATCGCAACCTCGGCCAATGCAGCCCCTCAGGCAATCGACACCCTGCAGACATCCTCTATTCCGCAGGTGACGGCAACCGCGCGGGCGGGCGGGCACATGTTGCTGGTTATCTTCTCGGCCGCAGCCTTCATCAGCCTCGGCATAGGCGGCCTCGCGCTCACCCGGCGAAGCCTGAAGGACGAGGCCCGCCGCCACAAGTAAGCCGCCCTCTCCTCGACTTGCGGCATCGGCGTGTTGCTGCTAAAGCACAGGGGAAGTCGTCAGAACGACGCTTCAAAAATCCCCGAAATGCCAAGGCCGCGACGGAATGATCTTCGGGCCCCTGCTGTGCTGGTGCCATCAATGACGCGTATTCAGGCCAACATGCTGCTTCTGCTCGCCGCGGCGATCTGGGGAGGCGGTTTCGTCGCACAATCGTCCGCCATGGCCTCGATCGGGCCATTCTGGTTCGTCGGTTTACGCTTCGCCATTGCCGCCATCGCCGTGCTGCCATTCGCCCTGATGGAAAACCGCTCGAAAAAATCGCCGCCACGTCGCAGGGAAATCGGCGGCTTCATCCTTGTGGGCCTCGCCCTGTTCGGCGGCGCGACGACGCAGCAGGTGGGGCTTTTGACTACAACCGTCACCAATTCCAGCTTCCTGACGGGACTTTACGTCATCTTCGTGCCCGTGATCGCCGTCGTTCTTTACCGGCGCCATCCCCACTGGATCGTCTGGCCCGGCGCCCTGATGATGCTGGGCGGAATATTCCTGCTCTCGGGCGGCGCATTCGAGGCGCTGACGCAGGGCGATATTCTCAGCATCATCTGCGCCTTCTTCTGGGCAATCCAGATTACGCTTGCAGGTCGTTTCGTTTCCGAAAGCGGACGGCCGCTTGCGCTCTCATGCACTCAGTTTGCGATTTGCTCTCTCTTGAGTTGCATTATCGGCCTTGCGGTAGAACCCATCAGCATGGCGTCCATAGAGGGGTCGCTGGCGGAAATTCTATACGTCGGCCTCGTATCCTCCGGCCTCGCCTTCGTTTTGCAGGTCGTCGCCCAGCGGTATACGACCGCGCCGCAGGCTGCGATATTTCTCTCTTCAGAGGCGCTTTTCGGTGCCTTGCTGGCGTCGATTTTCCTGAAGGAAACCATTTCCAACGCCGGTTATATCGGCTGCGTGATTATTTTCGCCGCTATATTGATCGTCGAACTGGTGCCGGAACTGACGCGTAAACGGCAAAAAACCGCCGTTGGAACGGCCTGACGCAGAAAGAACTGATTTTTCTGTTTCGAGGAAAAATCGTACCGCCGCATTCAAAATTTTGCCCGGAAACCGAAGGCAACCGGCAATTATTTCATCAATTATCAAATATGCGGAAAAAATGTGCGACTACGCGCAGGAATTCTACCGCAGGTTTTTATCCGACAAAAAGCCCGTGAAAACTTTTGCTTGCCAATTTTCCATAAACGCAGCAATCTACTGCGGTTCGGGCAATTTGCGAGCATGGGAAGGCCTATAAATTTGCGCACTGGGGACGCTATAAACCTCGGGCGGTGGGACGAAAAACGTTGGATGAGAACGCCATTACTTCCCGCTGTGAAGGTCCTTTTTCTCAATAGTCAAGAGCTGCCTGCCAACGCCCTCGCGGGGCAAAACTGTAATGCTGCCTGTAGCTGAACGCGGGCAGAGCGAAAAGGACCTGATGCATGGCCGAAACTGGCACCGTAAAATTCTTCAACACAGACAAAGGCTTCGGCTTCATCAAGCCAGACAATGGTGGCGCTGATATCTTTGTTCATATCTCTGCCGTACAGGCTTCCGGCCTGTCCGGACTTTCAGAAAATCAGAAAGTGAGCTTCGACACGGAACCGGATCGTCGCGGCAAGGGCCCGAAGGCAGTCAATCTGCAGATTGCTGGCTAACCCTAAAACGGCTTTCATTTCTAGTTGAAGCCCGGCAGGAATGCCGGGTTTTTTTATGCCCAATCCGGAGGCGTCAATACGCGCCCGGAAACTCAGATCCCCTTGAGATAGGGGTTGGTGCGCCGCTCCTCGCCAAGCCGCCCGCCGGGGCCATGGCCGCAGATAAATCCGACATCATCACCCAGCGGCAGCAGCTTGTCGCGAATGGACGCCATCAATTGCTCGTGGTTTCCGCCCGGCAGGTCGGTACGCCCCACCGACCCCGCAAACAGCACGTCGCCGACATGGGCGAATTGCTGGTCGCGATTATAATAGATGACGTGACCTGGAGCGTGACCCGGGCAATGATAGACTTCAAAGACATGATCCCCGAACGATACCGTGTCGCCCTCATTCAGCCATCTGTCCGGCAAAACGTTCTGAAGACCGCTGATGCCGTATTTCTCGGCCTGCGTCTCGATCCTCTCGAGCAGCGGTCGATCGTCCTCATGCGGGCCGATCACCGGCAGGGAAAGCTTCTCGCGCAGTTCCTTGGCGCCGCCGGCATGGTCGAGATGGCCGTGCGTCAGCCAGATTTCCTTGAGCGCGATACCGTTTTCGGAAACCACCTGAAGAATGACATCCACATCCCCACCGGGATCGACGACAACGCCTTCCTTCGTATCCTCATCGAAGAGAATGGTGCAGTTCTGCTCGAACGGCGTGACCGGAATAATGCCCGCTTGCAACTTTCCCATATCCCGTGTCTCCCTGTCTGACAAATCCCGCCTCCTATAGCCTGCGGCCGGTTCCGGCACAATGGCGGAGGAAAAAGCAACGGTTTCCGGTGACCTTGCCACTCCCAAAAACTATGAGCTAATTCAATTAGATATCGGAAATGTTCCCGCCCGAGACGGTAGGTATCTGTGAAAAATGTGGAACGCCCTGAAGGCTGCGACGTTGTAGGTCCAGTCTTAAAAGGAGTGAGACACATGGACAAGACGCTTAAAATGCTCATGGCTGGCGGCGCTTTCGCCCTGATGGCCGGTTACGCAAACGCCGCCATGGTCGCCACAACAGCATCGGACGTTTCCGTTCGTTCGGGCCCAGGCGAAGATTATCCCGAGCTTGGCCTTGCCACCCGTGGCAGCAATGCGGTTCTGGATGGTTGCATGGACGGAAGCAGCTGGTGCCGCATCGAAGTCAACGGCCTGCGCGGCTGGGCACATGCGGATTATCTGAATGTCATGTATGAGGGCTCTCCCGTCATTCTCGAACAGCGCCGCTCCGATATCAGCGTGCCGGTCGTGACTTACGAGAAGACCTCGAGCGTACAGGCAGAACCCAACCCCGGCGATCCGAACCTTGGCCGCGTCGGCGAAGTCAATCCGCCCGAAACAGTCATCTCCTATATTGACGAGCACCCTGCGGACACTGTCACCTTTGATGGCGAGGTAGCGGTCGGCAGCACCCTGCCCTCCGATACCCGGCTCGTGGAGATCCCTGATTACCAGTATCGCTACGTTCAGGTGAACGACGTGCCTGTTCTGGTGGAGCCATCGACACGCCGGATTGTCTACGTCTACCAGTAGACGCGAACTCGATACCGGCAGCATGAAACCAATGAAGAGCGCGGGCTTTCCGCGCTCTTTTCTATTTCCGGTAAAGGCCAGTCAGGATTCCAGTTGCACCGGCACCCGCAGCATATTATCCACCGCAACAGAAAATGATCGCGGCATCCTCCCGAGCGGACGCATTTTCGGCTATGTTTACAGAATATTGGCGCATCGACGTATGTCAGCCGCAGAATATGAAGGAACCGCAGTGCCACCGCAATCGCTCAAAACCGCAGCCGCCAGGCAGACACCGGCACTCCCGAAGGTTGACGACGGCAAGATCGACTTCGATACGATAGAGGCGCTGTTCTTCGCGTATCGCGATTTCGTCTCCGATCCAGATGTCATTCTTTCGAAACTGGAATATGGGCGCGCGCATCACCGGGTGGTCTATTTCGTCAGCAGGCAGCCCGGCATGACGGTGGCGGATCTGCTCGACACCCTGCAGATCACCAAGCAGAGCCTTGCCCGCGTGCTCAAGCAATTGATCGACGACGGTTATATCCGCCAGATGGCTGGCCCGGAAGACCGCCGCCAGCGCAGGCTCTATCCGACGCTGACAGGGCGCGAACTGGCGCTGGCGCTGAGCGAGCCGCAGTCGCGCCGGATCGACCGTGCGCTGGAAGGGCTTGGACCCGACGCCCGCGCTTGCGTTCGCAAGTTTCTGGCGCAGATGCGCAGCCCGACACCGGGGGAAGGCGACTGACGATGGCCACGGCAACGACAAAACTCCCCCCCGCTGATGACGATGCGGCCCACCTTCTGATCGTCGATGACGACGCCCGCATTCGCAATCTTCTGCAACGTTTCCTCGGCGACAAGGGATACCGCATCTCCGTCGCAGCCGATGCGGCAGAAGCCCGGCGCAAGATGGTAGGCATCCGTTTCGACCTTCTCATTCTCGACGTGATGATGCCGGGGGAAAACGGGCTTTCGCTCACCCGCTCGCTGAACGAGAACAAATCCGTGCCGGTCATTCTCCTGACCGCCCGCTCGGAGGCGGATTCGCGAATTGCTGGGCTGGAAGCCGGCGCGGATGATTATCTCGCGAAGCCTTTCGATCCGCGCGAACTTGTCCTTCGTATCAACAACATCCTGCGGCGCAACACTTCGCCGGATACGCCCAAGATCGAACAGATCATGTTCGGCCCCTACAGCTTCTCTATCCCCAGGAAGGAATTGCGGCGCGGCGCTGAAACGATCCGCCTGACGGATCGCGAACAGGAGATCATGCTGCTCTTTGCGCTTCGCGCAGGCGATACCATTCCACGGCACGAGCTGGTCGAGGCGGAATCCGAAGTGGGCGAAAGAACAATCGACGTGCAGATCAACCGCCTTCGCCGAAAGATCGAGGACGACCCTGCCAACCCGGTCTATCTGCAAACGGTGCGTGGCATCGGCTACCGCCTGAGCGTGGATTGACAAGGACAAACGAAAGGCGGGCGCACAGCCATGGCGAGCCTCGATTTTCTAATCACTGTCAGGAATAGCGGCGTAGCGAAGACCTGGCGCGCATTTACCAGATGGCTTCGCCACTGGCTGCCCACCGGGCTTTATACGCGCTCGCTGCTGATCATCATCCTGCCGATGATCCTGCTTCAGGGCGTTGTCGCGGCCGTTTTCATGGAGCGACACTGGCAGCTGGTTACCGAGCGCCTTTCCTCCGCCGTAACGCGCGATATCGCAGCGATCATCGAGCTTCTGCAAACTGATGAGGAAGAAGACGACTACCAGCGCGTGATCCGCATCGCTCGCGAGAAGCTGGGTCTCAGCATCTACATCGAGCCGAAGGCCGATTTGCCGGCCCCGAGACCAGAACCGTTGTTTTCCATTCTGGATACGATCCTCGCCAATCAGCTGACCCAGCAAATCGGCCGGCCATTCTGGATCGATACTTATGGCAACGGTTCCCTGGTTGAAATACGTGTCCAGCTCGAAGACAAGACGCTCCGCGTCTTTACCAGCCGCAGCGCCGCTTATGCCTCCAATACGCATATCTTCCTTGTCTGGATGGTCGGTGCATCGCTGGTCCTGATCGCCATTTCCATCCTGTTTCTGCGCGGGCAGATCAAGCCTATCGAAGCGCTTGCCAAGGCGGCCGAAAATTTCGGCAGAGGCCAGAAGATCAGCGCCTATTCCCCACGCGGCGCAGACGAGGTGCGGCGGGCGGGACTTGCCTTCATATTGATGCGCGAACGCATCGAGCGGCAGATGGAACAGCGCACTGCCATGCTGAACGGTGTCAGCCACGACCTGCGCACCATCCTCACCCGTTTCAAGCTGCAACTCGCGCTTGCCGGCGACAATCCTGATCTGGAAGGGTTGGACAAGGATGTCGAGGATATGCAGTCGATGCTGGAGGCCTACCTCACCTTTGCCCGCACCGATGTCGAGGAGGATGTCGGCACGCTGGAGCTTCCGGCACTTCTGGAAAAAATCGACTATGATTTCGAGCTGCACGGCAAAAAATTCAGCTATGAGCTTTATAATATCGACCAGATCATCGCGCGCCCGAATGCCCTCTCCCGCCTCGTCGCCAATCTCGCGGAGAATGCCCGGCGCTATGCCAGCAAGCTCCATATCGACATCCGCAAGGCGCCACGCTCCATCATCATGACGTTTGATGATGACGGGCCGGGTATTCCGGAAGCGTCAAGGGAGGATGTCTTCAAGCCGTTCTTCCGGCTGGACGAGGCACGCAACCTCAACGCCTCTGGCACCGGGCTCGGCCTCTCCATCGTCCGCGACATCGCCCGCAGCCATGGCGGTGACGTATCGCTGGACGACAGCCCGATGGGCGGATTGCGGGTAATCGTCAAAATTCCGGCGTAGAGCAGCGGAGAGAAAAATGTGATGCGGCTCGCCCGCATCCGTCATTCCAGCCTTGAACCGGAACGACGGAGAAAGAATGTTCAGCCTGCGCAATCTTCGGGTTGCGTGTTGTTGCGCTTTCTCAGCACATTTTCTCGCCGTTCGGCACTGGCCGCTCGACCGCGGCAAGCACGATGTCGCCGTTGCCATCGGCAAACCCCAGTGTCAGAACTTCGGAGCGGAACGGGCCAATCTGGCGCGGCGGAAAATTCACCACACCCAGCACCTGCCGGCCGATCAGACTTTCCGGGGTATAATGCACCGTGATTTGCGCCGAGGATTTCTTGATGCCGATCTCGGGGCCGAAATCGATCTTCACCTTGATCGCCGGCTTGCGTGCTTCCGGAAATGGCTCTGCCTCAACGATCGTGCCGACACGGATATCGACCTTCTCGAAATCGGCATAGGAAATTTCACTGCTCATGCCCTGCTCCCGCCAGCCTGCTCGTCTTCAACCAGCCAGTTCTTCGGCGCGATTTTTCGCCGCAGCGATCGCCTTGTCAAACAGGGGCTGCATACCGTCTTCGGCCATCAGCACCGAAAGTGCGGCGGCCGTTGTACCGCCCGGCGAGGTCACGTTCTGGCGCAGGCGCGCCGCCTCGTCAGAAGACTGATGCAGGAGTTCGCCAGCACCGGCCACGGTTTCACGCGCCAGCCGCATGGCTATATCCGCCGGCAGACCTGCCTTGCGACCGGCTTCCGCCATGCATTCCACCAGATAGAAGACATAGGCCGGACCGCTTCCCGAAACCGCGGTAACCGCGTCGATATCGCTTTCGGTTTCCACCCATTCGACCGGACCGCTGACCTTCAGCAATCCATCCACCACGGCTTTAAGTGCCGGCGTCACCAATTCGTTGGCATAGGCGCCCGTCACGCCACGGCCAACCATGGCCGGCGTGTTCGGCATGGCCCGCACGGCGGCGACCGAGCCGAAATGCGAAACGAAAGTGCCGATGGTGGTGCCGGCCGCAATCGAAACCACGACGGTCTCGGGTCCGAGCAAGGGCTTGAGGGAGGGTAGCACTGCTTCCATCATCTGCGGTTTTACCGCGACAAACAGAATGCTCGCCTTCACGCCGTCAGGCACGCTTTCGCTATGCGTGGCGCCCGCTTCCGCAATTGTCGTGCGCATGGCATCAGAGGGGCGCGGATCGATGACGATAACCTGCGAACCCGGCACGCCTTTTTTCAGCCAGCCCGAAAGCAAAGCGCCGCCCATGTTGCCCGCCCCAACGAGGACGAGAGGACCGGAAGCCCTGTAGACCATTTTCAAGCTTCTCCGACGGTCTCGAACATGACCGCTTCAATTGCACTTTTCGCATCCAGCCCCGACCATACGACGAACTGGAATGCCTGATAATATTGTTCGCATGCCTCAAGCGCGCTGGAAAGCAGCACTTCCACCTGCTGGTTGTTAGGCTCCGCACCGCCAGCCAGAAGCAGCGACTGGCGGAAGATCACAACATCTTCCTGCCGCCACAGATCGAAATGACCCATCAGTACCTGGCCGTTGACCTGAGACAACAGGCGAATGACTTCGTTGACGCGCTGATCGGGCACCTTGATGTCGAAGGCGCAGGCCAGATGCAGTGCCTCGAAATCTTCCATCCAGGAAAAGGAAACGTGATAATCGGCCCAGTGGCCCGCCACCGTCATGGCGATCTCATCTTCGCCGGAACGTTCGAACGACCAGTCGTTCGAGGCGGCGACAATCTCGATCATGTCCACGGGATTGGACTGGCGCTCAATTTCAAATTCTATCAGGCTCATGCGGCACCTTCTCATCCGGTATGGATGTTCTGTTTTGAACGCCGGGCACAAAACGCACACACAAACCGGATTCAACACTTGAGACGATTGCCCGACACCAACAGAGTTACACATTCACCCTGTGTGGAGCTTACCAGGTTCGTTTCGAATCATCATTTAAAATCAGTGTATAATGGCCGAGTCCTGCTGCCACCCCTCGGGCAGCATTTTTACTTTTTGAACAGTGGATATCTTCTCCCCCATCACCTCAGGCGAGATACATAAGCGACTCTGGCAATTGCGTTTTTTGGAAGTGTCCACAGGCCTCAAAAAATTAACGATGGAGGCAGGTCCGGATCGACAGGGAATAATTTCGGGTTGCATGGCCCGCAAACAAAAAGTCCCGGAACCGCAGGMGATCCGGGACCTATTGATGAAAAAGCGCGAAAAGAATCAATCCTTGGCAGCAGAAAGCTTTGCTTCCAGAGCCTCGATGCGGGCGCGCAACGCATCGTTTTCATCGCGCGCCTTGATCGCCATCTCGCGCACCGCGTCGAATTCCTCGCGCTTGACCACGTCGAGGCTGTTCAGCCAGCGATCCGCCTGTGCGTGCAAGGCAGCCTCGGCCTCCTTGCGCATTCCCTGCGCAGCGCCCGCCGCATCGGTCATCAGCTTGGCGAATTCATCCAGAAAACGATTGGTGCCTGTCGTGCTCATGGCCCTGTTCCTTCGTCGGTTCAGGGAGCGTTCCGTTCCCTGCTGTTGATGCCTTTCAGGTAGGCACTCGACAGCCGCCTTGCAAGCAAAATCGAAAAATCCACATGGCTTGCAATGGCCTTCGGCATCGCAAAGCGTCCCTTGAAGAATAATCTTGACCGGCGCTGCGGCAATCGCCATTTTCCTCGCGTAAAGAGACCGGAGAGCATCATCGCCCGGCTCCTTGAGGCAATGGGTCATTCTGTTGTCCGCCCAGCAACGATGACGGAATATACGGATTGTTAGCCGCTCCCACCCAACTTGCCATCATGCCATTTCCGAATATCGATCCGGTTGCCCTGTCTCTCGGGCCTCTGGCGATCCATTGGTACGGCATTGCCTATGTCGCCGGCATCATGCTCGGCTGGTTTTATGCCCGCCGCCTTGCGCTTACGCCTCGCCTGTGGCCAAACGATACATCGCCAATCTCGGCGCAGCATCTTGACGACTTCATCCTGTGGGCAGCCGGCGGCATCGTGCTTGGCGGGCGCATCGGCTACATCCTGTTTTACGATCTTGGCGCCGTCGCCGCAAACCCTATAAGAGCACTTGAGATATGGAACGGCGGCATGTCGTTCCATGGCGGCCTGATCGGCACGACCATCGCCATGATCCTCTTCGCCCGCAAGAACGGCATCCCTGTCTGGAGCATGTTCGATATCATCGCAGCCGTCGCACCTGTCGGCCTGCTGTTCGGACGCATCGCCAATTTCATCAATGGCGAATTGTGGGGACGTATCGCCGACGTTCCCTGGGCCGTCGTGTTCCCGACCGGCGGGCCGTTTGCGCGTCACCCCAGCCAGCTTTACGAAGCGGGACTTGAAGGCCTCGTTCTCCTCGTCATTCTGGCGGTCACCATCTACGTTTTCAGGGCGCTCAAGACACCTGGCATCGTAACCGGCATCTTCGTTTGCGGTTACGCGCTGTCGCGCATCTTCGTGGAATTCTTCCGCGAGCCGGACGCCCAGATCGGTTATCTCGCGGGCAACTGGCTGACCATGGGCATGGTACTCTCCACGCCGATGTTCCTTCTTGGCCTCTGGGCCGTCTTGCGTGCGCGGCGCGCGAAAATACGCGCTTAAGCGGAATGGCCTGCCATGACGACACCGCTTGCGCAACGCATCAAATCCCTCATCCGCCTGAACGGCCCGCTCAGCGTCACCGAGTTCTTCTCGCTTTGCCTCGCCGATCCTGAACACGGTTATTACCGGAGCCGCGAGCCTTTCGGCCGATCGGGCGATTTCATCACCGCTCCGGAAGTCAGTCAGCTTTTCGGCGAAATGCTCGGCGTTTTCGTGGTTCACGCCTGGCAGCGCCATGGCGCACCCGCAGATATTCGTCTGGTGGAAATCGGCCCCGGCCGCGGCACCATGATGTCTGACATGCTGCGCGTCATCCGCCGCATCGCCCCACCACTTTACGAAACGATGCGGGTGCATCTGGTGGAGACCAGCCCTCGCCTTTGCGCCATCCAGAAAGAGACGCTCGCTGCGCATGCCGAACGGCTGACATGGCATGACAGTTTCGATGCGGTGCCTGAAGGTTTCCTGCTCCTCGTCGCCAACGAGCTTTTCGACGCCATCCCAATCCGGCAATTCGTGAAGACGCCGCAGGGTTTCCGCGAACGGGTGGTCAGTCTTGGTACCGATGGTGAACTGGTCTTCTCGACTGGGCTTGCCGGCATCGACCCGGCGCTGCTGCCGCCCGGCCCGGAACGGCAGCCGATTGGCAGCATATTCGAGATCTCACCCGCCCGCGAAGCCGTAATGACCGCAATCTGCCAGCGCCTGTCCGCATATGGCGGCACCGCACTCGCTATCGACTACGGCCATCTGGTCGCCGGATATGGCGACACATTGCAGGCCATGCGCAACCATGCCTTCGACCCGCCGCTTTCTCATCCCGGGCAAGCCGATCTGACCAGCCATGTCGATTTCGAAAGCCTCATCAGGACGGCTGAGGCAAACGGCGTTCATGTCAATGGCGGCATCAGGCAGGGCGACTTTCTTTATGGTCTTGGCCTGAAGGAACGGGCAACCGCCCTTGCCGCAAAAGCTACACCCGACCAGACGCTTGAAATCGCCGAAGCGGTCAACCGTCTCGCTGGCGAAGGGGCTGGCAGGATGGGGGAACTTTTCAAGGTCATCGCCGTTTCAAGTCCCGCGCTCCATCTCATGCCGTTTCGCGCGGTGGATTGACAGTGCAATCACCTCTGGGCCAACATCGGCCCAGAACGAAGCAAGCGAACGCAGACACACTGCACCAGACAAACGCCGCGCAACGCCGCGGCAACAGGAAACATCTCGCTTAACGCATCCCACTGGCCAACAGCGACATTCTCCAAGGAACTCCCGCACCATGCAGAACGAAACGCTGCCGCTCCCCATCCAGAGCCCCCTGCTTGCCGCCTTGAGTGAAAACCGTGTCCGTCACGGTTTCTTCACCCGGCAAGGCGGTGTCTCCGAGGGGCTTTATCAGGGCCTCAATGTCGGCCTCGGTTCGAATGACGAGCCGGAACTGGTGCAGGAAAACCGCCGGCGCGTCACGCAATGGTTCGGCTTGTCTCCGGAACGTCTCGCCACCGTGCATCAGGTCCATTCTCCTGATGTCCTTGTGGTCGATGAAAGCTATGACGGCAGCCGCCCGCAGGCCGATGCGATGGTAACGGCGACACCGGGTTTCGTGCTCGGCGTTCTGAGCGCCGATTGCGGCCCGATCCTTTTTGCTGACGCTGAAGCGGGCGTTGTGGGTGCCGCCCATGCCGGCTGGAAGGGTGCATTGTTCGGCGTGCTCGAAAACACGATCGAGACCATGAGGAAGCTGGGCGCCAGCCGCGAACGCATCTCCGCCTCCCTCGGCCCCTCCATCAGCCAGGCCAATTATGAGGTCGGGCCTGAATATGTGGCGCGCTTCACCGATTTCGATCCTGCCTATGCGGCCTATTTCACCGCTTCGGACAAAGGCGGCCATGCGCTATTCGACCTCAAGCAATTTACGGTGGACCGGCTGGTCAATGCGGGCGTGAGAGCGGAAAACCTCGGCCTCTGCACCTATCCCGATGAAGAACGCTTCTATTCCTACCGACGCACGACCCACCGTGCCGAGCCCGACTACGGGCGGCAGATTTCCGCAATCGCAATTCTGGAGGACTAAATGGCCCTGCACTTCGAGCTCTCGGAATTCGATGCCCGCCGCGAACGGCTGATTGCGAAGATGGCGGAAGAGAAGCTGGACGCCATTCTGCTTTTCGCCCAGGAAAGCATGTACTGGCTGACCGGCTATGACACCTTCGGCTACTGCTTCTTCCAGACGCTGGTGGTCAAGTCGGACGGCTCCATGATGCTTCTGACCCGTTCAGCGGATATGCGGCAGGCCCGGAATACTTCGACGATCGAGAATATTCTCGTCTGGGTCGACCGGCCCAATGCCGACCCGACGCTCGATCTTAAGAACCTCCTCAGCGATCTCGATCTCCTTGGCGCCAAGATCGGCGTGGAATACGACACCCACGGCATGACCGGGCGTGTCGCCCGCCTGCTGGACAACCAGCTTGCCAGCTTCTGCCAGATGATCGACGCCTCCTATCTGGTCAGCAGCTTGCGGCTCATCAAGAGCCCAGCCGAGATCGCCTATGCGAGGAAGGCAGGCAGACTTGCGGACGAGGCTCTGGACGCTGCACTGGAACTCATCAAGCCCGGTGCGGACGAAGCCGCGATCCTCTCGGCAATGCAGGGAGCGGTTCTGGCCGGCGGCGGTGACTATCCCGCCAATGAATTCATCATCGGCTCCGGCGCGGACGCGCTGCTGTGCCGTTACAAGGCCGGGCGCCGCAGGCTCGATGACAAGGATCAGTTGACGCTGGAATGGGCGGGTGTCAGCGCCCACTACCACGCCGCCATGATGCGCACGGTGGTGATCGGCGAACAGGACTTCCGCCAGAAGGAGCTTTACAGCGCCTGCCTGCAAAACCTCACAGACATCGAAGAGGTGCTGCGGCCCGGCAAGACCTTCGGCGATATCTTCGACGTGCACGCCCGCGTCATGGACGAGCGTGGACTGACCCGCCATCGCCTGAACTCCTGCGGTTATTCGCTGGGCGCGCGTTTCTCACCGTCATGGATGGAGCATCAGATGTTCCATGCCGGCAACTCGCAGGAAATCGCCAGCGACATGACCCTGTTCGTGCACATGATCGTGATGGATTCCGATTCCGGCACCGCCATGACCCTCGGCCAGACCTACCTTACCACGGAAGGCGCGCCGGAACCGCTCTCGCGCCATAGCCTCGATCTTCTCACAGCTTAAATCTGCACCGGGTTTGACAGAGCGGGAAAACCGGCCCTACATTGCCGCCACCTTGGGCAAGAAGGAGCGGAACATGAGAGGAAACGTCGCATGAGCCGGAAAGGGTTTACCCGCCCTTTCCAGACGTTTGTCGTTTCGGTCCTCGTCATTCCGGCGCTGGCGTTGACCCTATCGGCCTGCAACACCACGGAGGCGCTGACGCCGCAGGTGAATGTCGGGCACGACAGCTCGCAATCGACACCGGTGACGCAGGGTGATCTCGACCAGATGGCTGCCGCCGCCGACCGCGCGCCCGCAGGCGCACCGGCAACCGCCTCTTCCGTGCCCGCTTACGCACCGCAGAACTCCCTGCAGGCGCAGGCACAGGCGCTTTCCAACGGCAATGAGTACGGCGAACCTCTTGGTCAGACCCAGTCTACCGGACAATCTGCAGGCCACTCACCCGCCAGCACCCAGCCGCCGCCTCCACAGCAGACGGCTGCACTTGCCCCCGCTGCTTCCGGCAACACCATCCGCTTCCTGCCGATCATCGGCGCGCCCGTTCAGGCTGTCACGCCGCTTTCGCGGCAACTGGGCGCCGAGGCGCGGGCAAAGGGGCTGACAATCCGCGCCTCGAACGACAATTCGGCAGAAAACATCCTCAAGGGATATTTCTCCGCCTTCGCCGATGGCAGCAAGGTCAACATCATCTACGTCTGGGACGTTCTGGATGCCAATGGTGTCAGGCTCCATCGCCTGCAGGGGCAGGAAACGGTGGCAGCCAAGGGCAGCGATCCCTGGGCCGCCGCGACCGACAGGGTCATGCAGGATATCGCCGCAAAAACGCTCAACGAGTATTCGTCATGGAAGCAGTCTCAAAGGGGATGAGATGAAACGGCGGGAGAAGTCACAGAGATTTCATGAAAATCATTGCGAAAGCACGGAGTCCTCTTGCAATCGGAAGCAACAACGCTATTAAGGCGCGCATGGCAACAAGGCGTATCCGGCAAAGGCTTTTCAGCCGGATGTTCCTCCCCTTGAACGACGCTTGGTTACGGCAGACACTTTCCCGTGGCGCAAGGCGATTGCATGGAAACAGGCGGGCGCAATGAAGGTTTTCGCAGGCAATTCGAACCGGCACCTTGCCGAAGCGATCTGCAAGTATCTCAACGTTCCCTTGGGAAATGCCACCGTAAAGCGGTTTGCTGACCAGGAAATTTTCGTAGAAATCAGTGAAAACGTACGCGGGGAGGACGTTTTTCTCGTCCAGTCCACTTCGTTTCCGGCAAACGATCATCTGATGGAACTGCTCATCATGATCGATGCCATGCGCCGCTCCTCGGCAAAACGCATCACGGCAGTACTTCCCTATTTCGGTTACGCCCGCCAGGATCGCAAAGCCGGCCCCCGCACACCGATTTCCGCCAAGCTCGTCGCCAACCTGATCACCGAAGCCGGCGCCGACCGCGTTCTGACGCTCGATCTTCACGCCGGCCAGATCCAGGGCTTTTTCGATATTCCGACCGACAACCTCTTCGCAGCGCCCATTCTGGCCCGCGATATCAAGGACCACTACGACACCAACAACGTCATGGTCGTTTCGCCTGACGTTGGCGGTGTGGTGCGCGCCCGTGCCCTGTCGAAGCGTCTGGACTGTCTGCTGGCCATCGTCGACAAACGCCGTGACCGTCCGGGTGAATCCGAAGTCATGAACGTCATCGGCGACGTATCCGGCAAGGACTGCATCCTGATCGACGATATCATCGATTCCGGCGGCACGCTCTGCAATGCTGCCGAAGCGCTGTTGAAAAAGGGCGCAACCAGCGTCACCGCCTATATCACGCACGGCGTGCTTTCCGGCGGCGCCGTTGCCCGTGTGGCCTCATCGAAGCTGCGCGAACTCGTCATCACCGACAGCATCCAGCCGACCACAAGCGTCCAGTCCGCGCACAATATCCGCGTGATCAGCACTGCGGGCCTTCTGGGCGAAGCGATCAACCGCACCGCGCAGGAACAGTCGGTTTCCGGCCTGTTCGACTGAAGCAATCGTTTCTCTCGTACATCTGCAAAATCACTGCATCCGCATACTGTCACCCCGGATTAGTCCGGGGTCCAGTGCGATCAAGTCTTTGATCGCGTAAGACCCTTTCTTACGGCGCGTCCGCGCCGTGGCTGGATGCTGGTTAAAGTTTGGCATGATGAGAAGAAAGCTTATCAATTTTGCCAGCTATCTCAGCATCCGCAGAGATCGCAGCACTCCATCTGCACCACTCAGGAAGATGCCGTGCCCGCATCCGGCGGTCGTTGCAGCCGTGTGGCGGCGGCCTTGATTTTCGGCCACCAGCGCCGAGCGCGGGTGCGAACAGCATGGCTGCCATTGCGCCAAAGGCTGATGGCATCGGCCGTAACGGCATCGCCGGTAAATAGATGACGATGACGGGCAATTGCCAGCGCCCGGTAAAGGAACAGCGTCGTCAGTGCGGAAAACAGCACGGACATCACCACATCGCTGAGAAAATGCCCGCCAGCTGCAATACGCAGACCGGACATGAGGATGATGGCGCCGGCGGCAGTGCTGCCCATGAAAAGACGCCCGCCCCATTGCAGGCGGTTCCAGACAAGCGCGCAGAGCGGCAGGAAAAAGCTCGCTATGAGCGCCGTTTCCCCGGAGGAAAACGAACAGTTTGAATAACATTGCGTGCTGAACTGGAAAGGCGGCGTAAAAAGCTGATGTCCACCGAAATCGCTGACGCTGAACGGGCGGGCGCGGCCGATATTGGCCTTCAGCACCCCGTTTACCAGAAGCCCGGCGCAGAGCACCACAGGCCCGCAGAGAAAGGCCCAGACGCGCCAGCCGGTGCGCTGCAGCGCGCCCAGCCTGATGTTGCCGACCAGAACGATGAAGGCCAGAAGTGCGGCCAGTTCCGTTAACTCCCGCAACGTATCGCGAAACCATTCCGGAACCGGCAGGCTTCCAGCCCACAGGCGCGCTTCGGGCGAGAAAAACAGGGAAGAAAACTCGAGGTCGATGGACGGGAAGGTCGCGAACAGGATGACGAGCGCCAATGTGGCGAACGTAACCCAGATCGTGATCCGCATATGCGAAAGATCATTGTCCATCGGCAACCCTCGGGATGCATTGTGGCGGCAGACGCCAGAGACCAATTTCCTTGCGCTCGAACGAGCCCGGCCCGGCAACCCAGGTCGACAGCGGCGCCTCGCCATTGAGACAGCCCGGCAGGCTGTCCGCCCTCGCAAGATAGACGGGATTTGTCGCCTCTCCGGCTTTCAGCGGGTAAAGAAGCGCGTAGTGGCTGGAAGGAACGCCGGTTTCAGGCAGAGCGCGCGGCATGAGCAGCTTTTCGTCCCGCAGCTGATAAAAGAGTTCGGCCAGAATGGAGCGATCTGCAGCGACGATTGCATCCGCCCCCGCCTCTCGCGCCCTTGAAAGGCCGGTCGACACAAGCTCCAAGCTGCCGAGATAACGCTTCATCGCCAGGTCGCCATTCGGCAAGCGCAATTCCGTTCCGGCAATCGTCATCAACGGCAGTGCGATGGCAACGATGCCGCCGAGCACAAGGGTGGAGACGGTAAGCCAGCGCCGGGATGCCAGGACAGGCACCGCCAGAAGCACGCCCGCGGCATAAGCCCCCACCGCCCAGTTGGCGAGCGCCCGCGACATCAGCCCCTGTGCCGTGATCAGAAGCACGATCGGTACCGAAAGGGCGACAAGCGCCCGGGTTTCAGCGGTTTTGGCCCTGAACGTCGCGACGATCATGCCGATGAAGACGAACGGCCCGACAACACCCGCCTGCGAGAAGAAGAACTCGAGCGCCGGACCAATTTTCAGCTTAACGCCATGCCAGTTGGCATTGTCCGCCGTATGGCGCGCGGTCATGAAATCATGCGCAGCATTCCACCAAAGATTGGGAGCGATGACGGCGGCGCAGACAACTACAGCAATACCGGCGTCACGCCAACGGATGCGCCAGCCCACGCACAGCCAGCCGGCAGCGATGAAGCAGGGCAGAAAATAGATCATCGCATATTTAGACATCAGCCCGAGGCCGAAGCTTAGACCGAGCGCAATGCTCCAGAGCATCGCGGACACACCGGCAGCGCGTGCTTCCGCAAGCTTGCGCACGCAGATCATCGACAGCACGATGAACAGCATCATCGGCGTATCGGTCGAGATCAGAAGACTGCCGAGCGTCACGGCGGGCAGCGTCAGATAGATGACGGCAGCCAGCGAGGCGAGCTTCGCATCATAGATCATGCGCCCGAGCGCAAGGATCGCCGCGGCCGCTATGCCATGGATGACCGGCGCGGCGAGCCGCACGTCGAAGGTGCTCTCGCCGCCGCTCAGAGTGGTGGCGGCGCGAATGATCCAGCCGATCAGCGGTGGCTTGGAATAGGCGCCGAACGCCATCTCCCGGCCCCACAGCCAATATTGCGCCTCATCAACGAAAAGATCGGTGCGGTTGAAAGCAAGCCCGACGACGCGCAGCACAGTGACGAGCACGATTGCCGCAAGCGCAAACGTCATCCATTGGCGCTGCTCATTCGCCTGCGCGTAAGGCAGAGCTGCGGCCTCATGCATGCTGGCGGCGTTCTGCATGGATCAACCAGAGATTTCGGGCATAAATGAACAGGCCGGAGGCCTGTCCCAGAATGAAAACGGGATCGCGACGCCAGATCGCGTATAATAGCAGCACAAGGCCGCCGACGATGGAGAAATACCAGAAGGCTACCGGAATGACCGAGCGGTTCGCCCGTTCCGACGAAATCCATTGAACCAGAAAACGCATGGTAAACAGCATCTGGCCCATAAAGCCGGTGCAGACCCAGAGAAATTCCTTCCAGCTGTTCACATGCAGCATGGACCATAAGGCCGGTGCGTTCACGGCGATGTCTCCGTTTTGAAGGTTTCGGCCCAACTTGCCCGCTTGCGCCGCCGCAACAGCCAGGCAACGCCGATCAGGTCGTGGATGCCGACAAGCGCGCGGCCGATATTGGTGTAATGGGAATTGCCATGAAGGCGCGCCCGGTGCGTGACGTCGACATGGGCAACCTGCCAGCCGTCGCGATTGAAGAGCGCCGGAAAATAGCGGTGGTGGTGATCGAAATAGGGCAAGGCGAGATAGGCGTCGCGACGGAAAGCCTTGAGGCCGCAGCCGGTATCCCGCGTGCCGTCCTTCAATATCCGCGCCCGCAAGCCATTGGCGAAGCGGGAGGAAAGACGTTTTGCAAGCGTATCGCGCCGGCCGACGCGCTGCCCGGCCACAAGCGCAAGCCGGCTCGGCGCGTTCGTGGCAAGAAGCGGCGCAAGAAGCGCCGGCAGATTGTCCGGCGGGTTCTGCCCGTCTCCGTCAAGCATACAGACAACCGGCGCGCGCGCTGCCTGCACACCGCTATGGATCGCAGCCGATTGCCCGYCCTGCCGGTCATGCCGCACCAGCCGCAGCATCGGATAACGCCCGGCAAGCGAAAGCGCCACATCCGCCGTGCG
The DNA here is from genome assembly GCF_056393925.1 of Agrobacterium sp. 10T429. Lineage (NCBI taxonomy): Bacteria > Pseudomonadati > Pseudomonadota > Alphaproteobacteria > Hyphomicrobiales > Rhizobiaceae > Agrobacterium > Agrobacterium sp. 10T429. Next base: position 109,844 of record NZ_JBFTGV010000009.1, read on the forward strand.
ATCGGAAGATGCGTCGTCCACCACGATAATCTCGAACGGACCGACCGGCTGGCAGGCAGCAACGATCTCAGCGACAAGCGTTTCAACGCTCGCTTCCTCATTGTGCATGGGTACGATAACCGCGAAATCCGGGATCGATCTCAAAGGGGCTCCGTCATATCCAGCCGCGGGTGTTCCGCAAACATCGTCGATAGTGGCAAGAGCAGGAGCGCGAAAAGCTTGCATGAATATGAACAGCCGTTGAACTTCGCACGGTATGCGCCTGTTCCATTGCAGTTTTATTACGGAGAATGGCGGCCAGGGCCTTGGATTTTTTCACGGTATGCGGGAAATAATCATACAATTCCCCGCCAAGCTTAACGCGACCGTAAACAATTGTTGCGACGGTACCGCAACGTTCTTTTGGGGGGAGGAAACAGGATGCCGGGTGCAAATCCGACTGCTGTCAAAGCTAAATCATTGTCAATCAAGGCAAAATTCGCAGCGCTCGTCACGGGCGCGACGCTGGTTTCGTGCCTGGCCGTTGGGCTGCTGTCATACGAAATGGGCAAGTCCGGCCTGATCGACGCCAGCAAGATCAGGCTCGAGACGGTTGCGGGAAACCAGTCCAAACAGCTTGATGCCTATACGCTGCGCGTCGAACAAAGCATTTCCGAGCTGTCGCAGAACGCTGCGATCGCTCAGGCGCTGGAAACCATGACCACGGTCGTACCGACGGAAAAGGATGCGATCATTCAGGCATTCCGCCGCGAGGGCGTATCCGAGGAGGAGCGCGCCTCCTTCAACGGTGAAGGCTTGCGGCTGCTCTATGCCATTCGCCACGCCACGATCAACGCGGCCATTGCCAGCGTCTGGCGCAACACCCGGGTCAGCGACATCTACGTCATCGACAAGGCAGGCCTCATTATCTATTCCGTGACCAAGGGCAAGAACTTCCTGACCAATGTGACGGAACCGCAAAACAGCACGATCAAGGAATTGTTCGACCGCATCGAGGCCGGCAAGGACGGTGTCATCAGCACAACTGGGTTCAACGATGACAGCACCAATGACTCGGCCCTGATCGGCATGCCGCTTGCGGTCTCGAACTGGGGCCAGTTGCAGCGCAAGGGCGCCGTCATCATGCGCATTTCCGCAGACCGTATCGGTGCGGCGGTAACACCTGAGGAAACCGGCAAGTCCATCGACGACGCCGTTCTTCTGAGCGCTGAAGGCAAACTTCGCGCGGGCGTGCTCTCCGGTGGGGCTGGAGTCGCCGTTTCCGAAAGTCTCGCGGCACTTACAGGTGCCAGCGAAGCCGGAACGGTCATGGCGAAGACCCCTGCGGGCAGCATCTTCTACGCCTATCGTCCGGTCTCCGTTTTCGGACAGAAGCATCTTCTGGCCATCGGCCAGCAGGAGAGCAAGGTGCTGGCAGCGGCCAATGATCTCGCCTTCTGGGCAACGCTTGCAACACTTGCGGTGCTTGCCGTCATGACACTCATCGGCATTTTCGTTTCCGCCAGCCTGACCAAGCCGCTGACCGGCCTTGCCGGGTTGATGGAACGTCTGAACGGTGGTGACCATAATATTGAGATCAAGGCCGTTTCCCGTGGCGACGAAATCGGAACCATGGCGCGCGCCCTGGAATCCTTCCGCCAGGGCATTCTCGACAAGCAGCGTATGGAAACCGAGTCCCATCGCAAAAGCGAGGAACTGGACGAGGAACGTGCCCAGCGTGAGATGGAAAAGGCGAGAAGTGCAAAGGAGCTGGAAGAAGCAGTCGATGCGCTTGCGACCGGCCTTGCCAATCTTGCTGCGGGCAGGCTCGATCTTCGCATTGAAAAACCTTTCGTGCCGTCGCTCGACCATCTGCGCGTCGATTTCAACAACTCCATAGCGGGGCTGGATGCGACGATCTCCAGCATCGGCGAAAGCGCCAATGCCATCCGCTCCGGCTCCGGCGAGCTGAAAAGCGCATCGGAAGATCTGTCGCGGCGCACGGAACGCCAGGCGGCCGCCCTCGAAGAAGCAGCCGCCGCACTTGGAGACATGACGCAGGCCGTCAACGTTTCCCTCTCCCGCTGCGACGTCGCAGTCGGAACGACGGCGGAAACCATGCAGGATGCCCATAAATCCACCGCTGTCGTCAAAGAAGCGATCGTCGCCATGGAGCGGATCGAGACGTCGTCGTCCAAGATCCGCCAGATCATCGACGTCATCGACCAGATTGCCTTCCAGACCAATCTTCTGGCGCTGAACGCCGGGGTTGAGGCCGCCCGCGCCGGTGAGGCCGGAAAGGGCTTTGCGGTCGTGGCACAGGAAGTGCGGGAACTCGCGCAGAAATCGGCGGCTGCCGCACGGGATATCACGACGCTCATCGCCACCTCTGCGGGCGATGTGGAAAGCGGCGTGGCACTGGTGCTGAAAACCGGAGAAAGCCTCGAGCAGATCCAGAAACGCATCCAGTCGGTCAACGATCAGATCGGTGAAATCGCCACAGCATCGCGCGAACAATCCGGCCGCCTCGGCGAAATCAACGCCTCCGTCAACGAACTCGACCATGTGACGCAGCAGAACGCGGCGATGGTGGAGGAAACGACGGCTGCGGCCTTCTCGCTCGCAAGCGAAGCTGATGGCCTGACCGAACAGGTGGGCCAGTTCTCCGTAGGCGCCACCCGAAAACGCGACCAGCGTTACGCGGCATAGTCCGCAGTAAAAAAAGGCCGGAGGCAAAACCTCCGGCCTTTTATTTTTGCTGAACTTCATCCGGGTTCCCAGGGACCGAAGCCCCTGGGAACTCGCCGGCGGCCGGAAATCAGGACGATCCGTCGCCGGCTTCCGGGGAGGAACTCAGAAGAAGCCAACCTTGTTCGGGCTGTAGGATACGAGCAGGTTCTTGGTCTGCTGATAGTGATCGAGCATCATCTTGTGGGTCTCGCGACCAATGCCCGACTGCTTGTAACCACCAAAAGCGGCACCGGCCGGATAGACGTGGTAGCAATTGGTCCACACGCGGCCCGCTTCGATGCCACGGCCAGCGCGATAGGCGATATTGGTATCGCGGCTCCAGACGCCAGCGCCAAGACCGTAAACCGTGTCATTGGCGATTTCGAGCGCTTCTTCCACCGTCTTGAAGGTGGTGACCGAAACGACAGGACCGAAGATTTCCTCCTGGAAAACCCGCATCTTGTTGTTGCCTTCGAAGACCGTCGGCTGAATGTAATAACCGTCCTTAAGATCGCCCGTGAGCGTCTTGCGGTCACCGCCAGTCAGAACCTTTGCGCCTTCCTTCTTGCCGATATCCAGATAGCGCATGATCTTGTCGAACTGTTCCTGCGAGGCCTGCGCACCCAGCATGGTCGACGGATTGAGCGGGTCGTCCTGGCTGATGGCCTGAACGCGCTTGATCGCCTTTTCCATAAAGCGGTCGTAGATCGATTCATGCACCAGCGCACGCGACGGGCATGTGCAGACTTCGCCCTGGTTGAGAGCGAAGAAGGCGAAGCCTTCAAGCGCCTTGTCAAGGAAAGCGTCGTCTTCATTCATCACATCGGCAAAGAAGATGTTCGGCGACTTGCCGCCCAGTTCCAGCGTGATGTTTGTGACATTGTCGGCCGCATAACGCATGATTTCCTTGCCGACCGGGGTGGAGCCGGTGAAGGCGATCTTGGCGATGCGCTTGCTCTGCGCCAGCGGCTTGCCCGCTTCAACACCAGTGCCGTTGACGATGTTGAGCACGCCCGGCGGCAGCAGGTCTTCGATAAGCTCCATCACCACCAGAATAGAAGCAGGCGTCTGTTCCGCCGGCTTCAGTACCACGCAGTTGCCGGCGGCGAGTGCCGGTGCAAGTTTCCATGCGGCCATAAGGATCGGGAAGTTCCACGGAATAATCTGGCCAACGACACCGAGAGGCTCATGGAAATGATAAGCGACCGTGTCATTGTCGATTTCGCCGATCGTGCCTTCCTGCGCGCGGATGCAGCCCGCGAAGTAGCGGAAATGGTCGATCGTCAGCGGAATATCCGCATTGGTGGTCTCGCGTAGCGGCTTGCCGTTATCCCAGGTTTCGGCCCGTGCGATGAGATCCAGATTGTCCTCGATGCGCTGGGCGATCTTGAGCAGGATGTTGGAACGTTCGGTAACGCTCGTCTTGCCCCACTTCTCCCGCGCCTGGTGGGCGGCATCCAGTGCGAGTTCGATATCGGCCGCATCGGAGCGCGGAACCTCACAAATCTTGTGACCCGTTACCGGCGACAGATTGTCCATGTAGCGGCCGGATTTCGGCTCCACCCATTTGCCGCCGATGAAATTTCCGTATTTCAGCTTGAAGGGCGCTTCGCCAGCTTTGTGCTGAACCTGAATATTCATGATTTCATCCTCCCTGATGAAAACGATCCGCGACGGACCGCATGACAGGAAGGTGGGCCTAGATGATCGTGGCGGGTAGTGGCACCGCGCGGTTCCGCAGCGCACATTGTCTCACATCTGCGACAAACCCGCTCCGATCCCGCTGAATTGAGCGGGTATCGTCTCGGATAGCCTCAATGCACGTCGAATTTCTTCATCTTGCGATGAAGCGTGGCGCGGCTGATGCCGAGCAGGGACGCGGCCTGCGTGACATTGCCATTGGTGCGCGACAGAACCCGGCGCAAAGCCGAACGTTCCGCCTCCTCAAGATCGGAACCGCCGTCGTGACGCTGTTCCTGCAAGACATCGGCGGCGGGCAGCCCCTGCGCAATGCGATGGTCATCGAGCTTCAGCGCAAGCCGCGCCGCGCGCGTCGCCCCAAGCACGAGATCGTCCTGATCGACGGCAAGCAACGAAAGTGCCGGACTGAAACCCGTAGGCACCACAACGATGCGCGCGCCGGGAAAGGCCCGGCGGAAGAGATTGCCCTCGATACGCTGCGCGGCATCCCGCACCGCCTGCGTGACGAAAGAAAACGTCATTTCGTTGATGTCGTCGCGGCACGTGGAAATATCGAGAGCGCCCGTCACCCGGCCGGTATGGTCGCGGATCGGGGCCGTGGTGCAGCAGAGTTCCGTGTTCGATGTGAAGAAGTGCTGGTCGCGATAGACCACCACCGAACGTTCGTCGGCAAGTGCCGTTCCAATACCGTTGGTCCCGACGCTCGCTTCGCTCCAGACGGCGCCGGACCAGAGACCGAGCGCCCGGAAATCACGATCGTCGCCGGCAGCACCCCGGCGCTCCAGCGCGACGCCCTGGGCGTCTGTCAAAAGCAGGCAGCAGCCGGATTTGCCGACACTGTGAAAAATGCGGTCGAGTTCATCGGTGCTTTCGGCAATCAGGCCCGCCGCACTTTCGCGTGCGCGGCGGAATTCGACGTCGGTGAGAAAGATCGGCTTGCGGTTTTCCTCCGGCGCAAGACGGTGCGTGACCATGCAACGGCGCCATGAGGCGATGATCGGAGAACTTGCGGCTGCGGAACGTTGGCGCGCTGTTTCATACACGCGGTCCGCATGGGCGATGTCTGTCGGCATTCGCTCCTCCCAAAGCTTTTCGGCAATGGTGCGCTGGAAGCGTTCACGTTTCAACTAAAAACTTTGCGACCTGCATCCGTCAGCGCAACCGCGGGCTGCGCCTGATATCATACCGCCTTGAAATAGCGTTGGCCGGTGGTGGTGACCTCCGGCTCGTCCTCCGTCGAAAGGAACGTGTCGTCAACGAGATTGGCGATGGAGGTCAAGGGACCGGGCCTGCCGAAGAAGAAGCCCTGCACCTGCAGGCAGCCTTCGCGGCGAAGGAACTCGATATGGGCCTTCGTCTCGACACCTTCCGCAAGCACCGGAATATTGAGGCTATGCGCCAGAATGAGCGTGGAGCGAACGATCGCCTCCGACTGCACATTGGTCGACAGGCCATCGATAAAGGCCCGGTCGATCTTGATCTTGTCGAAGGGAAAGCTCTGCAGGGTCGACAGGGAGGAATAGCCCGTGCCGTAATCGTCCATGGCGATCTTGACGCCGAGCGCCTTGAGTTTGCGGATCGTGATCAGCGCGTGTCGGTGGTCGGCGATGATGCTGCCTTCGGTGATTTCAAGCTCAAGCCTCTCAGGCGCAAGCGCCGTCTCCCGAAGAATCTTCTCGACCTTCTCGGGGAAATCATTGTCCGCAAGCTGCTGCGGGGCGACATTGACGGCGATGGAAAGCGATTTTTTCCAGAGAGCCGCCTGCGCGCAGGCTTCGCGCAGAACCCATTCGCCCAATTCGACGATAAAGCCGGTCTGCTCCGCGATCGGAATGAATTCGACAGGCGAGATCATACCGCGTTCCGGATGTTTCCAGCGCAACAGCGCCTCGAAACCGACGATGCTGCCGCTCTTGGTATCATTCTGCTGCTGGTAATAAAGCTCGAACTCGCTGTTGGCGAGACCGCTGCGCATGGCCACGGCAAGCGCGTTGCGTTCGCGTGCGGCTTCATCCATGGACTTGTCGTAAAAGCAGATCGTGTCGGAATTCCCGCCTTTTGCCCGATACATGGCGACATCGGCCTGCGCCATCAGCGTGTCGGCGTCGATGGCGCCGGTATTGCGCACCGATATGCCGACACTCGCGCCGACCGAAAACGTCTGCCCGTTCCATTCGACCGGCCTGCTGATCTGCTCGATCAGCCGCTGGGCGAATTCCGCACCATCGGCACGGGTGTAATAGGAATGGGTCATCGCCACGAATTCATCCCCGCCCATACGCGCCAGAAACTCCCCGGCTTTCAGAACGGAACTTGCGCGGTCGGCAATGGCGCGCAGCACGGCATCGCCCGCCGCATGGCCGTGAACGTCGTTGATTTCCTTGAAGCGGTTGAGATCGATGGACAAAAGCGCCGTGTGCGCGCCCATGGAGAGATGGCGCGTGCGGCGGTTGAGATGTTCGATAAATGCCGCGCGGTTCGGAATGCCCGTCAGCGGATCGTGCAGCGAAAGATGACGATAGCGGGCGACCGCCTGCTGGGTGGACTGGGCGTCGATGACATAGGTGGAAAGCCCGAGCGCCAGCAGGAGAAGCGTCACGGCGATGGCGCCCCCACCCATGATGGCGGGCGGCAGCAGACTTTCCGAAATGACGATGCGCGGATCGAACTCGAACAACATCGAGGCCATGCCGGTGTAATGCATGGAGGCGATGGCCAGGATGAGGAACGCAACCGAGCTATATTGGCAAAACCGGTTGACTGGGCGCGCGATGCGATTGACCGCGAGCGCGCCGAATACAGCCCCGAGGACCAGCGAAGCGATGACGTAGGTCTGGTTCCAGAAAATCATGCCCTGAATCTGATAGGCAGCCATGCCGGTATAATGCATGGCCGCAATACCGAGACCGACTGTCGCACCACCCGCTTCCACCAGGGCCGTGCGTCCGCCATAGGCGGAAATGGCAAAGCCGGTTGTCGTTGTGGCAATGGCGATAAGAAGCGAAAGCCCGGTCAGATAGGGATCGTAACCCACCTCCCCGGCAGCGACATAACCCAGCATCGCCACGAAATGGGTGGTCCATATCGCCGACCCACCATTGACACCAGCCAGAAACAGCCAGTTGACCTTTTGCCAACCCCTCGCCTGACGCGCCCTCGAGAAAAGACGCATCGTGACGAAGCTCCCCAGCATGCAGACGAGGACCGCTGCTGTGGTGTATCGGAAGTCATGATCGACGGTAAGGCACTGGAGAACTTTAAGCATTGTCATCTACGCAATTGGAATTCCAGGCAGCCTTATCACTTGCCAAGTTTGCAGCCGGTTTATATGAATGGATAAGCATATATTAAAAGTTGCAATGCACGAGTGAATTAGACAAGTCTAATAAAATCACAGCATAGCATCCGCGGAAAACGGCCGCTCTTGTCTTTGTCTTCCGTTTGTATTATAGCGCCCGCACCCGTGTAGACACCCTTGGAGGCAACGCGGGCGAGATGGCTTTTAGCCTCTCCAGTTCAGTGCCCGCGGGCATGAACTCTCCATATAACCTCGAAAGGAATTGCCATGAGCAAAGAATCGTATGAGCTCAAGGCCGAGGCGCGCGAACGAGTTGGTAAGGGGTCCTCTCGTGAACTTCGCCGCAACGGTTTGATTCCCGCTGTCATCTATGGTGACAAGCAGGCCCCCATTTCCATCGCTCTGTCGACCAACGAAGTAACCAAGCGTATCCACGCTGGCGGCTTCATGACGACTGTGGCGGTAATCGACGTCGACGGCAAGAAGATCAAGGTCCTGCCGAAGGACTACCAGCTTGATCCGGTCCGCGACTTCACCATGCACGTCGACTTCCTGCGCGTTTCGGGCAACACGCTCGTCAACGTTGAAGTTCCGGTTCACTTCGAAAACGAAGAAAAGTCGGAAATCAAGATCGGCGGCGTTCTGAACATCGTTCGCCACACGGTGGAATTCCACTGCCCGGCCAACGACATTCCGGAATTCATCACGGTTGATCTCTCCGGTCTGAAGATCGGCGACAGCGTTCACATTTCGAATGTGAAGCTGCCGAAGAACATCTCGCCTGTAATCGCCGACCGTGACTTCACGATCGCAACGATCGTTGCTCCGGCTGGCGGCGTTGCTGAAGAAGAAGAAGAAGCCGGCGAAGCTTCTGAATAATAATCTGCGGCCATAAGGCCAGATAGATTTGAGCTAAAAGGCCCGTTCCGTTTTTCGGAACGGGCCTTTTAGTTTTTATGAACTTTAAAAGCAAAAACCTCTCGCCGCGTGCAGGATGCCGGTCCCGTTTCAGCGTGAATTAACAATTCCATGAAACGATGCCCATTGCGTTATCGTGAAAACACCGGACGGGTTGAAGAAATACAGTGAGGATACAAGGCCGTTGCCGAAAACCTCAAGGATTGTCTCTCCGGACGGGGCGGAAACGGGGCGCAGTTATCTGGGGTAGAGGGTACTGCAATAGAACATGGCTCATTCCGTCGAAAGTCGCTTTATCGCGATTGTTTCCGGTGCACTTCTCACAGTGGTCGCCCCGCTTTTCACCCTTTTGCTGACCCTCTCCTATCACGAGGCTATCCGTAGCCAGCGCAATCACCTTGAGATTCTGCTGTCAACCAATGCGCAGGCGCTTGCCCGCCCGCTATGGGATCTCGACGACGACACCATAAATCAGATTACCGGCACCCTCGTCTCCGACCCCGTGATCCGCATGGTCGAGGTCAAGGATACCTCTGGCCAGCTGGACATCATCCAGACGGCCGGCAGCGACATCATTCAGGATGCAGCCTCCACGACCCGCGAAGTGACCTACAAAACCACAAACGGTGTCGTCACCGTCGGGCAACTGACAGTCTATTACGACGATATCGGTCTTCTGACCTCTCTCAGCCGCACCGAACTGGCCTTCATCACAATTTTCATTCTCGCCATTCTCACCACCGTTCTTGCGGCCATCGCCGGCAACCGCTTCATGGTCATCCGCCCGCTGATGCGGCTGGCGGCAGCGATAGAAGCGACACGCCGCGTCGGCTCCCGCCACCATGTCGACTGGCGCTCGAAGGACGAGATCGGCAGGCTGGCAAAAAGCTTCAACGAAATGCAGACCCAGCTTGAAAAGGAAGAGCTGGAAATCAAGCATGCCCATGAGCGGAAGACGGAAATCTACAATCGCACACCCGCCATGCTGTTCTCGCTTGACAGATACGACAGGATTGCCGCGGTCAGCGACTATTGGGTGCAGGCGACCGGTTATGATCGGGCCAGAATACTCGGCCTGAATTTCGCCGACCTCATCCACCCGGATGACCGGTCCCTTTTCCTGCAGCGCAAGGCGGCACAACATTCGCCCGACGCCGCACATGCGGGTATCACGGTGCGTTTTCATTGCATGGATGGCAGCGTTATGGACGCCCTCATCCTTGAAAAAGCCCTTGATTCCGGCAACGCACATCAGGGCACATATCTCTGCGTCATGACTGACGTGACGGAGTTGCGCCAGTCGGAAAAGCGCAACCGCCAGCAGGCTATTTCCGACCATTTGACCGGCCTCTTCAATCGCCAGGGTTTCGAGGCCATTCTCGACGTGCAGATCCGTGACGCAGACAGGAACGGCAGCGAACTGGCATGCCTTTTCATAGACCTCGACCGGTTCAAGGCCATCAACGACAATCTCGGCCATGCGGCAGGCGATGCGGTTCTGCGGGAATTCACGCTGAAAATCGAACCACTGCTGACACCGCTGGACAGCGCGTCGCGTCTGGGCGGCGACGAATTCGCCATCCTGCTTGCCGGCGACAAGGTGGAGGAGCGCGCCCAGCTGTTCTGCGAGCGGATTTGCACCATGCTGGACACGCCCTTCGAGATCGAAGGCAACAGCATCCGTCTCAGCGCCAGCATCGGCATGGCGATCTACCCGCTGCATGCCGCAAGCGCGTCCGAACTTTTGCAGAATGCCGACATGGCCATGTATACCCGCAAGAGAACGGGCAAGAACGGCTCGCAGATCTTCGACAGCTCGATCATGGACCGGGCGCGCGAACATGCGGAATTGGAACGGGATATCGCGCAGGCGCTTTCCGACAATTGGTTCGAGGCTTATTTCCAGCCGATTCAAGATCTTGCAACCGGCCAGACGGCGGGTTTCGAGGCACTGTTGCGTCTCAACCATCCGGAAAAGGGATTGCTTTCTCCCGCCACGATCATAAGCCTTGCGGAAGAAAACGGTACCATCCATCGCATCGGCAATGTCATCCTCGACCAGTCAATCGCCAATCTGGCCAGACTGTCGCACCTGCCCGGCATGGAGCAATCCTATGTGGCGGTAAATTTTTCGCCGCTGCAGTTCGAACCGGGATTGCCGACCCGTATCGCCGGCGTCCTTCACCGCTACGGCATTCTTCCCAAGCGGCTGATTATCGAGATAACCGAGGCGGTCATCATGAAGGACGATCCGCAAATCCGGGCGATCCTCAATGCCATTCACCAGCTGGGCTGCCGCATCGCGCTGGACGATTTCGGCACCGGTTATTCGTCGCTAAGCTATCTCAGCCGCTTTCCGGTCGACATCGTCAAGATCGATCAGTCCTTCACGCGCTCGATCTGCGACGACACGGTGGAGATAAGGCAGCGCAGCCGCATGCTGGTCGAGGGTATCGCCGCAATCTCACACAAGATGAATTGCTCCGTCATCGCCGAAGGCGTCGAGACGGAAGAGCAGAAGGAGCTTCTGACAGTGATAGGTGCGGATTACGGACAGGGCTATTATTTTGCGCGACCGCAGCCCATCGAACGGCTGATCGCTGCATTGAATGCGGATAACGGCGCAGACCGCGCCGCGGCGCGACAGGCGTAAACGGGTGGGAGCAACCATGGGATTGATCCGCTTTTGTCTGATCTTTCTTGCTCTTGCCGGCCCGGCCAGCGCAGCCAAGCTTTTCCTGACCACCGAGGTTTACCCACCTTATAATCTGCAAAACGACGACGGCAGCGTGGCGGGCGTTTATATCGACCAGCTCAGGATCGTACTTGAGGATACCGGCACCGATTACGAGGTTGCCGTCATGCCCTGGGCGCGGGCAATCGCATTGGCCACAACGAAGGCCATGCATTGCGTCTTTGCCACGGCGAGAACGCCCGAACGGGAAAAGCTTTTCAAATGGGTCTCACCGATCCATAGCGACCGCAACATCCTCGTGGCGCGCCAGAATGCGGATATCAACGTCTCCAGTCTGGAAGACGCGAGAAAATACCGGGTCGGCACCCAGCGTGGCGACTACACCGAGGTCCTTCTTGGCAACCTCGGTTTCGAGCATGTGGATGTCGGTGCTGATTTCCAGATCACGCTTCACAAGCTGAACGCAGGCCGCATCGACCTGATGCCCATGTCGGAAAGCACTTTCAAAAGCCAACCCCCAGGCAAGTTCAGGGAAGTGATAACGCTGGCGCGGCAACAGCTGGGTCTTGCCTGCAACAAAAGCGTTCCAGACGAGGTCATTGCAAAATTGCAGGCGCGGCTGGACAGGCTAATCGCCGATGGAACGCAACAGAGCATATTCGACCGCTACAAACTCGTCAGCCCTTGAGCGCCCGCTCGCGACATCAAAAAATCCATAAAAAGATTGACAGCCGGAACATTTCGGGGTGGTGACAACAGCATCGTCAGGCAAAAAAGCGGACATGCCCCATGAAGATCATCGCAGGCCTTGGTAACCCCGGCGCCCAATATGCGGGAAACCGTCACAACATCGGCTTCATGGCCGTGGATGCGCTGCAGCGCCTGCCTTCCTTCTCGCCCTGGGCGCGGAAATTCAAGGCGGAGATTTCCGAAGGCGAAATAGGCGGTGAGAAAGTTCTGCTGATGAAGCCCCTCACCTACATGAACCTGTCGGGTGAATCCGTCGGCGAGGCCATGCGTTTCTTCAAGCTTGCACCGGCAGACATTATCGTCATCCATGATGAACTCGATTTGCTTGCAGGCCGCGCGCGCATCAAGACCGGCGGCGGCCATGGCGGCCATAATGGCCTGAAATCGATCGACGCCCATTGCGGCAAGGAATACCGCCGCCTGCGCCTCGGCATCGGCCATCCCGGCGACAAGGAGCGGGTGCATGGCCACGTTCTCGGTGATTTCGCCAAGACCGACCGGGTCTGGCTCGATCCGCTGCTGGACGCCATTGCCGACAATGCCGCCATGCTGGTGAAATCAGAGGATTCGCAGCTGATGAACAAGCTGGCGCTTGCCACCGGCAGCAAGCCGGAAACGGAAAAACCGGCCAAGGCGGCCAAGCCCGCCGCGCAATCCCACATCCATCAGGCGCGCAACAACGCCCAACCGAAAAAACTGCCGGAAACCGGGCCGATGGCGGAGATGCTGAAGCGGATGTTCGGCAAGAAGGATTGAGCGCAGATGTATTCAGAGACCATGAGCCTTCGCGAAGCTGGCCGGGACGATCTGCCGAAACTGCTCGAACTTTACCAGGCGCTGAACTCTTCCGACCCGCAACTGACGGCGCAAGAGGCAAGCACGGTTTTCGCCGCCATGCTCGGCCAACCCGGCCTCACCGTGTTCTTTGCCATGGAAGACCAGGAACCCGTTGCAACCGCCACGCTTCTCGTCATCCCGAACCTGACGCGCGCTGCCCGTCCTTATGCCTTCATCGAAAATGTGGTGACGCTGGAAAGCCGTCGCGGCCGGCGATATGGCCGCGCAGTCGTGCGCCACGCCATCGAGACCGCCTTTGCCGCAAATTGCTACAAGGTGATGCTGCTGACCGGCCGGCAGCGTCCTGAGGTACATGCCTTCTACGAAAGCTGCGGTTTCATTCAGAACAAGACGGGTTTTCAGATCCGGCGGGATTGAGCATAAAGCCGTCACTCCTCCGGCTCGGTGGTGAACATCAGCGGAAACCCGGCCTCCTTGCCAAGATCGTTCGCCTCCTTGGTCTTGGTCTCGGCAATGTCGCGCTCGCAGACAACGACGACCGCGCTCCCGAAGCGATGCGCCGTCATCATCACCCGGTGGCCGGTGTCCTCGCCCATGTGGAAGACGACCTTCAATACCAGGGTGACGAAGTCGCGCGGCGTATAGTCGTCATTCAGCAGAATGACCTTGTAGAGCTTAGGCCGCTCCAGCTTCGGTTTGACTTTCGGTTTCGGTTTGAGATCAACAGGACTGTCACTCATCATTGTCGCCCGTGATTGTCACTCAATTGTAGCCCATGGGGAAAATCCCCGTTGATGACGAAAGATCGGTTGCTCGACCGGCGCATATTGCGCCGCAACCGCAGCATCGACAACCCCGGCCCCGCACTCGCGCAAAATTCCGCGCCATTCGCGGGGCTTTGCCCGCCCAAATCGGCCCCCGGGCTTGACCTTGCCCTGCCCTTTCCGCAAAAGGCTCCTCAACGAATTCTTTCAAACGGACAGGTTTCAAGCCATGGGCTTCAAATGCGGTATCGTCGGGCTGCCGAATGTCGGCAAGTCCACCCTCTTCAACGCGCTGACGAAAACGGCGGCCGCGCAGGCCGCCAACTATCCCTTCTGCACCATCGAGCCCAACACCGGCGAAGTTGCCGTGCCGGACCCCCGCATGCAGCAGCTCGCGGCCATTGCCGGATCGAAGGAAATCATTCCGACCCGCATTTCCTTCGTGGACATTGCCGGCCTGGTGCGCGGCGCATCGAAGGGTGAAGGTCTCGGCAACAAGTTCCTCGCCAATATCCGCGAAGTCGATGCCGTCGTGCATGTGCTGCGCTGCTTCGAGGACGACGACATCACCCATGTGGAAGGCCGCATCAATCCGGTTGGTGATGCCGACACGATCGAGACGGAACTGATGCTCGCCGACCTCGAAAGCTTGGAGCGGCGCGTGGAGCAGACGCGCAAGCGCGCCACCAGCAAGGACAAGGAATCCTTGGCCCAACTGCCGGTGATGGAAGCCGTAATTGCCCTGCTCAACGACGGAAAACCGGCACGTCTGCTTTTGAAGACACTGGCGGACGAGGAAATCGAAATCCTCAAGGGCCTCAATCTCCTGACGTCGCACCCGGTGCTTTATGTCTGCAACGTCTCTGAAGCCGACGCATCCACCGGCAACGAGCACACCGCGGCTGTCGCGGAGATGGCAAAGCAACAGGGCGCCGAATGCGTGATCATCTCGGCGGCGATCGAGGCCGAAGTCGCGCAGCTTCCGGCCGATGAAGCCGAAGAATTCCTCTCGGCCCTCGGGCTCACCGAAGCCGGTCTCGACCGGTTGATCCGCGCCGGCTATCACCTGCTCGACCTCATCACCTATTTCACCGTCGGCCCGAAGGAAACGCGCGCCTGGACGATCGTGCGCGGCACCAAAGCGCCCGCTGCCGCCGGCGTCATCCATACCGATTTCGAACGCGGCTTCATCCGCGCCTTTACCATCGCCTATGACGACTACATCGCCTACAAGGGCGAAGTTGGTGCCAAGGAAGCCGGCAAGGGACGCGACGAAGGCAAGGAATATGTCGTCCAGGACGGCGACGTCATCCACTTCCGCTTTAATACCTGATCTGGTCTTAAGCGCGGCGGCGGTCACATCGCGTCTTTTGACGCGCTGACCGAAGTGACACAGACCTGTGGCTTGTTTCTTCTCCCGGCGGGGGAAGATAGCCCGGAGGATCGGATGAGGAGGCAACGCTGGCGAATCTCACGACCCTTGCCCCTCATTCCGCTATCGCGGCCTTCTCCTCCACTGGGAGAAGGCAGCATGACGCACTCGCTCTCTCAACAGCATCTCCCTATGCCGCAAACGCACTCTCGATTTGACCTTTACGTAAAGGGAAAAATCATTTTAGATGCCGGTGACATCGACTAGGCAAGGGAGGAAGCCATGGCGCCGGTCGCGACATATGCCTATGAGGATTTTTCCGTTGGACGGGAATTTCCCCTGGGACCGCAATCGATTTCTGCAGCACAAATCATCGAATTCGCCAGCGAGTTCGATCCTCAGCCCATGCATCTGTCCGAAGAGGCTGGCCGCCAGAGCATTCTCGGCGGGCTGGCGGCATCCGGCTGGCACACCTGCGCCCTGCTGATGCGAATGATGGCGGAGAGCTATATCAGCGATTCGACATCGCAAGGCAGCCCCGGCATCGATTATGTCGACTGGAAAAAGCCGGTTCTGGCTGGCGATACGCTTTCGGGAAAATCCATTGTTCTGGAACAGCGCACCTCCAGCTCACGCCCCGGCATCGGCCTCGTGAAGTTTCGCCATGAGCTTTATAACCAGCGCGGCGTTCTGGTATCGCACGGCGAAAACACCGTGATGTTCCTGATGCGTGCGGACGGAGGCCTTGCGGCATGAGACTGGCAGAACTTTCCCCGATCGGCGAACGCGTCACCCTCGACACATTGCATTTTTCCGCCGAAGACATTGTCCGTTTCGCCCGCGATTTCGATCCGCAGCCCTTTCATCTCGATGCCGAAGCGGCGAAAAACAGCGTCTTCGGCGCGCTCTGCGCTTCCGGTTGGCACACCGGCGCTGGCTGGATGAAATGTTTCCTTTCCCATTGGGGCAAGGAAGTGAAGAGGCTGAAACAACTTGGCCTTGAACCGCCGAAACTTGGCCCCTCCCCCGGCTTTCGTGAACTCAAATGGAAAAAGCCGGTTTTCGCCGGAGACGACGTGACCTATTTCGTCACATTGCTCGATGCCCGACCGCTGGAATCAAGAGCCGGGGTTTGGCTGAACACCACCTTCAACGAGGGCGTGAACCAGTCCGGAGAAACCGTGATGACCTTCCAGAGCGGGGTTCTGGAGTTCGAATAGCGGCTGGCCGAGATAGCCCGCGCGCGATACCCTCGGAATCGGCGTCGCGGCGGGAAGGCAAGAATGAACGATATCCTACAGGGTTATGCTGAAGCGGCAACGCCGGACCTGATTGCCAGGTTCGATGGACTGGATTGCCGGGAAATCTACGCACCGGTCATCGATCTGTTGCCGGTCACACCGGCCCGCGTCGCGGATATTGGCAGCGGCACCGGTCGCGATGCCGCCTGGTTTGCCGAATGCGGCCATGATGTTCTGGCGATAGAGCCGGTCAAGGAACTGCGTGAACCCGGAAAGAGATTGCACCTCTCGCACAAGATAACCTGGCTTGACGACTGTTTGCCCGATCTGATGAAAGCGCGCCGCCACGGCCCGTTCGATCTGGTTACGCTGTGCGGCGTCTGGCACCATATCGATGACGAGGCACGGCAAACCGCCATGGAAAGCCTCTCGGAGATGACGGCAGAGGGCGGATTGCTGATCATGTCCCTGCGTCACGGCCCCGCACCCGAAGGCCGCCGTGCTTTTTCCATTTCACCAGCGGAAACGACGGGCAATGCAGCCCGTCTGGGGTTCACGTTGATACGACAGGTAGAAGTTGCTTCCATTCAGGCGGGTAATCGCGCCATGGGCGTCCACTGGACATGGATCGCACTACGAAAGACCGGAAAAAACGCCGGCCTGTCGCAACATTCCTAGCCGGAAACCGGCCTCAATGCCCCGAAAACTCCACCAGTGTCCGCACTTCGACACCGAGGTTTTCCAGCTTCCTGCGGCCGCCGAGATCGGGCAGATCGATGACGAAGCAGGCCGAAACGATTTCCGCGCCCATCTGCCGCAAGAGCTTGACCGCGCCTTCGGCTGTGCCGCCGGTCGCGATCAGGTCGTCGACCAGAATCACCTTTTCGCCCGGCTGCACGGCATCCACATGCATTTCCATTTCGTCGACACCATATTCAAGGCTGTAGGCCACGCGCACGGTGGTGTGCGGCAGCTTGCCTTTCTTGCGGATGGGCACGAAACCGGCGGAAAGCTGGTGCGCCACCGCTCCGCCCAGAATGAAGCCACGCGCTTCCATGCCAGCGATCTTGTCGATCTTCGTCCCCGCATAGGGCTGCACAAGCTCGTCCACGGCACGGCGGAAAGCGCGCGGATTGCCAAGCAGAGTCGTGATGTCCCTGAAGATGATGCCCGGCTTCGGATAGTCGGGAATGGAGCGGATGGCAGCGGAAAGCTCCGAAGCGATAACGGTCATGGTATTTCCAGTTAGATTGGGAAATGGATCAGAAGGTTCGGGCCACCCTATCAACTTGGTGGCTGCGGACCAACTAAAAAGGACCGTCGCTCATTCCTGCCCCGACATTCCCTCGATCCGCGCCCAGACCGGGCATACATCCGCGAAGGAATGCGACAGAGGCCGTAGCGCCTCGTCATTTCTGTCGTCAAAAGAGCCGGAAACGAGGGCGACAGTCGGTGCATCGTCGATGGCGCCAAGCGTGCTGCCGCAGACTGCGCAAAACGCACGGCTGGAATAATCGGAAGACCGGAAAACCATGGGCGCACCGCGCTCTCCCGTCCAGACCACTGCATCGCTCGCAAACTCCACCCAGGCAAGGCTGGAAGCGCCGGAGTGCCGCTGGCAGATATCGCAGGAGCAGCTGTGCGGATTGCCGGGTTCACCCGTGGCCTCGAAACGGACGGAACCGCACAGGCAGCCACCGCTCCGGACTTTCGCCATTTCTCATCCTCCTTCGACACATGAAAAGGCCCCCAGGGCAAGACCATGGGGGCCAATGATTGCAGGCATTTGAAGCCGGTCAATGTTCCTTGTTGGCGTAGACCGATTTCTTGGTGAGATAGATCAGCGCCGTGAAGATGAACAGGAACACCATGACCATGAAGCCGGTGCGCTTGCGTGCTTCCAGATGCGGTTCTGCGGCCCACATCAGGAAAGCGGACACGTCCTTGGAATATTGATCCACCGTCTGCGGCGCACCGTCGTCGTAAGTCACCTGATCGGCGCTGATCGGCGGCGCCATCTTCAGCGCCACGGCACTGGCGAAATACGGGTTGAAATGCGTGCCTTCCGACACTTCAACGCCGGCGGGCGCGTCCTGGTATCCGGTCAGCAGCGCATGGATGTAGTCCGGGCCGCCTTCCTGATAACCGCCGATGATCGGAATCATGTCGATGACGAACTGCGGAAAGCCACGCTCCACGCCGCGCGCCTTGGCAAGCAGCGACATGTCCGGTGGTGCAGCTCCGCCATTGGCAGCAGCAGCCGCTTCGTGGTTCGGGAATGGCGAGGGGAAATGGTCGGAAGGCACAGCCTTGCGATTATACATTTCGCCGTCGGCGTTCGGCCCGTCCTGCACTTCATATTCCGCAGCAAAGGCCTTCACCTGCTCTTCCGAATAACCGAGATCGCCCAGCGTGCGGAAGGAAACGAGGCTCATCGAATGGCAGGCAGAGCAGACTTCCTTGTAGACCTTCAGGCCGCGCTGCAGCTGGCCCTTGTCGTATTTGCCGAAAGGTCCGGCAAAAGACCAGCTCTGCTCCTCGGGCTTGATGACCGGGAAGTGACCGCCGGCGATCGCATGCTCGGTCTTGGTGGCGAGATCGTGGCTCTCCTCCGCCGCAAAAGCGGCGGCGGAACAGCCGATGGCAGCGATAAGCGCGATGCTCGTTACAAGCTTCTTCATTGTCGTCATCCTTCCTTCGCGCTCAGACTTGGGCGGCCGCTGGCGCGGCAGTCTTCTTGGCGGCGTTCTTTTCCAGAACGGCCTCGGTAATCGAATTCGGAATACGCCGCGGCGTTTCGACCAGACCGAGGATCGGCATGATGACGAGAAAGAAACCGAAGTAATAAAGCGTGCCGATCTGCGACATGATGACATAAAGGCCTTCCGCCGGACGCGAACCCAGCCAGCCGAGCAGGATGGCGTTGACCACGAACAGCCAGAAGAACAGCTTGTACCAGGGACGATAGACGGCGGAGCGAACCTTCGAGGTATCGAGCCAGGGCAGGAAGAACAGCACGATGATTGCGCCGAACATGACGAGAACGCCACCGAGCTTGGAATCGATCGGCCCGATATTGAAGGTGATGGCGCGCAGCATCGCGTAGAACGGCAGATAATACCATTCGGGCACGATATGCGCCGGTGTCTTCAACGGATCCGCCATGATGTAGTTATCAGGGTGGCCGAGGAAGTTCGGCATGTAGAAGACGAACCACGCATAAGCGATGAGGAACACCGAAACGCCGAGTGCATCCTTCAACGTCGCATAGGGCGTGAAGGGTACCGTATCGGTCTTGCTCTTCACTTCCACACCGGTCGGATTGGTCTGGCCGGTCACATGCAGCGCCCAGATATGCAGGATGACGACACCCGCGATCATGAAGGGCAGCAGGTAGTGGAGCGCGAAGAAGCGGTTGAGCGTCGGATTGTCCACCGCAAAGCCGCCGAGCAGGAACTGCTGAATCCATTCACCTATGCCCGGGAAAGCCGAGAAGAAGCCGGTGATAACAGTTRCACCCCAGAAGGACATCTGGCCCCACGGCAGCACGTAGCCCATGAAGCCCGTCGCCATCATCAGTAGGTAGATCACGCAGCCGAGAATCCAGAGGATTTCGCGTGGCGCCTTGTAGGAGCCGTAATAAAGTCCACGGGCGATGTGCAGGTAAACCGCGATGAAGAAGAACGACGCACCGTTGGCGTGCATGTAGCGCAACAGCCAGCCGTGGTTGACGTCGCGCATGATCTTTTCAACGGAATTGAAGGCAACCGTCGTTTCAGCGGCATAATGCATGGCAAGCACGACGCCGGTGAGGATCTGCACGATCAGCATGACAGCCAGCATAGCGCCGAATGTGTAGGCGTAGTTCAGATTACGCGGGACAGGATAGGCAACGAAGCTGTCATAGATCATGCGCGGCAAGGGAAGCCGCGAATCGATCCACCTCTCGATGCCGGTGGACGGCTGATAACTGGAATGACCACTCATAAATATCTGTCCCCTTATCCGATCTTGATCACGGTATCGGATGTGAATGCAAATGTCGGGATGGCGAGGTTCTGCGGCGCCGGACCCTTACGTATGCGGCCCGCCGTATCGTAATGCGAGCCATGGCAGGGACAGAACCAACCGCCGAAATCGCCGGCCTGGCCGAGCGGAACGCAACCGAGATGGGTGCAGGAACCGATCATGACGATCCAGTTTTCTTTGCCCTGACCGGCGGAACGGTCAATGTCCGTCGCCTGCGCGTCGGGGGCAATGTTGGCGTTGCGCGCCACCGGATCCTTGAGATCGGCAAGAGCGACCGCATTGGCTTCGCCGATTTCCTTTTCCGTGCGGTTACGGATGAAAATCGGCTTGCCGCGCCACTTCACGGTCAGCGACATGCCCGGCTCGACCGCCGCGACGTTCACCTCGATGGAGGCAAGCGCCAGCGTCGATGCGTCTGGACGCATCTGGTCGATAAAAGGCCATGCCACTGCGGCGGCACCAACGGCGCCCGTCATTCCGGTTACTAGATAAAGAAAATCGCGACGGGTCGGTTCACCCGAGGCGTCGTGATTGGTTACGTGCTCGCTCACCGCTACACCATCCTCTGCGCTGTTTTTGCCGTAAATCGCATGAGTCCTCCCGCTATGATTTGATCCAAGACAATCTCCGTCCCACCGTCTCGGTCATCCTCGCGGCGTTTGAGAAACCGCGTCATTCTGTTTGATCGCAAAATATTGACTGACTTGGCAAGAGCAAAGCACACAAAGCTGCCGTAATTCTGCCAGAAGGGGCGGATTTGTTTCTCATTTTTTCCTAAGCCCCGGCAAGCGGGCAACATTGTGCCCACCCTTGCGGCATGTTACGAGACATCAAGGGAGAGCTTGGAAAGCAGGGATTCGGATGACGGCGAAGCTCTCGTGCATGGTCTCCACGGTCGTGGCTGCCGTACTTTTCATCGCCAGCCTGCGTTATGTGACGGATTTCTGGCTTTTAGCCTTCGTCACCAGTTTCCAGCTTCACATCGCCTTCGTATGTATCCTGCTGTCATGCCTGGTATTTTGGCTGACGCGTGACGCGATTTCCGCTTTCCTCATCATCTGGTCGCTTGCACTCGCCATCCACGCCGTCGCCATGCTCATGGAATTCTCAACAAGCGCCAATGCGGCACCTGGCGCCAGACCCTTCCGGCTGTTGTCCTTCAACGTATTGATGGATAACGCCGCCAATGCGGATGCGATTGCCGACAGGATTCTCGAATCAGACGCGGATGCTGTCTATCTGTTCGAGGCGGCTGCGCTGGAATCGGTTCTGCCGCGTCTGCAGCAAACCTACCCCCACAGGCTTGGCTGCTATGCGGGAACACCGACCTGTGATCTTTTGATCCTGTCGAAGCGACCGCTGCTGGAGGGCCGTTTCCATAGCCTCAGCGATCTGCGCCGCGACCGTTTCGCCATCGCCAGCATCGATTTCGACGGCACGAAGCTGACGCTCGCCGCAGGTCACATCACCAAACCCTATTTCGACGACTATCACCGGGACGAGCTGGACGAAGTCAGCGAAATTCTCTTTCGCGTTACCGGGCCGCTCATTCTGGCCGGAGATTTCAATTCGGCCAGCATCGCTCCCGACATGCGCGACTTCCTCGCCGCCAACGACCTGAAGAAAGCGCCATGGGAACCCGCCACATGGCCGACGAAGGCAGGTCGCTTCGGCATCGCCATCGACCATATCTTCGCCCGCGAACCGGCCACGCTCTTGAACACCACCCGTCTGCCCGACAGCCTCGGTTCCAATCATTTCGGCCTGATGGCGGATTTCATGATCGGGAAATAGCTGCCAAAAGACCCTATTGGACCGCCTCGTCCACAGCAAGGAAGCCGCCCGACTGTCGCGCCCAGAGTTCCGAATAAAGTCTGCCCTGCGAGACGAGATCTGAATGGCTGCCCTGCTCGACGATACGGCCCTGATCCATGACGATCAGCCGGTCGAGAGCAGCAATTGTTGAAAGACGGTGGGCAATGGCCAGCACTGTCTTGCCCTGCATCAACTCATCCAGATTGCTCTGGATCGCCGCTTCTACTTCCGAATCAAGCGCAGACGTCGCCTCGTCGAGGACGAGGATCGGCGCATCCTTCAGCATCACGCGGGCAATGGCGATGCGCTGGCGCTGGCCGCCGGACAATTTCACGCCGCGTTCGCCGACATGCGCTTCGAAACCCGTGCGGCCGCGCTGGTCTTCAAGCCGTGCAATGAACTCATCCGCCTTGGCCCGGCGCGTCGCCTCCAGCAATTGCGCTTCGGTGGCATCCGTGCGCCCGAACATGATGTTGTCTCTGATAGAACGGTGCAGCAGCGACGTATCCTGCGTGACCATGCCGATATGGGCGCGCAGTGATTCCTGGGTGACCTTGGCGATATCCTGCCCGTCAATGAGGATGCGGCCTTTCTCAACATCGTAAAACCGCAGCAGCAGATTGACGAGGGTGGATTTGCCCGCGCCGGAGCGTCCGACGATGCCGACCTTCTCCCCCGCCTTGATATCGAGATTGAGATTGTCGATGACCCCGTTCGCCCGCCCATAATGGAAGCTGACCTTTTCGAAGCGGATACTTGGACTTTTCACGTCCAGCACTGTCGCATCCGGCGCGTCCACGAGACCGATCGGCTGCGAAATCAGCTCTGCCGCATTCTGCACCGTGCCGAAATTGCGCATGATGCCGTTGAACTGCGTCATCAATCGCCCGAGCAGGAAGTTGAGGCGCAGAACCAGTGCCAGCGTGAAGGCGACAGCGCCGGAACTGATCTTGCCGGACAGCCAAAGGTCGATACACAGCGCCGCCATCGACGTGATCATCACACCCGACAGCAGCGCCATGGAGGCGCGCACACCGGTGATGAACCGCGTGAACGTCATCGTGGCGTTCTGGAAGATATCGAAGCCCTGCCGCATGTAGCGGTCATTGGCATCGTCGCGCCCGAACAGCCTGAGCGTCTGGATATTGCTGTACGCATCCACCATCCGGCCGGAAAGCATGGAGGCTGCCTCCGCCGTTTCTTTCGAATGGGAGCGGATACGCGGCACGAAATAACGCGCCAGCAGCGAGAAGATCAGCACCCAGACGAGGACGACGACGGCAAGCCGCCAGTCCAGTCCGCCGATCAGCAGCAGCATCGAGACGGAGTAGATGCCGACGAACCAGACGCTTTCCATAAGCGAGGTGACAAGATCGCCTGCCGCCTGCCCGCCCGACCAGACCTTGGTGACGATGCGGCCGGAAAAATCATTCTGGAAAAAGGTCAGCGATTGCCGCGCCACATGCATATAGGATTGCCAGCGCACCAAATTGTAAAAGCCGGGCGTGATGATCTGTTGGTCCACCAGCGCGGTTACCATGGTGACGATAAAACGCACGATGCCGATCAACACCAGCATGCCGACGAGTTCGCCGCCATGGGCTGCCAGCAGTCCAGCCCAGCCCTCTTCCGGCTTGACGGTCGAGAGAATGTCGACCAGCCGCCCGACGAACCAGAAAAGCGCAGCCTCAATGGCAGCCGTCAACCCGCCCAGCACCAGCATGGCAAGAAACGGCGCCTTGGCCTGCGAGATATAGAACCAGATGAAACCGGACGTCTTTTCCGGCGGCCGCAAATCGTCCTTTCGGGCGAAGGGCTTTATCCAGTTCTCGAAAAACTCGAAGATGCGGGTAATGACCATGATCCGGATATAGGCGGATTCCCGGAGCGGGAACAGCCGCAGAGCGTTCGGGAAGAGATTATATTTCGGTAACGTTCGGGAAATGAAAAAGGGCGAAGAATGTTCCACCGGGCTCTGGATAGATCCACCTGGATTTTGCGCACTCGCAGCATCCTCACTCCGTCACCAAGGACTAGATCCGGGGTAAAGCGCGATTCAAGTCTTTGATCGCGGATACTCCTTTCACGGCGCAGACGCGCCGTGGCTGGAAACCGGCTCAAGGCCGGCATGACGGAGGAGAGGTTTAACTCGCCTACATAGATAAACGCGAACCGCAAACGAAAGGGCGGGAAACCATGCTTCCCGCCCTTCGAGCTCTCCTTACTCGGCAGCCACTTCCGCCTCGTGGTCGGCGATGAAGCCGCCGGACTGTCGCCGCCATAGATCGGCATAGATACCGCCCATCGCCGCCAGTTCCGCATGGCTGCCCGATTCCACGATCTGACCCTTGTCGAGGATGATGAGCCGGTCCATTTCGGTCAGCGTCGACAGGCGGTGCGCGATCGCGATCACCGTCTTGCCTTCCATCAGCGAGAACAGATTTTCCTGAATCGCCGCCTCGACTTCCGAGTCGAGCGCCGAGGTCGCCTCATCAAGTACCAGGATCGGCGCGTTCTTGAGGAACACGCGGGCAATGGCGATACGCTGACGCTGGCCACCGGACAGCTTTACACCGCGTTCGCCCACCTGGGCATCGAGACCCTGGCGGCCATGCATATCGACAAGCGTTTCCACGAAGTCCCAGGCATTCGCCCGCTTTGCCGCCGCGATCACCTGCTCGTCGGTGGCCTCGGGATGGCCATAGGCGATGTTGTCGCGGATCGAACGGTGCAGCAGCGAAGTATCCTGCGTCACCACACCAATCAACTCGCGCAGGCTGTCCTGCGACACCTTGGAGATGTCCTGCCCGTCGATGGTGATCTTGCCCGCTTCCAGATCGTAGAAACGCAGGAGCAGGTTCATCAGCGTCGTCTTGCCCGCACCGGAACGCCCGACCAAACCGACCTTCTCGCCCGACTTGATATCCAGCGTCAGCCCGTCAATCACGCCCTTGTTCTTGCCGTAGTGGAAGCGGACGTTATCATAACGGATCGCGCCCTGCGGTGCCGCAAGCTGCGGCGCCTTCGGAGCATCGACGATATCGTGCGGCTTCGTCATCATCGACATGCCGTCATAGACGGTGCCGATGTTTTCGAACAGCGAGGTGACTTCCCACATGATCCATTGCGACATGCCGTTGACGCGCATGGCAAGGCTTATGGCAATGGCAACCGAGCCGGCCGTGACCGAACCCTGCATCCAGAAATAAAGACCGAGCGAGGCCGTGGAAAACAGCACAACCGCATTGTTGAGGTCGATCAGGATGTTGAAGCCGGAAATCTTGCGCATCTGGCGGTGAACGGTTCCGAGAAACACGTTCATGCCCTCACGCGCATATCTTTCCTCGCGGCCCGCATGCGAAAACAGCTTGATCGTCGAGATGTTTGTATAGCTGTCGACGATACGCCCCGTCATCATCGAGCGCGCATCGGCCTGCTCCTGTGCGAGCCGGCCGAGCTTCGGCACGAAATAGGTGAGGATACCCATATAGATGCCGAGCCATACCAGCAGCGGAATGACCAGCCGCCAGTCTGCGGCCGCAACCATGAACAGCATCGAGACGACGAAGCTGATAGCGTAGACGAACACGTCGATCACCTTCAGCGCCACTTCGCGGATCGCCAGCGCCGTCTGCATCACCTTGGTCGAAACCCGGCCTGCAAATTCGTTGGCGAAAAAGTTCATGGAGTGGCGCAGCAGGAAACGATGCATCTTCCAGCGCGCGATCATGCCGAAATTGCCGGCAAGCGTCTGGTGCATCGTCATGGTGTGGATCGCGCCCATCAGTGGCAGCAGGAAGAGCACCAGCCCAGCCATGACCATCAGATGCCAGCCCTCATCGGCAAAAAACGTCTCGCGATTGGCCGTGGAAAGCCAGTCAACGATGCTGCCGAGGAATTTGTAGAGCATGGCCTCAGCAACGGCGATGCCCATGGACATCAGGCCAAGCAGCAGGAGCCACGGCCATGCGGGCTGCACATAATGCCACACGAACGGCAAAAGCTTCTTCGGCGGCACAGACGGCGCCGAAGAGGGAAAAGGATCAAGGCGTTTTTCAAACCAGCCAAACATAGGCCAAGCTCCGGCAAGCAATCGCCCCATCGTGAAACGTGAGCAAACGCAAATATGGCTCACGACGGAACAGAAAAGTATTGGATATGGCCGCAACAGCCACATGACGAATCAAACTATGGGAAACGCGGTCGAACCGCGGGGGTAACACCTAGGCCAGCAGCAGCACTACTGGGGCCGGGAGGCGAATACGAATGTCATTTTGCATCAGAACCTCCCTAGCTGGTGTTGAAGATGTCGCCTTGTAGCGCAAAAATTAATCGTTGACCAGCCGCAAAGATGCCGAAAGCGTCAGAAAAGCTCTCGATTGCGACCAATTCTGCCGAACGGGCGGAGAAGACCCGGCAAAGGTCTCCGCCCGTTGTAAGGCCTGGATGCACAGCTTACTCGGCGGCGTCCTGCGCCTGCCCGAGCGTCTTGATCTGCGCCAGAGTATCGGCCAGCGTGGCCGAGGTGTCGGAATAAAGATCATCGTCCTGCACCTGCGGATTGCCCACATGCAGGTCGGTCAAATGGACGAAATTCGCCCGTTCGGACATGATATCTTCCTGTTTTTGCTGCGCGGAATCCGGATCGAAACAACGCCGATCCGACGCAACCGGATGTGCCGGATCGGCCTGAAGACACGTTGGTTAATGGGTAGCCCGACTCTTTGTCACGCGAATGAATACGGCACTCTTCGAAACGGTCTTCTCGGGCTGCATCTGTCACAAACCCGCCGCCCGTGATAAGCGGTCCGGCATTCCAAATGCGGTGAGAAGACCATGAGCGATATCAGACCCGAAATCAGGATTGCCCTCTACCAGCCGGATATTCCCGGAAATACCGGCACGATCCTGCGGCTGGCGGCCTGTCTCGGCCTCGGCGTCGATATCATCGAGCCGGCCGGTTTCGATATTTCCGACCGAAACCTGAAAAGGGCAGGCATGGATTATATCGCAGCGGCGGCGCTGACGCGCCACGTCAGCTGGGACCGGTTCGAGGAGTGGCGCTCAACCACCGGCCGCCGCCTCGTTCTCGCCTCCACCAAGGCCGCCCTGCCCTATACGAAAATCGCCTATCGCCACGACGATATCCTGCTTTTCGGCCGTGAAAGTGCTGGTGTGCCTGACCACGTGCATGAGAAGGCGCAGGAGCGAATCATCATCCCGATGGTCGAGGGGCAGCGCTCCATCAACGTCGCAATGTCCGCCGCGATGATCACCGGCGAGGCTTTGCGCCAGACCGCATGGTCTTAAGCGCCTTTTTTAGCGCCATTTTTTCGTGCAAATACAAAAATTGACCGTTTTTGCTTCAAAACTGTCGCAACCCGGCCTGTACCGAAGGCGTTCAGGCTCCTATACTTATTAGCCGGACAACAAAAATCGCCCTCGCCGCAGCCATCCGCCGGCGGGTGTGAGGAGACGTCGCATGCAATCCACCATTGTCATCGTCAACCTTCTCGGCGCAGTCGCGCTGCTGCTCTTTGGTCTTGCCCAGGTCAAGGATGGGGTTACCCGTGCCTTCGGCATGAAATTGCGAAGTGTATTGGCGACGGGCACCCAGAGCGGCCCGCGCTCCTTCTTTTCCGGCTTTTTCGCCACCGTCGCGCTGCAAAGCTCGACGGCAACCGCGCTTACCGTCGCCTCCTTCGCAGAACGCGATCTCATAAAGCCGCGCATGGCGCAGGTCGTGCTGCTCGGCGCCAATGTCGGCACCGCCGTCACCGCCTGGATTGTCGCGGCCGGTGTGGAGTGGCTGTCGCCGCTGCTGATCCTCTCCGGTATCGTGCTCAAAAAGGGTAGCTCAAACGCCCGACAAGGTGGCGGAACCGCGGTCATCGGCATCGGCCTGATGCTTCTGTCATTGCATCTGTTGAGCGGCGCGACCGAACCGATGCGTGCCTCGCCAGCCCTTGGCGTCTTCATCGGTCTGCTTGATGGCGCGTGGCCCGTCGCGTTGATCTTCTCCGCCGTGCTGGCCTTCGTCTCCTCCTCCAGCCTCGCTGTCGTGGTGCTTATCCTGTCGCTTGCTGCTACCGGCACGCTGTCCGCCGGTCTCATCATCGTTCTCATTCTCGGCGCCAATCTCGGCGGCGCCATTCCGCCGGTCATCGCCACGCTCTCCGGCCCGGCCTCGGCGCGGCGCATCACCATCGGCAACCTTGTGGTGCGCACCATCGGCTGCCTCATCGCCATGCCACTCGCATCCTATGGCGCAACGCTTTTGCAGCAATTGCCGCTTTCGCCCGCCAAATTGCCTGTTGATGCGCATCTCATCTTCAATGTCATTCTGGCAGCGGTTGCCTGGCCGTTCTCAGCCCTCATATCCGACCTGATGGCAAAGCTGGTGCCGGGCGATCCGAAAACCGAAGATGGCCCGAATTTCCTCGATCAGCAGGCGCTGGATACGCCTGTTGTGGCGCTCGCCAATGCCACGCGTGAGGTCTTGAGCGTCGGCGATGCTATCGAGCGCATGCTGATCCGCGCCGAAAACGCCTTCAAGCATAATGATCTGGCACCCCTTCAGGAAGTGTCACTGCTCGAAAAGAAGGTCGATCGCCGTCAGCAGGAGGTGAAGGTCTATCTTTCCCAACTGGGGCGCAAAGGGCTTGCAGACGACGAAGCGCGCCGTTCGATCGCCATCATCGATTACGCGATCAATCTCGAACATATCGGCGACATCATCGAAAAAGGCATTTGCGAGCAGATCCGCAAGAAGGTCCTGAACAGCTTCAAATTTTCCGACGACGGTTATGAGGAGCTGAAAACGCTGTTCGACATGACAATCGAAAATCTGCGGGCCGCCCAGAGCATTCTGGTGACCGGCGATTTCGATCTCGCCCGCCGGCTGATGGAAAGCAAGGTGGATATACGCCGCCTCGAAAAACAGTCGTCCAACCGCCATCTCGAGCGGCTGCGCGATGGGCTGACGGAAAGCATGCAGACGAGTTCACTGCATCTCGACATGCTGCGCGACCTGAAGCGCATAAACGCCCATATCGTCTCTGTTGCCCATCCCATTCTGGATGAAAGCGGCGTTTTGATCGAAAGCCGCCTGCGTTACGCCGAACCGCGTGCTTAAAGCTTAGTCTGCCGAAGGAAGCCGCCGCATCGTGAATTCGATGCGGTCGCCTTCCAGCTGTCGCCAGCTTTCCACTTCGGTCCAATAGGCGGCCTTCGGAAAGCTGTCGAACCACTCGCGCGCCTTGGCACGGGCTTCTTCACGGTCGAGACAAAAGGTCTGCCGCACGAACATGCCGTTGCGCATCGGATCGCCGCCGTCACTTTCACGCGCCTTGCGGTGATTGGCGATCCTGCGCTTCAGCCCGTCCAGGGGCGGCGGTCCGGCAAATTTCGTCATGATATTCACCTCTGGCACCTACATCGCTAAAGATAGTGCCCGCATGTGAACTTGGCGAGTCGAATTTGTGCGCAAGGCCAGCACCTGCTAGATGCGACAGGGAATCGACTTCACCAAAGGAGAACATGCATGGAACGGCCATCTTTGCCGAAGGGCTTGCCCGAGGACATAGAAGACAAGAAGGCCGCCGCCCAGGCCTGGTTCCAGCATCTGCGCGACACCATCGTTACCTCTTTCGAAACCCTTGAAGACGAGCTGAGCGGCCCGCTCGCCGATCAGGAACCGGGACGCTTCGTGCAGAAGGACTGGCTGCGCGACAATGGCGCGGGCGGCGGCGGCAAGATGTCGATGATGGAGGGCCGCGTCTTCGAAAAGGTCGGCGTCCACACCTCCACCGTCTATGGTGAGTTCTCGCCGGAATTCCGCCAGCAGATACCGGGTGCGGAAGAAGACCCCAGCTTCTGGGCCTCGGGCATTTCGCTGATCGCCCATCCGGTCAATCCCAATGTGCCGGCTGTTCATATGAATACCCGCATGGTCGTCACCACCAGCCACTGGTTCGGCGGCGGCGCGGACCTGACGCCCGTGCTTGGACGCCGGCGGACGGAACAGGACCCGGACACCCAGCTTTTCCACCGCGGCTTCGAGATCACCTGTAACCGCCATCCCGTGGCCGACTATCCGCGCTACAAGTCGTGGTGCGACGAGTACTTCTTCCTCAAACACCGCAACGAGCCGCGCGGCACCGGCGGCATCTTTTTCGACTGGCTGCACCCGGAAGAGGAAAAGGGCGGCTGGGACGCCAATTTCGCCTTCGTGCAGGATGTTGGCCGCGCCTTCAACCTGGTCTACCCAAAAATCGTGCGGTCCAATTTCAACCAGTCCTGGACCGAAGAGGACCGCGACGAGCAGCTTATTCGCCGTGGCCGCTATGTGGAATTCAACCTGCTTTACGACCGCGGCACGATCTTCGGCCTCAAGACCGGCGGCAATGTCGAATCGATTCTGTCTTCCCTGCCGCCCGTGGTCCGGTGGCCCTGAAATACTCACGTAAATTTGACGCCCGTCAGGAATTTGGGCGCAAATCGCGCAAATTAGGACTTATGGAAAAATAAAGGCAATGATAATCTCCTGCGTGCAGACGTACTGGAGGAGCTATCGTCATGATTACTTCGAACAGCATGCCTATATCCGCTTCCGCTGAGGGAGCATCGCATTCCATCGATACCCCTGATTTGATCGACCGCATGGCAGCGGAAATGCGTGCCACCGGCGATCGCGAACTGCCGCATTCCTTTTATGTCGAACAAGTAAAACGCACGCTTGCCGGAAAAGCGGTGACGCGGGCCGACAATGACGAAATGCCTCGTACAAAAATCCCGGCAGCCGGCACATCCTCTGTTTTCCAGTGCTGGGCGATGCCAGAATAGGGCCTGAACAGGGTCAGCGGACGCCGCTCTGGAACATTAGCGGCGACCGTTCGTTTCTTGTCAGAGGGACAGCAGGCATTTGCAGGCTGTCCCTCTGTCTAAAACAGGGAGGCAAGACCATGAGACTGTTTGAATGTGGAACGCTCGTGCCCGGCTGTGCCTGGCACACTCGCGCGGATGACGACGCGGAAGTCGTGCGCCGCACCGTGGAACATATGCGATCGGCCCACGGCGAAACCATCATCCGCGAAAACATGATCGAAAACATCAAATCCCGCATCCGCGACGAGGCAAATGCGGCCTGAGCCGCAACGCCTCCGGCACTGCGATCTCAATTCTCCAGCATATCCTTCAGCCGGGCGGTCAGCGCTGCCCGGTCTAGCGAGAAATTGACGTCGATCCACTTTTCTTCGAGGCTTTTCAGCACCTCGCCTACCTTCGGACCGGATTCCACGCCCGCGGCCATCACATCAGCGCCGCTTAGCGGAAAGCCGGGCTTGTGGAACTTGTTCGCTCTCGTCAGCAGCGTCGAAAGTCGCGCGACTTTCTGCATCGCCGCCTCACCGCCCGAAAGGTCGGCGCGGGCCGAGGCAAGCGCCAGTTTCAGCCGCGTCTTCACACCGTCAACGCCCTGCCGGTAAAGCAGCCGGTCTAGCGCCGTCTCCTTCATCTCTGGATCGATCACCGGCGCGGAAGCCCAGTGGGCAAGATATGCAGCTTCAGCCTTGGACAGCCGCAGCCGCGCAGCAAGCGCCGCTAGCCTCTCCCTGTCGGGCGGCACTATCGCAGCGAGCCGCAGCATCGGGTCAACTGTCCAGCCAAGCGCCTGTTCGGTTGCCACCAGCCCGTGAATGGCGTCGATACCCCATTTTTCCGTTTCGGGAAGAATTTCCGCCAACACGCCGGATTGCCGCATCCACAGCAAGGCGCGGGAGGGATCGCGCGCGGAAAGCAGCTTTTTCAGCTCGCTCCACACCCGCTCGGCCGAGAGCGTCCCCAGCTTGTCCTTGGCCCGCGCACTGGCGCGCAAGCCATCGGCATCAGGACGACCGGAGCCATAATGGGCGAAAAAGCGGAAGAAGCGAAGAATCCGCAGATAATCTTCCGAAATCCGCATTGCCGCATCGCCGATGAAGCGCACCGTGCCGGTTTCAATGTCGGGCAGACCATCGATGAGGTCGATGATCTCGCCTTTCTCGTCGGCGTAAAGTGCGTTGATAGTGAGATCGCGCCGCTCGGCATCGGTCTGCCAGTCTGTGCCAAAAGCGACCTGCGCATGGCGGCCATTGGTCTCGACATCGCGGCGCAGCGTCGTCACCTCGAAACCCTCGCCGTCGATCACCAGCGTCACCGTGCCGTGTTCAATGCCGGTCGGTACCGCCTTGATGCCCGCCGCCTTGGCGCGCTCAACCACCACATCGGGGGTAAGCGTCGTCGCCATATCGACATCGACGACCGGTTGTTCCATCAGCGCATTGCGCACGGCGCCGCCGACGATCCGCACCTCGCCGCCATCGGCGTTCAACAGCGCGAAGATGCGCTTCAGCGCCGGCTTTTCAAACCAGTCCCGCCCGACAAGGCTGCTCATGAATAAAACCTCTCGTAAATCGTCCGTACGATGCCCGCCGTAATGCCCCAAATGTAGCGCTCGCCATAGGGCATTTCGTAGAAAAACCGCTCCTTCCCCTGAAAGATGCGGCTGCCGCGCCCGTGATTGGCGGGGTCCATCAAGAAAGACAGCGGCACCTCGAAAACCTCATCCACTTCCGTGGGATTGAGCGTCAGGTCAAAGCCGGGACGAACGACCGACAGCACCGGCTTGATGCGAAAACCGGTACCGGAAATATAATCCGGCAGACGCCCGACTGTTTCCACGAAAGATCGCGAGAGGCCGATCTCCTCTTCCGTTTCGCGCAGGGCGGCCTCTTCCGGTGTGCGGTCCCCGGCATCGATGCCACCGCCCGGAAAGGAAATCTGGCCGGAATGTTTGCGCAGGGTTGCGGTGCGCTGGGTGAAGATCACCCGCGCTTCGTTGCCGTCGTCGATGACAGGCACCAGCACGGCGGCGTCCTTCAGCCTTATGCCGTTTCCCGAAAGCACCACGCCCGGATTGAGCAGATGATCGCCATTCTCGCGTTCCGCCACGCCCTCGCGTTCCGCCACGCCCTCGCCTTCCTCCAGCACCCGGCGGCGGAAATCGGCGGCGGTAAAAGTTTCAAGGCGGGTTGTCGTCATTGTCATTGCGAAAGCCGTTCCAGTTCTTTGGCGGGCATCACGGGAAAGACAACCCCGCCCGAGCGCACGGCAAACATCTCGATACCGTCCACATCGATCACCTCGCCGAGTGCCACGAGATCATACATCACCGCCCGCGAGACGAGCGCCTCCAGCCTGCCGCGCACCAGAATATAGGGTTTCAATTCGCGGTTTTCTCCGAAAATCGTAAAGCGTAGCGGATGCTCCGGCCCGGCCTCCACCACATCGCCGACATTGGTGCGGAAGGTCAGCAGCGGCCCGCCATCCTTCTCGCCCGCCGTCACCTTCATCTCGACGGCCACGAAAGGAGCATCCACCACGCGGATGCCGACTTTTTCCACAGGAGTTACAAGATAGGTCTTGCCGTCGTCATCCTTGCGCAGGACCGTGGAAAACAGCCGCACCAGCGGCGCCCGGCCAATGGGCGTACCCATATAGAACCAGGTGCCGTCTGCGCGGATTTCCATGTCGAGATCGCCGCAAAAGGGGGGATTCCAGCGCTCCACCGGCGCAGGTCCACGTTTGGCGTCGCCGGTCTGCTCGGCGGCGCGGGAAATCATCGCCGCAAGCCCTGCTGCATCGCTTGCCGAATTTATCGTCTCCGCTGCCATATTCGAGTCTCGCTTTGCCGATAAGGAAATACTAAGTCACGACATAGTCATTCGAATGGCGCTTGTCAGCGGCCAAGAGAGCAATAAGCTAGTTGCAGCGCGAAATCCGCCCCGGCCAATGGCCATCAAGATTGGGGCAGGAATGGGTCGGCGGCAAAGGTATGAGGAGAGCGACATGGGCGTGATGAATACCGGCGAAACCCTCGACGAAAAAGCCATCGTCGCCTCGGCCGAAAAGGCGCTTTCGGATATTGCCGCGATCCGCGCGGAGGTATCCAAGGTCATCTTCGGCCAGGAAAAAGTGGTGCAGAACACGCTTCTCGCCATACTCTCGGGTGGCCACGCGTTGCTCGTCGGCGTTCCCGGGCTTGCCAAGACCAAGCTCGTCACCACGCTCGGAACGGTTCTCGGGCTCGATGCCAACCGCATCCAGTTCACACCGGACCTCATGCCATCGGATATTCTCGGCTCCGAAGTCATGGATCAGGATGAAAACGGGCGGCGCTCCTTCCGCTTCATAAAAGGTCCGGTGTTTGCGCAATTGCTGATGGCGGATGAAATCAACCGCGCCAGCCCGCGCACGCAGTCCGCGCTGCTGCAGGCCATGCAGGAATATCACATCACCATGGCCGGCCAGCGTTACGATCTGCCGAAACCCTTCCACGTTCTCGCAACCCAGAACCCGCTGGAACAGGAAGGCACCTATCCACTGCCTGAAGCGCAGCTCGACCGCTTCCTGCTGCAGGTGGATGTCGGCTATCCCGAGCTTGCCGCCGAACGCCAGATATTGCTCGACACGACAGGCACCGCATCGGGCGAGGCACGCAAGGTTATCGACGCCGAACGCATGATGGAAATCCAGGCCCTCATCCGCCAGATGCCGGTCAGCGACAAGGTGGTGGACGCGATCCTTTCGCTTGTCCGCTCTGCCCGCCCCGGCCACGGCAACAAATTGACCGACAAACACGTTGTCTGGGGCCCGGGTCCCCGCGCCGGCCAGTCCCTGATGCTGACGGCACGCGCCCGCGCGCTTTACGAAGGCAGGCTCGCGCCGTCGCTGGACGATGTCTATGCGCTGGCCGAACCGGTGCTGGAGCACCGCATGGCGCTGACATTCGCCGCCCGCGCCGAAGGCATGTCGGTGCGCGATGTCATCGCAGCCCTTGTGGAGCAGGCGAAGAACTAAGGCATCGAACCGAAAAGTGTGACGCTGTTTTCGGAAAATCCGATGCTCGACAAAAACTCGGAGCGGCCCGCCGCTCTGACATCTGCCTAAGCTTTCTCGAAAGGAGTGCCTGTGGCATCCATCGGCCAGATCGTAGATAAGACACCGGGTAGCGAAGTTTTGGCGCGCGCGCGCCAGCGTGCCGCACTGGTGCCGGACTGCATGGTCGAAGCCAAGCGCATCGCCAACACCGTCACCGCCGGCTGGCACGGCCGCCGCAAGCGTGGCATCGGCGAGAATTTCTGGCAGTTCCGCCCCTATGCCGAAGGCGAGAGCCTGTCGCGCATCGACTGGCGACGCTCGGCCCGCGACGACCACACCTATGTGCGCGATCGGGAATGGGAAGCTGCCCACACCATCTGGCTGTGGGCCGACATGTCGCCGTCGATGATGTTCAAATCCACACTCGGCTCCGTTTCCAAGGAAAGCCGCGCATTGGTGCTGATGCTGGCGCTGGCGGAAATCCTTGCGCGCTCGGGCGAGCGCATAGGTTGTCCCGGTATCATGGAGCCCATCTCGGCCAGAAACGCCGCCGAACGTCTGGCTGCCGCCATCATGCACGCGCCGCTCACCACAGGCATGCCGGAAACGGGCATGATCCGCGGTGCAAGCGACATCGTCCTCATAGGCGATTTTCTCGACGATGCGCAAAATGTGATGGAGCGGATTTCGCCACTCGCGCGGCGCGGCTTGCGCGGCCATGTGGTGGAAATCGCCGATCCGGCCGAAGAAACCTTCCCCTATTCGGGCCGCACCGAATTTACCGACCCGGAAACCGGTGAAAAACTCGTCTCCGGCCGCGCGGAAACGATTCGCGAGGATTATACCCGCGCCTATCTCGCCCGCCGCGAAGCGCTGTCTTCTTCGCTGCGCCGTCTAGGCTGGAATTTCGTGTTTCACCGCACCGATCATCTCGCCTCCGAGGCGCTTGTGGCTGTTCACATGTATTTGTCCGGTGCGCCCGCGCAAGGCGGTGGCAACCGATGAGCGCATTGCCCTTCGTCTTCACCAGCCCCTATATTCTCTTCGGCCTTCTGGCATTGCCAGCCATCTGGTGGCTGCTGCGGCTCACCCCGCCGCGCCCCAAGGCGGAGGTTTTTCCGCCGCTGAAAATTCTGGCCACCGTGCTGAAGCGCGAGGAAACGCCCTCGAAAAGCCCGTGGTGGCTGACATTGCTGCGCATCGCGCTCGCCGCCGCCGTGATTTTCGCGCTGGCCGATCCGGTGGTGAACCCCCGCAACAACAGCATTGCCGGCACTGGTCCCCTGGTGCTTGTGGTCGATAATAGCTGGGCCTCCGCAACTGATTGGCAGAGACGCGTCGAAACCGCTCAGGCCCTGATCGGCGACGCGGAAAGGGCCGATCGCCCCGTTTCCATCAGCTTCACCGCAGATGCCGAACATGACGCCGTGCCGGCCACCACGGCGGTGGCGCTGGACAAGCTCGCCGCCGCCAAGCCGAAGCCGCTTGCGCCGGACCGCGTGCGCACTGCGGAAGCCATTACCGAGGCGCTGAACGGCACCTCCCCCGGCACGCTCGCCTATATTGCCGACGGCGTTGCCACCGCGCAGGATGAAAGCGCACTCAAAACGCTGGCCAGCCTCTCAGCTGCCGAGTTCCGCATCGTCACGGGTGATGGGAAATCCATCGCCGCCATTACCGGCGCCGCCAACAATGCCGATGCGATGAGCGTCACGCTATCGCGGCTCGACACGGCCTCCCCCAGCCGGTTGACCGTCAATGCGCAGGACAGCCAGGGCCGCATCCTTGCCACTGGCACCGCCAGTTTCGCTCCCGGCGAAGCGGAAACGACGGCGACGGTGGAAGCGCCTTTCGAATTGCGCAACGACTTCGCCCGCCTCTCCATCGAAGCAGTTTCGACGGCGGGCGCGGTGCATCTTCTGGATGACGGTTTCCGCCGCCGCCGCGTGGCGCTGCTGGCCGGTGAAACCGGAAATGATTTCCAGCCGCTGCTGCAGCCGCTTTATTACATCAGCCGCGCCCTTCAGCCTTTTGTCGATCTCATCCCGCAACGACAGGCAGATCTTGCGCAGGCAATCCCGGAAATCCTGCAATCCAATCCTTCCGTTATCGTCATGGCCGATATCGGACGTCTGCCGCAAGAGACCTATGAGCCGATGCAGCGCTGGCTTGCCGCCGGCGGCACGCTGATCCGTTTTGCCGGACCGCGCCTTGCCGCAGCCCCCACCAATGATCCGCTGGTGCCGGTGACGTTGCGGCAGGGTGAACGCGCACTTGGCGGCGCGCTCTCATGGGCCGAGCCCCAGCCGCTTGCCGATTTCCCGAATTTCGGCGCCTTTGCCGGAATGCCGAAGGCCGATGGCGTGCTCGTAAAACGGCAGGTTCTGGCCGAACCGACACCGGACCTCGCCGAGCGCACCTGGGCGAGCCTTGCCGACGGCACGCCACTCGTCACCACCCGCAATGTCGAAGCGGGCCGCATCGTGCTGTTCCATGTCAGCGCCGAGGCAAGCTGGTCCGACCTGCCGATATCAGGCCACTTCGTCGATATGTTGCGCCGTATCGTGCAATTGTCCAAGGCAGGCGGTGCTTCCACCTCCGCGAATGCCCCGGCCGCAGCATTGCCGCCCTTCCGGCTACTGACGGCCGAAGGTGCTTTGTCAGCCGATGTCGGCTCCGCCCGGCCGTTGGAAATGCGCCCCGGTCAGGCTCCCCGCACCGGTTTCGACAATCCCCCCGGCCTTTATGGCACAGAGGATGGTTTCGTGGCTCTCAATCTTCTACCGGCTGGCGCCACGCTTCGCCCGCTCGATACCTCGGTCGCGGGTGTCAACACCACCAGCGAAGCACTGATCGGCGAAACGGCGAAATCGCTGCGCCCGGCCTTGTTCATCGCCGCCTTCCTGATGTTGATTGCCGACAGTCTCATCGTGCTCTTTATGAACGGCGCCTTCGCACGCCTGCCGAAAGCCCGCAGCGCCACAGCTGCCACCGTGCTGCTGGCCATTGGCGCCTTCGCCGCAATGTCCTCGAGCGATGCGCGCGCCGACGACCCCAAACCCGGTGACGAGCAGATTTTCGAGCGGCTGGACACGACGCATCTCGCTTATGTCCGCACCGGCGAGGACGATGTCGACCGCATTTCCGAACAGGGTTTGCAGGGATTGAGCGAATTCCTGACCTGGCGCACGACGCTGGAGCCCGGCCAGCCGGTCGGCCTCGATATATCCAAGGACGAATTATCCTTTTACCCGATCATCTACTGGCCGGTGTCGGCCTCCGCCCCCATGCCGTCGAGCGCTGCCATATCGCGTATCGATGCCTATATGCGCGCCGGTGGCACCGTTCTGTTCGACACGCGCGATCAGTTTTCGTCGCT
Organism: Agrobacterium sp. 10T429; assembly: GCF_056393925.1. Taxonomy (NCBI): domain Bacteria; kingdom Pseudomonadati; phylum Pseudomonadota; class Alphaproteobacteria; order Hyphomicrobiales; family Rhizobiaceae; genus Agrobacterium; species Agrobacterium sp. 10T429. The sequence continues at coordinate 148,231 of NZ_JBFTGV010000009.1, forward strand.
CGACACTGGCGCGACCAGCCCCAATGGCGAACGTTTGCAGGCGATCCTCGCCAATATCGATATTCCGCCGCTGGAGCCCGTGCCGGAAGACCACGTCCTGACGCGGTCTTTCTACCTGCTCACCAATTTCCCCGGCCGTTACAACGGCTCGCCGCTCTGGGTGGAATCGCGCCAGGGGGCGGCGAAGACTACCTCCGGCCTCTCTTCCTCCGGCGATGGCGTGACGCCGATCATGATAACAGGCAATGATTTTGCCGGCGCATGGGCCGTCGATGCGCAGGGCGCGCCGGTGCTGCCCACTGTGCCGCCGGACAAGTTGCAGCGCGAACATGCGTTTCGCTCTGGCGTCAACATCATGATGTATATGCTGACCGGCAACTACAAGGCCGATCAGGTACACGTTCCCGCACTTCTCGAACGGTTGGGGCAGTGACATGACATTGACATTCGCCCCCTTCCTGCCGTGGATCGTTATTGCCGTTCTGGCCGTCGCCGCCCTTCTTCTCTCCTTCATCGGCCTGTGGCGCGGCGTGCGCGGCGCATGGCTGCGCGGGCTGGCGCTTGTCGCCCTGCTTGCCGCCATCGCCAATCCGCTTTTGACGCAGGAGGAACGCGAGCCTCTCTCCACAATCGTCCCCGTTATCGTCGATCGATCGCAGAGCCAGGACGTGCAGGACCGACCGCAGATGACGGATACGGCGCTTGCCGCGCTGAAAGACCGGCTGTCGCGCTTCCCGCGCATCGAACCGCGCATCGTGGAAGTGCGTGATGATGGTGAGAGCGATTCACCTTCGACGCAGCTTTTCTCGGCCCTCTCCTCTGCCGTCTCGGATGTTTCACCCTCCCGCGTCGGCGGTGCGATTTTCCTCAGCGATGGCCAGATCCACGATATTCCGAATGCTCTGCCCAATGCCGAACAGGCGCTTGGTTTCCGCGCTCCCCTCCACGGGCTGATCACCGGCAAGGCCGATGAATTCGACCGCCGTATCGAGATTGTCCGCGCGCCCCGCTTTGGCATCGTCAACGAGGAACAGCAACTGACGCTGCGCGTCTTCGATGATGGCCGTGCAGCCGCAGGCGGTGGTTCGGCGGAAGTAACCGTGAAGATGAACGGCGAAGAAATCGCCACCTTGCAGGCCACACCCGGCCAGCCGACACCCTTTACTTTCAAGGTTCCGCGCGGCGGCAACAATGTCATGGAATTTTCCGTCGCCGAGCTTCCCGGCGAAGTGACGGCCGCGAACAACCGTGCGGTTCACCTGATAGAAGGTATCCGCCAGAACCTGCGCGTGCTGCTGGTCTCCGGCGAGCCGCATGCGGGCGAGCGCGCCTGGCGCAACCTCCTGAAATCCGACGCCTCGGTTGATCTGGTGCATTTCACCATTCTGCGGCCGCCGGAAAAACAGGACGGTACGCCGATCAACGAACTGTCGCTGATCGCCTTCCCCACACGCGAATTGTTCGTGGAAAAGATCGAGGATTTCGACCTCATTATCTTTGACCGCTACCAGCATCGCGGCGTGCTGCCGATCCTCTATTACGATTACATCGCGCAATATGTCGAAAAGGGCGGCGCGCTATTGATCGCAGCTGGCCCGGAACATGCCGGTCAGGATTCGATCGCCATGACGCCGCTTGCATCCGTGCTGCCGGCCCAGCCGACAGGCCAAGTGCATCAGTCCGCCTTTTATCCCCGCCTCTCGGAAGCGGGCAAGAAACACCCCGTTACCCGTGGGCTGGAAGGGTCGGGCGATGAGCCGCCGCATTGGGGCCGCTGGTTCCGCACCGTCAGCGTCGAGCCGCCGCAGGGCCAGACCGTGATGCTGGGTGACGGGCAGGACCCGCTGCTGGTGCTGAACCGCCAGGGTGAAGGCCGTGTCGCCATGCTGCTTTCCGATCAAGGCTGGCTTTGGGCGCGTGGCTACGAAGGCGGCGGCCCGCATGTGGCACTTTACCGGCGCATCGCCCACTGGCTGATGAAGGAACCGGAGCTTGAGGAAGAGGCGCTGACGGCGCGCGCCAACGGCCGCACATTGCAAATTACCCGCCAGACCATCGGCGACGACCCCGGTCAGGCAAGCGTGCATTTCCCCTCGGGCAAAACCGAAAACATGGCCTTCAACAATACCGAGCCCGGTCTCTACAAGATCGAGCGTCGCATGGACGAGACCGGCCTGTTCGAAATCAAGAACGGCGATTTCACTACGCTCGTCCATGTCGGCGCGGTGGATGCGCCGGAATTCAAGGCAATGATTTCGACAACCGAAACGCTGAAGCCGCTTGCCGACGCCACCAAGGGCAGCGTGCACCGTGTCGCCGACAATTCGGGCCGCGTGGCACTGCCCGATATCCTGCCTGTCAGGGGTAATATCAGGGTTGCCGATGAGGATCGCATGCTGATACGCATGACCGACGAGACTGTGCTGAAAGGTGTCAACACCCTACCGCTGTTTGCCGGTTTTGCCGGGCTTGCCGCCCTGCTCCTTGCTTTCTCCGCGCTCTGGTGGCGTGAGGGCCGGTAGGAACTTTCCGGTGGAAGCTCAGGCGCTTTCACGTCTCGCAGTGGAAACGAGAAACGGCCGCCGCTCGGCGACCTGGGAAAGATAATCATGAATTTCGTTTTGAGCGACATCGCGGATGCAGAAGCTGAAAAGGCCATCCGCGATCCCCTGGTGGCCTATAATCTCGCCCGTTTTGGCGAAAGCGACAAACGCGAACTCATCATCACAATCCGCGACGATGAGAACACCGTCACCGGCGGTCTTGTCGGCTATACCGGCCGCGGCTGGCTTTATGTGCAGCTTCTCTTCATCCCCGAGACCTTACGCGGTCAAGGCACAGGCGCGAAGCTTCTCGGCATGGCGGAAGAGGAAGCGAAAAAGCGCGGCTGCATGGGCGCTTACATCGACACGATGAACCCGGATGCGCTGAAGCTTTATGAGCGCTGCGGTTTCACCAGGATCGGCTCGCTTGCCCCGCTCTCCAGCGGCCAGGCGATCACATGGCTTGAAAAGCGTTTCTAATCCGTTCGAAAGAAAGCGGTTGGCGCAGCAGTGTCAGGAGAGCGCCACCCGCCGCGTTTCCGCGTTGATCATCGTTGCGGCAATCGCAGCCAGCACCAGCAGCGCAGCGAAAATGCCGATGGCGAAACCGAAGCCCTGCGCGATGGCATAACCCAGCAACGATGGCGCCAGAAGGCCGCCCAGCCTTGCCATGGCGCCCGCAGCCCCCATGCCGGTCGCACGCGATTCCGTCGGGTACAATTCGGGCGTGAAGGCATAAAGCGCACCCCAGGTGCCAAGCAGCGCAAAGCTCATGATCAGAAGCGATGTGGCGATCATTGCGCCGCCTGTAGCGAGCGTGAAGAGCAGGCAACCGAGGGCGGACAGCAGGCAGAAACCGATCAGCGTCGGCTTGCGGCCCCATTTTTCAACGCCATAGGCCGCAAGCGCATAACCGGGGATCTGCGCCAGTGCCACCAGCACGAGGAAACCATAACCGCGCACGAAGCCGAAACCGTCTCCCGCCAGTTTTGCCGGCATCCAGGTGAAGATCCCATAATAGGAAACGGAGACAAGGAACCACATGGCAAGGATCATGATGCTGCGCTGTCTGAGCGCCGGCGAAAATATCCCCTGCCCTTTTGAAACCTCGGGCTGAAAAAGCCCTGTCCCGGCATCAAGTGGCGCGCGGCCGTTTACCACCAGCATGCGGTTGACGATGACCTTGGCTTCGTCCGATCGACCTCTCCGCACGAGGTAAAGCGGCGATTCGGGCACCATGAACCGTAAACCCAGACCCACAACGGCTGGGAAAGCCGTAACCGCGAAAATATAACGCCAGGCATCGACAACACCGGCAAGGCTGGCGCCCCACGCTGCAAGCGCCACGATCAGGGTTCCGATGGCCCAGAAGCCTTCCAGCATAACCAGCCAGCGCCCCCGGTTTTTTGCGGGCAGGAATTCCGCCATCATCGCATAATCCACCGGCAGGGTGCCGCCGACAGCCGCACCCGTCAAAAAGCGTAGGACAAGAAGAATGGCAAAGTTCGGCGCAAAGACGGAAAGTACACCGAACACGGCATCGCAGGCCACGGTGACGATCAACACACGGCGGCGACCGTAACGGTCCGCCAGACGCCCGAAACCGGCAGCACCTAAAAGCATACCAAAGAAGAAGGCCGTTCCGGTTTGAAGGGCCTGCGGAACAGTCAGGCCAAACGTTAGGGCAATCGAGGCGGCAGTGAAGCCGACCGCCAGCACCTGCATGGCATCCGCTGCCCAGACGAGGCCGAAAATACCCATCAACCGCCGCTGATAGGCGCCCGCACCTGCGCGTTCCAGCGCATCGTTCATGGTGATTGCCGTCATATGCTCGCCCCCGTGCCGAAATCGACTATCGAGTGCTATCGCATAGGGGAAAGAAACGGAATTGAATTTTGCGAAGTACGGTGCGTGGTTTCAAGGCAGAACACCATCCCGTCATCTTTAGCGAAATAACCGGCCAGTATATGGGCGACTCAACGCCCCGTCCCTCATCAAGTCAGTCGTATTTGATGAGGGAAAAAGTGCGCACTGCTGAAGGGCGGGAAATCCGACGTAACGAAATCCGTCAGCCGTAAACCCGAAGAGGCTCTTCGAAGCCGTCGTCTTCCGCCTGGGCTGCAGGCATGGCGGCCTCGCATTTGCGCCAGCCGATCTTGCCCTTCAGCCGCTGGTGCACGTCGTCACCAACAGGCACGACCAGCACGCGGTTCGGATCCACCGGGCCTGGAAAATCAAGCGCGGCGTAGGCGACCTTTTCGAAACCAAGCGGCATGTAATAGGGCGGATCGCCGATCAGAATGACGGCCTCCGAACCCTTCCGCCGGGCGGCAGCGATGGCAATCCGGACGAGTTCACGACCGATGCCCATGTTCTTGTGCGAAGGCCGCACGGCAAGCGGGCCGAGCATATGGCCTTTCACCCCACCGGCCAGAACCGGCGTCATGCGCACCGAAGCGATCGTCTCGCCATCATCGGCGCAGACGAAGGACAGCGACCGATCATGCGGACCCTGCTCGCGAATGCGTGCGGCGGCACGGGTGTGCCGACCGGGGCCGAATGCTTCTTCGTTGATGATTTCGATGATGGCGTCGTGCGACGCGTCCTCGGTGAGGTAGACAAGATCGTGCTTGGACATGAAGAGACCGAAACTTCCAAAATGCGGATGCGACAATAGATGACGGCTGCGCCGGTAAAGGCGTTCAGGAGCGTCAGCGTCGTCGGAGCATCCGTGTTTCGATCATAATCTACGATTTCCTCAGATTTGTGAAAATCGCAATTATCAGGAAAATTCCCACCCGTCCAGAACAAATCTCGGCGCTATCCCATTCAGCCCATGCGAGACCGGAAACGCATTGTTCAACGCGCTACGGGTTCGCGGCACCGCGCTAAACGGTTAGGATTGCGGTCAAGGAAACAATCAAGGAGATCGTCATGGGCATGCTGGTGGAAGGCGTATGGAAAGACGTCTGGTACGACACCAAGGAAACCAAGGGGCACTTCAAGCGCAGCGCCTCGCAATTTCGCAACTGGGTAACGGTGGATGGCGCGCCCGGGCCTTCCGGCGAAGGTGGCTTCAAGGCCGAAAAGGATCGCTACCACCTCTATGTGTCGCTCGCCTGCCCCTGGGCGCATCGCACCCTGATTTTCCGTAAACTGAAAAAGCTGGAAGACCTGATTTCCGTTTCCGTCGTCGATCCGCTGATGCTGGAAAACGGCTGGGAGTTCAGACCGCAAGGCGAACGCACTCCGGGTGCAACCGAGGACCACCTCTTCGGCTTCTCCACACTGTGGCAGGTCTATACCAAAGCGGATGCCAACTATTCGGGACGGGTGACCGTGCCGGTACTGTGGGACAAAGAACGCGGCACCATCGTCTCCAATGAATCGGCCGAAATCATCCGCATGTTCAACGTGGCCTTCAACGACCTCACCGGATCGGCGGCGGATTATTATCCCGAAGCACTGCGCGCCGACATCGATGCGCTGAACGACGTTATCTACGACACCGTCAACAACGGCGTCTACAAGGCCGGTTTCGCCACCACCCAGGATGCTTATCAGCAAAATGCCGTGAAGGTGTTTGAAACGCTTGATATGCTGGAAGACCGGCTGAAGGACCGCCGTTTCCTGTTCGGTGCAGAACAGACGGAAGCAGACTGGCGTCTCTTCACCACGCTGGTGCGATTCGACCCTGTTTATGTCGGCCATTTCAAGTGCAACATCCGCCGCATTCACGATTACCCGCATCTCACGGGTTACCTCCGCGACCTCTACCAGACACCAGGCGTGCCGGACACAGTCGACATCCGCCACATCAAGGAACATTATTACCGCAGCCACCTCACCATCAACCCGACAGGTATCGTGCCCGTTGGCCCGGAACTGGACCTTACCATGGCCCATGGCCGTGAGACGCTTGCCTGACGGCAGAGACGCCGCCGCTACCAGTAGTCGGCAATCGCCGCCTTGCCGGAAAGTTCGGCAAGGCGGCGGCGGGTGGCGGGCGTCACATTTTCCGGCAGGTCCGAGAGATCGAAAAAACCGCTTTCGGTGATTTCATGATCCGGTTTTTTTGGCGTGGTCTGGGTGACCTGAAGCCGGTAGAGCGCCACATGATCGCGGTTGCTGCCTTCCAGATTGAGGTAGACATGGACAAGCTCGGGGGTCGACGCCGCCTCGAGATTGCCTTCCTCGCGGATTTCCTTGTTGAGCGCCATCAGTAGCGTTTCACCGCGTTCCACCCCGCCGCCGGGCAGATACCAGCCGGGCAGATAAGTATGCCGCACCAGAAAAATCCGTCCCGCATCATCGAAGCAGAGCGCACGTACACCGAGGGTGGCACCGCGTGTGAACAGAAAAACGAAATGAAGCAGGCGGATAAGGATACGCGTGTGGAACGGACGGGCCTGCCGCTCGGTTCTCTCGTCATTCACCCTGGTTTCTCCTTGCCGGCAGGCTTTTATTGGACGTGCCGCATATCATAGGTTATCTCTGCCGCCATGTTCAAACTTGCGCATATTTCAGACGTCCATCTCGGGCCATTGCCAAAACTCACTTTCCGGGAACTTGCATCCAAGCGTATCACCGGTTTCGTCAACTGGCACCGCAACCGCCGCAAGCACCTTTTCACCGACACGCTGGAAAAGCTGCTCGATGATCTCGAAGCCAAATCGCCGGATCATTTGGCTATTACCGGCGATCTCGTCAATCTTGCGACAGGCATTGAAATTCGCGCCGCCGCCGACTGGCTGGAAGAAGTCGGCGACCCTGAAAAGATCTCGGTCGTTCCCGGCAATCATGACGCCTATGTTTCCGGCGCGCACGACAAGGCCATGCGCGCCTGGTATCCTTATGTGCGGGGCGATGGCGACCCGGCGGAATGGGACGATGACCGCAAGATTTTCCCCTACATGCGCGTGCGCGGTCCCGTCGCACTGATCGGCTGCTCCACCTCGATTGCAACGCCGCCCTTCTCGGCCACCGGCTATTTCGGCAACCGTCAAGCACGCGCAACCGCGGAACTCTTAAAAAAAGCCGGTGAACAGGGGCTGTTCCGCGTGGTGATGATCCATCACCCACCGATCCGCGGTGCGGCGGCTGCGCACAAGCGCATGTTCGGCATTCGCCGTTTCGCGGCAGCGCTTGGCGTTGGCGGCGCCGAGCTCGTACTGCATGGCCACACCCATTTGAACACCGTATACTGGCTGAACACTCACCACGGGCAAGAGCACATCCCGGTCGTCGGCATCGCCTCCGCCAGCCAGGGACCGGGCGGCGAAAAACCGCGCGCGGCCTATAATCTCTTCCATATTTCCGGTGGCCCCGGCACCTGGAACGTCGCCTGTGAACGCCACAGCCTCAACGATACCGGAACGGGTATCGGGCTTGAAGATATCAGGGTATTTTATGAGAATGGTAGGCCGTTGGGATTCTCGCGGCTGGGGGGATAGCTCCGGAGTGTTGAGGTTAGAGTCTGTGGCTCACACCCCTCTGCCCTGCCGGGCATCTCCCCCACAAGGTGGGAGATCGGCAAGACGCTCTTTCGTCAATTCATTCTGAACGTTGAGATGGGCGAGACCGTACCTCAGGTCGATCTCCCCCCTTGAGGGGGAGATGCCCGGCAGGGCAGAGGGGGTAGCCCCACCCCCAAACGCCAACTTTACTTAACCCGCTCTTCCAGCACCCGATTGGCCGCCGAAACAATCGCCTCCAGCGAAGCGCCAACAATATTCGTATTCACCCCGGCGCCGAACAATTTTCCGCCCGGATGCTCCATCTCAACATAGGCAATGGCGGAAGCATTGGACCCATGTTGCAGCGAATGCTCGGAATAGTCATTCACCGACAGATCGATGCCGAGATAGACCGACAGCGCATTGATGAACCCGTCGATAGGACCGGTGCCCTTGCCCTCGATACGCTTCACCTCACCGTTATCGGTGATTTCGGCGGCGACAATGCGTACGCCCTTGAAATCGCCCGCCGGATAGGTGTGGTGATCGACGAACTTGATGCGCGCATTCGGCTGCGTCACGTAACGCTCCATGAAGCGCTCGTAGATGCGCTTGGCCGGCAGTTCCACGCCTTCTTCATCGGTGATGCGCTGGATGTCTTCGCGGAACTCCACCTGCAGGTTGCGCGGCAGGTTGATGCCGTAATCCTGCTGGAGAATATAGGCGATTCCGCCCTTGCCGGACTGCGAATTGATGCGGATGATCGCTTCGTAGGAGCGGCCGACATCCTTCGGATCGATCGGCAGATAGGGCACTTCCCATACCGGGTGATTGGCAACCTTGATCGCCTTCATACCCTTGTTGATCGCATCCTGATGCGAGCCGGAAAACGCCGTATAGACCAGTTCGCCGACATAAGGGTGGCGCTCGGGGATCGTCATCTCGTTCGAATATTCGTAGACCGCCTTGATGCGCTCAATATCGCGGCAATCCAGCTCCGGATCGACGCCCTGCGTATACATGTTCAGCGCCAGCGTCACGACGTCGACATTGCCGGTGCGCTCGCCATTGCCGAACAGCGTGCCCTCGACACGGTCCGCACCGGCCATCAGAGCGAGCTCCGTCGCAGCGATGCCAGTGCCGCGGTCGTTGTGCGGATGCAGCGAAATGATGACGTTTTCGCGATTGTCGATATTGCGGCACATCCATTCGATCTGGTCGGCATAGATGTTCGGTGTCGCCATTTCGACTGTGGAAGGCAGGTTCAGGATCAGCTTGTTATCTGCCGTCGGCTTCACCACCTCGACCACGGCATTGCAGATTTCCAGCGCCACTTCCAGCTCGGTGCCGGTAAAGCTTTCCGGAGAATATTCGAAGCGGAAACCGCCGCCGGCCTTGGCCGCCATGTCGGTGATCATCTTGGCGGCATCGACGGCAATCTGCTTGATGCCGTGCACGTCCTTGCCGAATACCACGCGGCGCTGCAATTCCKAGGTGGAGTTGTAGAAGTGGATGATCGGCTTGTTGGCGCCTTCCAGCGCTTCGAAGGTGCGGGTGATCAGTTCCGGACGGCACTGCACCAGCACCTGCAGGGAAACATCCTCAGGCACATTGCCCTGCTCCACGCACCAGCGGGCAAAATCGAAGTCCGTCTGCGAAGCGGAAGGGAAACCGATCTCGATTTCCTTGAAGCCCATTTCGAGCAGCAGCTTGAACATGCGGGCCTTGCGGTCGTGGCCCATGGGGTTGACCAGCGACTGGTTGCCGTCACGCAGGTCCACCGAACACCAGATCGGTGCCTTGGTGATGGTCTTGCCCGGCCACGTGCGGTCAGGAATATTGATGGTCGGGTAAGGGCGATACTTGACGTTCGCGTCCGACATGCCTTTGGAAATAGTGGTGATCTTTCCGTCCATTTCGCTTCCTCCTTGCGCATTCCGCGGGCTTCTCGAGCCATCGGCGGATGCGCGGCCCTCAAGGGCCTAAATCCAGTATAAAATGAGATTTCGAGATGAGGAGCGTTTGCGCCAGCGGGCTTTCGGCCGCCGGGCGCTCCTCACTGGACCCGGCAACCGCGTGTAAGGTCGAGGCTAAGAAGCGAGAGTGCACCGCACGGAGAGGCAATCGCAGAAATCTGCGCGCTCATGCCGGAAATGGTTGCGATGCTGTTGCTCATAGGCAAGCTTATAATCGGCGAAATATTTGGATGCAAGGGCTATTGTCTCTTCAATCCTTTTACGAAACCAGTCAAAGCCATCATCAACCCGCCACCGATCAGCCCCCAGAAGGCACCGGAGACACCGGCGAAGGAAAGGCCGGAGGCGGTGATGAGGAAGGTGATCGCCGCTGCCTCGCGTGTTTCCGGATCCTTGAAAGCCGCAACGGCAGAGCCGGAAAAGGCGCCCACCAGTGCAAGCCCCGCCACCGCCTGAATGAGGACAGGCGGCGCCAGTGCCACGAAAGCCGTGACCGCGCCCGCCAGCAGGCCGAAGACGATGTAGCCCACACCGCCGATGATCGCCGCCCAATAGCGCCGTTTCGGATCGGGATGGGCGTCCTCGCCAGCGCACATCGCCGCCGTAATCGCGGCAAGATTGACTGCATGGCCGCCGAAGGGTGCGGAAAGCAGTGAGAAGAAGCCGGTCGCCGCGAAAAGCGGTCCGGGCTGCGGATCGTAGTGATTGACCTTCAGCACTGCGATACCGGGAATATTCTGCGACGCCATGGTGACTATGAAGAGCGGCAGCGCGATGGAAATGACGGCGTGCAGGCTGAAGACGGGCGTCACCCACTCCATCGGAGGCGTCAGCGATTGCGCCACACGGTCAAGCGCCCCCGCCGGAATATCGACACCGAAGATCATCACCAGCACGAAAGCGGCAAGTGCCGCAGGCACGGCGAAAAGTCGTTTAAAGGCTCCCACCACGATCCAGGCAAGAATGATCGGCAATCCGAGCGCCGGGTTAAAGCCGATCGCCTTGATCGGCGCAAAACACAGGCCGATGATGACCCCGGAAAGCATGGCGTTGGCAAGTGGCGCTGGAATGGAGGCCACCGCCTTTCCGAGCGGCCGGAACAGGCCGGCAATGATGATCAATATGGCGCAGATGATGAACCCGCCCACGGCGGCCGGAAAACCGCCCTCGATCACGCCCGTGGTCGCCAACAAGGCTGCACCAGGTGTCGACCATGCGATGCTTACAGGCATTCGCGTCGCGACTGAAAGCGCTATCGCGCAAACCCCCATCGCCACCGAAAGCGCCATCAGCCCAGACGCCGCCTCGAAATCCGTCGCACCCACGGCCTTCAGGCCCTGCAACACCACGGCGAAAGAACTGGCAAAGCCGACAAAGGCGGTCAGGCACCCCATGAACAGGCTCTGTACGGAAAGGTCTTTCATCAACATGGCGGTTCCCGGATCTTCTGTTTCCCTTGAAGATCAAAAAACCCAACCGCTGGCAAGATGCCCGCAGGCTGAACAGGTACGCCTTTTACCAGCGCAGAAAACGCGAACCGGCAAAAGCGCCGATCAGGCCGGTGATGAAAATGCCAAGTGAATACCAGATCAGCACGAAAGCCATGCCGTTTTCGGTGCAGAACCAGGAATAAACCCAGGCTCCGGCTGCACCCGCCGCAATGCCCGCCACAAAACCTGCCAGGGCTGGATCAGCCGGGGCTGAGCGTTTGAGAACTGAAAAATTCGCCAGGAATACCGGAAGCGCGAAAGCGACGATCAAAAACGGGCAATGCAGCGCGGACGACCCCAGAACAAGCGTCCTGTAATTGTCCGGAAAGGCAAACCCCAGCTGTACGAGCGCTATCGCCGCCATCACAACGAAAATTAGCGCAAGCCAAACGAAAAGGCAGCCGCTGTTCCCCTCGGGGCGGGTAAGGCGGCCGACCGCGAAAAACGCAGTCAGGGCCAGCAGGGCGTTATAAGCGGACTTGATCCAGAAACCCAGCTCGGTCAAGGCGTCGTGCATGTCGACCCGCGGCCCGAGAATTGCAAGCATCAGCAACAGCGAAACGCCAAGGCCGGGCAGGACGGCCAGCGCCAGCCGGCGCTCCAGTGACAAGGCAGGCACGGGCTTGAGGCCGCTTGCCAGTTGTTCAATGATGTGTTCCGTCTTCCTCACGTTTCGCCTCGCAACTTTGCCGCCAGCATTTTAAGCGTCCTGTGAATGCCGACCCTCGCCGCAAGCTCGGTCTGGCCGGATTTTTGGGCCGCTTCGGCGATTGACTGACCCTCGAGTTTCACCCTGCGAATGAGGTCGCGTTGCCGCTGCGGCAACTCGTCGAGCAACCGTTCCACATCCATGCGCGCCGTGACCTGATCGACGGACGATCCCGCTTCCAGCGTCTCATCAAGTTCCACTTCCGAAAGCTGGCGCGCACCCCTGCCCCTGTAGTGATCGATGAGTTTGTAGCGCGCTATCGAAAAGAACCAGGCGGTAAAAGGCCTTGCTCGATCATAGGTCTCGCGTTTGGCGTGAAGCGACAACAGGGTTTCCTGAACGAGATCTTCCACATCCCCCCGTGAAGCGGCCCTCATGCGCCGGTCGAAATAGGCTGTCAGCAGCCTGCGTAGGGCATGGAGCAAATGCCTGTAAGCGCCCTCGTCCCCATCGAGGGAACGCAGCATCAGCATTTTTAATGTCTCTTCCGAAAGGCTGCCTGTCATCGTCACTATCGGGTTATTCGCAATCGGCGGGATATTGTTACATAATGGCGTGAAAAGAATCTCGCCCGAATATGATGTCACAAACGCGTGAGCGTGTAACGACACACGGGCCCCCACCGAATGGACAATCGTGAGCCCCGGTGCAACGCCGGCGGACATTTAATGACGTCCAGAGGAGATTTTTCATGACCCGCATTTTTACCGCCATCGCCACCGCTTCCATGCTGTCTGTTCTTTCTTTCGCAGGCATCGCCCATGCCGACGGCATGAAAACCGATATGACGAAAATGCACAACGACACCATGAAGACGCAGACGATGAAAAAAAGCGACATGTCCATGGCATCCAAAAAGGACTGCGTGCACAAGGCTGACATGGAAATGAACAAGATGAAAAAAGCCGACATGATGAAGGCCTGCAACACGATGAAGTGATGCCGGCCGAACATTCAATGCACATGACCGGGAGCGGCACGTATCGTCCGGCCTGAATGAAAAAAGCCCGTGCCGGTTTCCACCGGCACGGGCTCTCTCAACTAAAAATCAAAACCTTAAACTTCCGACTGGCTCTCGACGATCTTGCCGACGAGGCCGTAGCCCTTGGCTTCTTCAGCGCCGAGCCAGTAATCGCGATCGATGTCCTTGGCGATCTTTTCTTCGCTCTGGCCGGTGGCCTTGGCGAAGATCTTGATCAGGCGCTGGTTCATCTTGATGATTTCGCGGGCCTGGATTTCGATGTCGGATGCCATGCCGCGCGTGCCGCCGGAGGGCTGGTGCAGCAGGAAGCGGGTGTTCGGCAGGCAAAGGCGACGTTCCTTCGGCACCGAAACATAGATCAGCGCGCCAGCGGAAGCGACCCAGCCCGTACCGATGATATAAACCTTCGGCTTGATGAACTTGATCATGTCATGGATCGAATCACCCGATTCGACATGGCCGCCCGGCGAATTGACGTAAACGCGAATGTCGTCGTCGCTGGCGGCGGCAAGTGCCACGAGCTGCGTGCAGACCTTCTGCGCCAGTTCCTGCGTGATGCCACCATAGATGAAGATCGAACGCGACTTGAAAAGATTCGCTTCCGTTTCCTTGCCGATCGGCAGTTCCTTGCTCTTGTCGTCTTCGTCTTCGTTCATCAGCGGCTCTCCAGCGTAATTCATGCATGCCCTTCGGACATAGTGCGACTTGTTACGTAAGGCAATGAGCAAAAAAGGCAAGGTTTGCGCCCCAACAATAAACATCGCCCCCGGCAGATGACGCATGGACAGCCTCTCCGGGTTCGCGGTATCGTCAGGTCCTCATTGCAGTGCCGCCGATTGCGGGAACCCCAAGATCCCCTTGCTGGCGGCGATAATCAAAAGAGGGAATCATGCTGAAAAGACTAAGCCTTGCTGCCGCAGCGCTCGGCACCACCGCCCTGCCCGCTTTCGCCCATTTGAACCCGGAAGAACACGGCTCCTTCATGGCTGGCGTCTCCCACCCCTTCTTCGGTGCGGATCATATTCTGGCAATGGTTGCCGTCGGTCTCTGGGCATCGCAGATCGCCATGGCGCAGAATGACCGCAAGGCGCTGTGGATCGTGCCTGCCGCCTTCGTCGGCACCATGGCCATTGGTTTCCTGATGGCCGTTTATGGCATCGGCCTTCCGTTTGTCGAACCGGCCATCCTGGCCTCCGTCATCGGCCTCGGCCTGCTGGTCACGATTGCGGCAAAGCTGCCGACGGCAGCCGCTGCGGCCGTGGTCGGCGCTTTTGCCCTTTTCCACGGCCATGCCCATGGCGGTGAACTCGGGAGCGCCGGCGCCCTGCAATTCGGCATCGGTTTCATGATAGCAACCGCGATCCTGCATCTCGCAGGCATCGTGCTTGGCCTGCGCACTGCCCGTTTCGGCTCGGCCGCAAGCCGTACCGCCGGCGCACTGACGGCGATAGCGGGCCTTTCGCTTGCCTTCGGCGGGTGACGATCATTACCGAAATTTAAAGTTTCGGCCGCTTTGAAAAGCCTGAATTTGGACCTACCTCCTTATCGTTGATTTCCGCTTCACGGTAAGGAGGCATCATATGTCACCGGAAGAAAGCCAACTTCTCAAGGCCCTGTTCGACAGGACAAAAGCCGCATCCGCCACTCCGCGCGACCGCGAGGCGGAAATATTGATCGCAGATGCCGTGCGCGATCAGCCCGCAGCCCCCTATTATCTCGCCCAGGCGGTGATTGTTCAGGAAAAGGGTCTGGAAGCGGCAGCAGCACACATCCAACAGCTCGAAGACCGCATCCATGCGCTGGAAAGCGGTAATGCGGCCCCGCAAGCAGCCGCACAGGGTGGTTTTCTGAGTTCGATCTTCGGCACCGGCCAACAGCAATCACCTGCTCCGGCGCCCGTTTCTCCACCGCCCCAGACATCATGGCGCAACGATACCGCAGGCCAGACAGCCGGTCCCTGGGGCTCACCAGCCGGCCGCGCACCTGATCAGCAGCCCGGTGGCCTCTGGAGCCAGCAACCCGCAGCAGCCGGACGCTCCGGCGGCGGTTTCCTGCAAGGTGCGCTCGGCGCTGCTGCAGGTGTTGCCGGCGGCATGCTGCTCGCCAATTCGCTGAGCGGTATTTTCGGCAACCACGCATCGTCGCTCGGCATTGGCTCGCCATTCGGCGGCGGCAATCCGCTGGGCAACAACGCACCGGTCGAAGAAACCGTCATCAACAACTACTACGGCGACAGTTCCTCCCAGCCGGACAATAGTAACGATGTCCAGCAGGCCGACTACGACGACAGCGCCGATGACGATTTCGATCAAGGCGACGACGGGTCGTTCGCCTGAACGTTTTCAACCGTGAAAAGCCGGATCAGCCGCGGCCGCGATAGGTCGGCACACCCTGATCCGGCAACCACACGCCCTCAGGCACCGGTCCGGTCTGCCAGAAAACGTCAATCGGAATACCGCCGCGCGGATACCAGTAAGCGCCGATGCGCAGCCATTTCGGCTGCAACAGCTCCACCAGCCGCCTGGCGATATAGACCGAGCAATCCTCGTGAAATGCGCCGTGGTTGCGGAAGGATTGCAGGAACAGCTTCAGCGACTTCGATTCCACCAGAAAATCACCGGCAATATAGTCGATGACGATATGGGCGAAATCCGGCTGTCCGGTCATAGGGCAAAGCGAGGTGAATTCGGGTGCTGTGAACCGCACCACGTAATCGGTACCGGCATTGCCGTTCGGCACCTTTTCGAGAATGGCCTTTTCCGGGCTCTCGGGCGTATCGACCTTCGCGCCCAGCTGCGACAGGCTGGAAACATCCGTCACGGACATGGAAAACTCCTGCTTATTCAAACGATCACTTTGACGCCATGCGCCTTTTCGCCTTCCGGCTCGACGTGAATGGCAAGGCTGGCACCCGGTATGACTTCCCTTATGGCATCTTCAAGGCGGTCGCAAATATCATGCGCCTCCCGCACCGTCATCGGGGCGGGAACAACGACGTGGAAATCGATGAAGGCGGCCGAACCGGCGCGGCGGGTTCTAAGATCATGCACGCCGATGATGCCGACGGAATTTTCGGCGATCGCCTTCTTGATCGCCTCGTCTTCTTCCGGTTCCACCGCCCGGTCCATCAACCCGCCGAGCGAATGCAAAATGACCTTCGATCCCTGGAACAGGATGTTGATGGCCACCAGAATGGCGAGCAGCGGATCGAGAATGGCGTAACCCGTCAGAAGCGCCAGAACCAGGCCGACCAGCACGCCTGCCGACGTTACGACATCCGACATGATATGATGACCATCAGCCTTGAGGGCTGGTGAAGCGTATTTCCGGCCGACGCGGATGAGGATTGTCGCCCAGACGGCGTTGATGACGCCCGCTGACGCGTTGATGGCAAGACCGAGAACCGGCGCTTCCGGCAGCTTCGGGTTGAAGAGACCACCCCAGGCTTCCTGCACGATCAGAAGTGCGGCGACGACGATCAGCACGCCCTCGACGACAGCCGAGATATATTCCGCCTTGTGATGGCCGAACTGGTGATCGTCATCTGCGGGCTTCTGCGCATAACGGATGACGAAATAGGCAATGAAGGCCGCAACAACGTTGACGGTCGATTCCAGACCGTCCGACAGCAGCGCTACCGACCCTGTGACCCACCAAGCCACGAGCTTGAGGCCAAGCACGCCGAAAGAAAGTGGAATGCCCCAGAATGCGAGCTTCCTTACCAGT
Organism: Agrobacterium sp. 10T429; assembly: GCF_056393925.1. Classification (NCBI taxonomy): domain Bacteria; kingdom Pseudomonadati; phylum Pseudomonadota; class Alphaproteobacteria; order Hyphomicrobiales; family Rhizobiaceae; genus Agrobacterium; species Agrobacterium sp. 10T429. The sequence goes on from NZ_JBFTGV010000009.1 coordinate 165,113, forward strand.
GCATTGCCTTCAGTGTTCATTTTTTGCCCCCGTGCGGATGCGAACGAATTGCAGAACTGACCGCCAAAACGCACGAACCGCGCGCACGGGGTCTCCGTGCACGCGGTTCGTTATTTGCGCTTCCTATCGTTCAAACCGCAGCCGAGGTCAAGACCCATGAGGTCACGTCGAAGACGTCACCCCTCGCTTTTCTGCTCACAGAAACGGATACGGTTGCCGAATGGATCGATGACTTCCATGACATCGCCCCAGGGCAATTCCTCGACACCAGGCTTCAGGAAGCGGTAGTCTTTGCCCGCCAGCTCTTTTTGGAAGGCATGCACGCCGTGCATGGTGGCGAAGATATTGGAGCCCGGCGTCGCGTCGCCATGATGGCCGCTGAGGTGAAGCCCCATTCCAGCCCGCGAAACCTGCATGTAGAGCGGGAAGTTTTCGCCGAAGCGGTGTTCCCAGTCGACCTTGAAACCGAGAAAATCAACATAGAATTCCCGCGCCTTGGCCTCATCGAAAATTCTGAGAATCGGGAATATCCGCGCAAAGCCAATGTGAGGAAGGTTTTCCCCACCCGCCGCGCTTGCATCCCGGGCGTCCACGTCACTGCCCATTCTGCTTGCCCCTAGTCACGCAACGGAGATGGTACCGGCCGCAACGGATGCGGCCGGTACGCCTGATCCTTATTCGGCTGCGACGATCTTGCCGTCCTGCCACTTGTAGAGCGAGAAAGCCTGCGATGACAGGTCGCCACTCTCGCCATAGGTGACCTTGCCGATCGCCGTGGCGAAAGCGTCACCGCTCTTCAGAGCCGTGATTACCGCTTCGGAATCCTTTGCGCTTCCAGCCTTCTCGATGCCGGCCTTCAGCACTTCGACGGCAGCGTAAGCGTTAAGGGTAAAGGCTTCCGCAGGAATGTTGGCGGCCTTTAGAGCTTCGGCAGCAGCCTTGGAATCTTCGTTCTTCAGGGCGTCGGAGGCGTTGGTGAAGATCGTGCCTTCACCAGCCTTGGCACCGATGTTCCAGAACTCGCTGTTAGACAGGCCGTCACCGCCGATGACGGCAGCCTTGGCGCCGATATCGTTCAACTGACGCACCAGAAGACCGGCCTCCGGATGGTAACCGCCGAAATAAACGATATCGACATTTTCAGACTTGAGGCGGGCCGTCAGCGCGCCGAGATCCTTTTCGCCTGGTGTCAGCGCGTCATAGAGAACTTCGGTAACGCCACCGGCATTCAGCGTGGTCTTGAAGGCATCCGCCAGACCCTTACCGTAAGCGCCCTTGTCGTGAATGATGGCGACCTTCTTGTCCTTAAGCTTGGCAAGAACGTATTTCGCCGCAACTTCTGCCTGCTGGTCGTCCCGACCGCAAGTGCGGAAAACATTGGCAAGGCCACGGTTCGTCAGGCCCGGCGAGGTCGCCGTGGGGGTAATCATCAGGACACCGTTTTCAGCAAACACGTCCGATGCCGGAATGGCAACGCCTGACGTGACCGGACCGACGACGAAATGGATGCCTTCGGCAACCAGCTGGTTTGCGGCCGACACACCCTGCTTCGGCTCGCCGCCATCGTCTGCAAGCTTCAGAACGACCTGCTCTCCGAGAATGCCGCCCTTCTTGTTGATTTCATTGACTGCCGTCTGGGCGCCGTTCTTGACCTGGTCGCCATAGGCGGCGACGGGACCGGTAAGCGGCGCAATCAGGCCGATGACGATTTCGGCATGGGCAAGCGGTGCGAATGCGAAGGACGCAGCAAGCGTCACGCTGGTCAATGTCTTCAGTTTCATCCTGGTGTCTCCTTGGAAATGGGGTCTCAGCCCCGATGAGCGCCTTGGGCGCCGACCGAATGAAACTTCGCGGACGCCTCCCGGCGAAAACCCGTTCCATTTTTGAATTCCGAGCCTTCATTTCAACTCATACGGAAGGTTTGATGGCTTATGCAAGTCACCTTTGTTGGATAAGGTCTATTCGCGGTAAATCTATCGTCAGGCCAGCCTCGATCGTGTCATCGAAACGGGCGAGAGCAACGGCGTAAACGCTTGGCGTTTGGTCGCCGCAGGAGGATAATGGCGGCATGATAACAGCAGATGACGAATTTCTGACGGGTCTGCCCGTCTTCCGACATTTCGAGGACGTGGCCGACCCGGCGCTTTATCGCGCCCTGCCGCCGGGATGGGCGCTGGCCATTGCCGATATCATCGATTCGACAGGGGCGATCGGCACCGGCAGATATAAGTCCGTCAACATGGCGGGCGCTGCGGTCATCTCAGGCATATCGAACAGCCTCGGGCGTCACGACCTGCCCTTCGTGTTCGGTGGCGATGGAGCCGCCGTTGCGGTGCCACCGAACGGGATATCCCTTGCGCGCACCGCCCTTTCGAACGTGCAGCGCTGGGTGAAGGACGATCTCGATCTTTCGATGCGTGTGGCGCTTGTTCCGGTGGAGGACATACGCAACAACGGCTTCGATGTGCGCGTCGCGCGCTTTCAGGCAAGCGAGGATGTTTCCTACGCCATGTTTTCGGGCGGCGGCAACAGCTGGGCCGAGGCGCGGATGAAGGAGGGGCAATATGCCCTGCCTACGGTTGCGACAGGCGGTCGGCCGGACCTGACCGGCCTTTCATGCCGCTGGAACCCCATTCCGGCGACCCATGGCAAGGTAGTGTCGATCATCGCCATGCCGGGACCCTCACTGGATATGCCGGCATTCCGCCAGCTGGTCATCGATCTCGTCGATCTGGCCACGCAGGACGCAAGACAAGGCCACCCCGTGCCGGAGGATGGGCCGAAACTGGGCTTCGTGCGGGAAGGCCTCGGTCTGGAAGCCAGGGCAGGTGCGGCCTATCACGATAGCTGGGGCAAGGTGCGCCGTTCGCTCCGCATTCTCGGTGAGAGCTTCCTCGTGAATTTCCTAGGCATGACGGGATTGTCGCTCGGACGGTTTAATGCGGATCGCTATCGGCGCTCGGTTGCCAGCAACACCGATTTCCGGAAATTCGACGATGGCCTGAAAATGACGGTTGATATCGACGCCGAGAGGCTCGAAAAGATCCGTGCGCGGCTGGAGCTGGGGCGCCTCTCCGGCACCTGCTATTTCGGCCTGCACGAGCAGGACGCCGCATTGATGACCTGTATCGTGCCCTCCCCGCTTTCGAAGGACCATATGCATTTCGTCGACGGTGCCGACGGTGGATATGCGGCTGCGGCAAGCCGGCTAAAGCAACAGATACAGGCTGCGTCTTCGCCGTGAGTGGGGCGGGCGACTTTTCACCGCATTACATGCGAGCCAGACGCCAAAAAAAAGAAAAAACCGGCGTCATGCGCCGGTTTCAACGGAATGGCACCGCCGGGCCGTGGGATGGCCGTTAGATCAAGCGGCAGCAGTCTTGCTGCTCTTCTGCACCTGGCAATAAATCTCCTCGAGGGAAGCGAGGATTTTTTTGACGGATTCGGAATTGCTGGAATAATAGATGGTCTGAGCATCCCGTCTTGTTTTCACCAGCCGCTGGGCACGCAATTTCGAAAGATGTTGCGAGAGCGCGGACTGGCTGAGACCAACTTGGGAGGCGAGAACACCGACCGGCACTTCCGTATCCACCAGCGTGCACAAGATCATCAGGCGCTTGGGATTTGCCATCGCTGAGAGCAAGTCTGCAGCGGCGATGCTATGTTCCGACAGAGATTGGTTATCCATACGCTCAAGTCTCCTGATGACAGTCGGAAAGACCGTCATGGTGGCTATTATAGGTGGTCCAAAAGGTGTTTTTTATAATTCAGTCGATACGTTGTATATACCTAAATCTTGCTTATATCGTGTCCCCCTCCAAGACTATTCTTCATTGATCATTTACCTGGACATCTTGATCAAATTTTCAGACTTTCGCCTGTTTTTCGTCATTTTAGCAACAAACTGCTACATTCTCAGTAGTATTTGGAGCAAAAAACAATCAAAAATTGAGCACACAAATCTTGTCTTCCAATGTCTGGCTTCGTGACCACTACCTTACACCACCTTAAATTTAGCAAGGAGGTACAGAATCTAGTTTTACTTTGCGCAATTTTCTCAAAGTTTGCAATATGCTTTTTATTCGTAATTATTTTAATGCATAACTTATAATGTCTTGGGTATTCTTTTTCTTTATACCAGCATTAGGTAATACAAAAAGGCCTTCCGGTTAGGAAGGCCTTTCGTTTTCTCGACCAATGCGAGTGTTTCTCATTTCTTGCGGTGGCGAGTGAGGCCTGTCACAATTTCGTCTGCGGAAATCGTGCCTATAATTGCGCCATTATCGACAACACCGATCGCGCCGGAATGTTTCGAGAGCGCATCGAGGATATCGATCAGCGGCGATGTCGGACGGGCGGTGGCGGCCACGTTCAACCGGCCGTTTTGTTCGTCCACGCCTGGCTTCATCACGTCCGCGGCGGTCAACATGGAAATCGGGTTCATGTTCTGCACGAAATCCGCGACATATTGCGTAGCCGGTTGCTTGACGATCTGCTGCGGCGTGCCGCACTGGATGATACGCCCGCCCTCCATCATGGCGATGCGGTTGCCGATGCGGAATGCCTCGTCCAGATCGTGACTGACGAAGAGGATGGTTTTCTTCAACCGGCTCTGGAACTCCAGAAGTTCGTCCTGAAGGCGGCTTCTGATGAGCGGGTCGAGCGCCGAGAACGGCTCGTCCATCAGGAGAATGGGCGCTCCGGTTGCGAAGGCGCGCGCCAGCCCCACGCGCTGCTGCATGCCGCCGGAAAGCTCCCCCACCTTGCGGTCAGCCCAGGCGGACAGGTTCACCAGCTCAAGCTGCTCGGCCACCATGCGCTTGCGCTCGGCTTCCGGCGTCCCGGAAAGCTCCAGCCCGAAACCGACATTGTCGGCAACGTTTCGCCAGGGCAGCAGGCCGAATTGCTGGAAGACCATCGAAACCGTATGCATGCGCAGATCGCGCAGCGCCTTCGCCGTCGCCCGATAGGGATCGACAAAACCGGACGCCGTCTTCACGCTGACATTGCCGCGCACCACAGGCGCAAGGCCGTTAACGGCCCTGAGCAGCGTCGATTTACCGGAGCCCGAAAGCCCCATGAGCACGAGTATCTCGCCCTCATTTACCGAAAGCGAGGCATTCGCAACGCCGAGGACCAGTCCGGTCTGCTCGTTGATCTCGTCACGCGTGCTGCCCTTGTCGATCAGCGCCAGCGCCGCCTCGGGCCGGTCGCCGAAGACGATATCGACATTTCCGAAGATGATTGCATCACTCATAGATCATGCTCCGTGCCGGGAAGGCGGAAAAGTCGGTCGAGAACGATCGCCAATATGACGATGCACAACCCAGCTTCGAAGCCCATGGCGATGTTGACTGTGTTCAATGCGCGTACCACCGGCACCCCCAGGCCGTTGGCGCCGACGAGGGCGGAAATGACCACCATCGAAAGCGAAAGCATGATCGTCTGGGTAAGGCCCGCCATGATCTGCGGCGCAGCGAAGGGAAGCTCTACCTTGCGCAGAACCTGCGATGGCGTGGCACCGAAGGCGATGGCCGCTTCCACCAGCGCCGGCGGCGTCGAAACGATGCCGAGACGGGTCAGTCGCACGGGCGCGGGAATTGCGAAGATGACGGTGGCGATAAGCCCGGGAACCATGCCGAGGCCGAACAGCACTAGCGCCGGAATGAGATAGACGAAGGTCGGAATGGTCTGCATCAAATCCAGCACCGGGCGCATGCCGGCATAGATCCATTTGCGCCGCGCCGCCAGTATTCCAAGCGGTATGCCGATGATCATGCAGACCGCGCTGGAGGCAAGAACGAGCGCCAGCGTTTCCGTCGTCGCCTTCCAGTACCCGAGATTGATGATGAACAGCAGACCAAGCGCCGTAAAGACCGGCATACCGACCGACCGCCTCGTCCAGGCTGAAAGAGCCGTCACAATCGCGACGATGACCAGCGGATGCGGCGCCTGCAAAACGTAAAGCAGGGCGTTAATGACGCTTTGGAAAATGAAAGAAAGCCAATCGAAGAAAAAAGCGAGATTGCCGGTCAGCCAGTCAATGGCCTCCTTGGCATATCGGCCGACGGGCAGGCGGTTTTCAGGAGCGCTGAGCCATTCCACGGTAAGACAAGACCTTTCGTGAACCAGAGCAATTCCAGTAAAAATGCGTAACGGTTTTGGGCCCGGAATTGCAAAAAAATAAGAAGAACAGGCATTGAAGGTGATCCCGTTTCACCGGAAATGCCGCTAATGCAGAAACGACGGCCGGCAACAGCATTGCCGGACACCGGGATCGCGCGTGACCCCGGATGCGAGAAAAATTCGCGGACCGAGATCATGCAAAGGACATCGTAATTTCCTGCAGTATCCGGCCTGTTTAAAAGGTTAGGCCGGATACATGCGTTGTCTGCAACCTAGAGGCCCAAGGCCTTCTTGACGGCGGGCAAGGCGTCAGCGCTGCCATCCTTGGTCTTGACGTTGGCAAGCCAGGGTTCGATCGCGGCCGGGTTGGCCTTCAGCCAGGCAGTCGCCGCCGCTTCGCCCTCGAGGCCATCATTCAGGATCTTGCCCATGATCTCGTTTTCCATGGGCAGGGAGAATTCCAGGTTCTTGAGAAAGACGCCAACATTCGGGCATTCCTCGGTGTAACCCTTGCGGACATTGGTGTAGATCGTCGCACCGCCGAGATTGGGGCCGAAAACCTCGTCACCGCCGGTCAGATAGGTCAGCTTGAAATTCGTATTCATGGGATGCGGTTCCCAGCCGAGGAACACGATCGGTTCGCCGGATTTCCCCGCGCGGGCAACCTGCGACAGCATGCCCTGTTCGGAGGATTCGACCACCTCGAAACTCTTCAGCCCGAAGGTGTCCTTGGCGACCATGTCGAGGATCAGGCGGTTGCCGTCATTGCCGGGCTCGATGCCGTAGATCTTGCCGCCGAGATCGCCGCTATGGGCCGCGATATCCTTGAAATCCTTGATGCCGAGTTCAGCACCCTTGGCATTGGTCGCGAGCGTGTATTTGGCGCCGGTCAGGTTTTCACGCAGCGTTTCAACCGACTTGTCGTCGCGGTAAGGCGCGATATCGCCTTCCATGGTCGGCATCCAGTTGCCGAGGAACACGTCGATGTCCTTGTTTTTCAGGGATGTATAGGTAACGGGCACCGAGAGAAGCTTGACGTCGGTTTCATAACCGAGGCTCTTCAGCAGCACCGTGGCAGTCGCTGTGGTGGCAGTGATGTCGGTCCAGCCCACATCGGAAAAACGAACCTTGCCACAACTTGCCGGCTCCGCAGCGCCGGCCGCATTGAACGTTATGACGGAGATTGCTGCGGCCAAAGCCAGACAGCGACTTCTATTTGCAAACATCGCTTGCTCCCTTTTTTTCGTTCCCTTGCCATTATCAATATCTGCCGGACACAATCAACTCGCGTGCATTTGCGTGCTTTGGCCCGCCGTTTGCGACACGACGATGAAAATCTCCGGCTTTTTAGTCCGCGATACGGATAGCTGCGGCATGCGGAAATCTGTGTTTTTCCCGTTGCGGCACTTTTCAACCCGGCCCTTCGCCGTCAAAAGACGCGAAGGTGTACAGGGAGTGGACGATGGCAAAACTCTATTTCAATTATGCGGCGATGAACGCCGGCAAGTCGACCATGTTGTTGCAGGCATCCTATAATTATCACGAGCGCGGCATGCGCACGTTGATTTTCACGGCCGCCTTTGACGACCGGGCCGGCTTCGGCCGGGTCGCGTCGCGCATCGGCCTGTCGTCCGACGCACGGACCTTCGACGCAAACACCGATATCTTCTCCGAAGTGGAGGCCCTGCATGCCGAAGCGCCCGTTGCCTGCGTTTTCATCGATGAAGCCAACTTCCTGTCCGAACACCATGTCTGGCAGCTTGCCGGTATTGCCGACCGGTTGAACATTCCGGTGATGGCCTACGGCCTGCGCACGGATTTTCAGGGCAAGCTTTTCCCAGCCTCCAGGGAACTGCTCGCCATTGCCGACGAGCTTCGCGAAATCCGCACCATCTGCCATTGCGGCCGCAAGGCGACGATGGTCGCCCGTTTCGACAATGAAGGAAATGTGGTCAAGGAAGGCGCGCAGATCGATGTCGGCGGCAACGAAAAATACGTCTCCTTCTGCCGCCGCCACTGGGTCGAAACGGTCAAGGGCGACTGACCGTCTGCGGCCGGTTGCCGCATTTGATTTTTCGCAAGGATGGCTCCCCTGCTCCTGCGCTAAGACCATGCGGACACATTCGCGTGGGATGTGCTTTCTCTCAGGAGCAAAAGATATGCACAACAAAACTGCCACCGTCGCCAGCCTTGCCATCGCTGCTGCCCTCCTTGCCTTTCCCGCCCTGTCGGCCGAAATCGAGGTGAAGATGCTCAACAAGGGCAGCGATGGCCAGGCGATGGTCTTTGAACCGGCAACCGTCAAGGCAGCTGTCGGCGACGTCATTTCCTTCGTGCCCGTCGACAAGGGTCATGATGCGGCTGCCGTCAAGGAAATGCTTCCCGAGGGCGTTGCGGACTTCAAGGGCAAGATGAACGAGACGGTGAAACTGACTGTCGAGAAGGACGGCGCATACGTCGTCAAATGCACGCCGCATCTCGGCATGGGCATGGTCGCCCTCGTTGTGGTCGGCGATGCCGCACCGGCCAATCTCGATGCCATAAAGACCGGCAAGCTGCCGAAAAAGGCGCGGGAGCGGCTGGACGCCGAAATTGCCAAGCTCGGTCTGTAACCGCCTGTCACCTTGTCCGGGCGATACATGCTCCACGCGTAGTTCCGGAACACGGGAACGACCCGCGCGGACCGCAGGTTGAGAAAAGTTTCGCAATCATGTTGTATCCCGGTGGGTAGGGACATATCTGGAAGACAGTAAACGACCGCGGTTGTTGCGAAGCGCCAAAAGGCGCATGGCCGAACCGCGGTTGTTCCTTCCGGCGTTCAGCCCCACGGGCAGAGGAGACTATGACGACATGATCGACCGGATAACCGCTTTGATTCAGGCAGCCTTCAACGCCATCGGCAAGGCCGCCGGTCTCGTCGTCGCCTGGCTTCTGTGGCCTTTCATGGCCGCCCACGGCTGGTACCGCGACCGCAACTGGATCATCAAGGGTCCGATCGCTCTGGTGCTCATCCTTCTGGCCGGCTTTTACGGATACTTCTTCTGGCAAACGCAGGTCTGGACGAATTTCGACCCGGATTATATTTCCCGTTACAAGCTTGCCGAACGCACGGTGCCGCCCGGGCAGGAATTGCCGGCTGCAACACCCACGGCCGCCGCCGGCGCCACCGGTGCTGCCGCAAACACCTCCGCACCGGTATGCCAGCGCTCGGCTATCGTCGATGCCGCCGCCGATCTTACCGATTTTAACGTCAATCAGAATGCATGGATTTCCTCCATGCTGCTCTATCGTCTCGGCCTTTTCGGCATGGACTGGGACAGCACGCCATTTCTGGACAACAAGGCGTCCTTCCAGCGCGGCGTGAACCAGGCGGTGCGCCGCACCGCGGTGGAACTGGTGGATACGCTCGGTCGCGTTCGCGGAACCTCCGGTATCAACAACAATCTCCAGGAAGCGCGCGGGAACATGCAGTTCAGCGAATATTCCTGGTATTTCGGCCTCGATCCGTTTGGCCCCAAAACACCGACACCGAGCTACTATCGCGCCGCCATCCGCAGCTTCCAGGCATTTAACGGTGAACTGACCGCCTGCAAGGCCGTCTTCGATACCCGCGCCGATAACCTCATCCAGTTCATCGACCGCATTGCCGGCGATATCGGTTCGACATCGGCCATTCTGCGCGAGCGTTCGGAAAACTATAATGGCGGCTGGTTCGACACTCGCGCCGACGACCGTTTCTGGTTCGCCTATGGCCAGCTCTATGGTTATTACGGCGTGCTGTCGGCAGCCGGATCGGACTTCGCGCAGGTTATTCGCGAACGCAATCTGACCAATCTGTGGAATGACACCCTGGGACAGACCCGTGCGGCGCTACGCATCCAGCCGGCAATCATTTCCAACGGCGACGAAAGCGGTTGGATCATGCCCTCGCACCTTGCCACCATGGGATTTTATGTTCTGCGCGTTCGCTCCAACCTCGTCGAGCTCCGCTCCGTTCTCGACAGGTAAGTCAACGGCTTGGACGGGCATGAAAATCAGCTTATCAGGCCAAGGCGTATTGTCTTGGCCACCAGCTGCGCGCGGTTGACGCAATCCAGCTTGCGAATGGCGTTGTTCATATAGGTATTGACGGTGTGCTCCGAGATGGACAGAAGCTCGGCAATCTCCACGGAGGTCTTGCCCTGCGCAGTCCAGCGAACCACGTCGAGTTCCCGCTTCGTCAGTGGTGAGGGGAGTTTTGAGCCTGCACGACAAAGCCGGTCATAGGCCTCCAGGGCGTGAAGGGCGATCATGCACAGCTCGTTCAGCGAACCCTGCGACAGGACATCGCAATCGCCTGCGAAATTCATCAGATGCCGGTTTCCGTCCATGCCGTTAACCGGCACCAGAAGACCGGATGTGATGCCCATGCCGCGCAGCAGGGTTGAGACTTCCAGCAGCGAGCCGCAGTTGATGTCCTTATCGTCAAGAGACCAGTATTGCGGCATCATCGATGAAGCGCCGCGCTTTATGACGGGACAATCTGCAAGTTCACCGTCCCGGGTCATCGCATTCACCACCCACACCGGCAGGCTGCTTTCCACCACTATCGGCAGGGCATAGGCATTGCGAATGCTCGGCAGCTTCAGCAACGTCACGTAGGAATAACTGAACGCCTGCATCACCTGCTGCAGCGCCGCCAGCCATTGGGGTCTGTCAATGGCAGCCGAAAGGTCGCGGCAAAGTCTGGCCTGGCGCTCCGTCTTTGGCATTCAGGCGCGACCCGGCGGTGGGTGCAGGACACCCAGAAGCGACGACCCGGCGGCATGGGCAAACAGTGTTGCAACCTTCATATCGGGCGGACCACCTTGACTAAAGTGCCGGTTTTTCGGGTTTATCCTTCGGCTTGGCCATCAATTTCTCCAGGAAACCGAGCATGACCGCCGAGACGACAAAGGCCAGATGGATGATGGTGAACCACATCAACTGGCTGTCCGTATACTGACTGGCGTTGAGGAATATCTGTAGCAGGTGGATCGACGAAATCGCCACAATCGACGATGCGACCTTGATTTTCAGGCTGCCGGCATCAAGCTTGCCCAGAAATGAAACCTCGTCATCCGCCTCATCGAAACGGCTGACGAAATTCTCATAGCCGGAGATCATCACCATGACGATAAGGCTCGCGACCAACGCCGCATCGATCAGCCCGAGCATGGCGAGGATCATGTCCGATTCGTCGTAAGTGAAAACGTTTTTGGCAACCTTCAGGAATTTCAGCACGAAGGAAAATGCATAAACCGCCAGCGCCGCAACGAGCCCGAGATAAAACACGACAAGCAGCCAGCGGCTGGAGAGAATGATCCGCTCGACGAGCAGTTCAAGTGACTTCATTTCCGTATCCGATTACTTTTTTGTATATTGTTGGAGCATGCATTCTTCCGCCATCTAAACTGGCTGCGAATATCCTAGCAAGCGTCAATGTCGGGACTTTGGCCGGAACCCGGCATTTTCGGGCCTCTCCACCGGTCCGGATGCAGTCTCACGGGGCGTCACATTTTTGCCACGCACCGTTATGCTTTAAAACATGATGATAAAAGTCATATATAATATGTTGACAGTTATGATCATGTTTTTTAGTCCTCAGCAATCGGCTTGCCCGTAACAAATCAAAACAGTTTCAGCCGCGACAGCAAGCGCGGCGCGTTTTTGCGCGCCATAGCTTCTGCGCGCGCCTATCCGGGGGTATTTAATGTCCATCTCGCGCACACATTCGGCGCTGGTTTTGTGCACTGCCATGTCTCTTCTGCCCTTTGCCGGACCTGCGCAATCGCAGGATGCCGCGTCGCAGACGAACGACACCACCACGCTGGAGAAGATCGTGGTCAAGGGCAAGCGCGTCAAAAGCGCGAATGCAGCCGCCGACACACCGCTTGCAAGCCAGACGACGGCGGAAGACATCAGGAAGAAAGACATCGGCAGCATCAAGGACCTCGGAAACTCCACCGAGCCGGGTGTCGATTATGTGGATGCCAAGCCCGGCAGGCCCGGCGGCCTGTTCATTCGCGGTCTGGGCGGCGCCCGTGTCGTGACCCTGATCGACAATATTCCCGTTCCCTTCTTCAACAATTTCGCCCGTCAGGGACAGGCCACGACGACCCTGAGTGATACCAGTTCGAGCTTTGATTTTTCATCGCTTTCCACGGTTGACGTTGTACGCGGCGCCGATTCCAGCCGCATCGGTTCCGGCGCTCTTGGCGGCGCACTCGTTCTGCGCACGCTTGAGCCGGAAGACCTGATCGGTGAAGGCAAGGACTGGGGCGGTGTTGCCAAGACCACCTATGACAGCGAGGACAGAAGCGTCGGCGGATCGCTCGCCGTTGCAAAGAAGATCGAAAACACCTCGGTTCTGTTCCAGGGCTCCTACAAGCGCGGCAACGAAACGGACAATAAGGGCTTCGCCGATATCTACGGAACCCGCCGCACCAAGCCCAACCCGGCAGATACCTACGAAAGCAACCTGATGTTCAAGATCCGCCAGGATCTGGAAGGCGGCCACCGCATCGGACTTACGGCCGAGCGTTATTCATTGAGAGATCGCAGCGACATGCGAACCCTTCAAGGCGTCAGCGTATCGGGATCGACTTACCGTATTGGCGACTACAGCGGCTACGAGGATACGGAGCGCGACCGCGTATCGCTCGATTACGAATATGAAGCGCCGTCGACAGACAGCCTGATCGATGCAGCCAATCTGTCGCTCTACTGGACGCGCCTCTCCAAGGAATCCGGCGCTGGCAACCGGCTGACCAACAACTCGCTCTATATCCGCGAAGACAGCATGCGCAACAGCGCTTTCGGCATCGTCGGCGGCCTTGAATCCGGCTTCGAACTCGGCGGCGTGCAGCACACCCTGCGCTTCGGCGGCAACGCCATGACAACCGATTTCAGCCAGGCGCTTTATGCCAACACAGGCGGAGTGACCTCATCGTCGCAGTCGGACATGCCTGACGTGAGCGGCAAGAGCCTTGGCCTCTATCTCGATGACGAAATCGCGTTTGGAAACGGTTTCCGGCTGACCCCCGGCCTGCGCTTCGATTCCTACGATTACGATCCGGATGGCTCGGTATCCAGCAACAGCGGTTACAACACCTTCGGCCTGCCAAGCGGCAATAGCGGTTCGCGCTTCTCGCCGAAGCTGCTCGCCACCTACGACGTGACACCGGAATTGCAGCTCTTTGCGCAATGGTCGATGGCCTATCGCGCTCCGACCATCAACGAGCTTTATCTGAACTTCTCGAATATCAGCTCGGGTTATGCCGTGGTCGGCAACTCCGCACTCAACCCCGAAACCAGCAACGGCTTTGAAATCGGCGCCAATTACGCATCCGGCGATCTGACGGGGAGCCTGACGCTGTTCCACAACAAGTACAAGAACTTCATCGAGCAATACACGACCTCGACGACGCTGTTCCCCGGCTTCGGCGGCAGGGGCAACGGATCGCTCTTCACCTATCGCAACCGCAACAATGTTGAAATCTCCGGCGTGGAAGCCAAGGTCCGCAAGGAACTCGCAAACGGCTTCTTCGCCCATGCGTCGCTTGCTTATGCTTATGGCAAAGACACAGACAGCAACGAATTCATCCGCACGGTGGCGCCGTTCAAGTCCGTCCTCGGCGTCGGCTACGCACAGGAGGCATGGGGCACGGAATTCACCGGCATCTTCTCCTCGCATATGCGTGACGACAAGGTGGCAACAACCTACGACGCACCCGGTTACGGCATCTTCAACCTGACCGGCTGGTGGGAACCGGAACAGACCAAGGGCCTGCGTATTCAGGCCGGCGTCTACAACCTGTTCGACAAGCAATACTGGAACGCCGTCGGCGTTCGTGACGTCAACCCCAATGCCGTCAGCACCGTCAACCAGCCTGTCGACTTCTATACGGAAGCGGGACGCACCTTCAAAATCTCTCTGACCCAGAAATTCTAAACCCGGTCGGAACGTCATCTCCAGTCGGGGCGGCCTTCGGGTCGCCCCCTTTTTATCAGCGGCAGTAGAGATAACCTCCCTTTCGCTCCAGCACGTCGAGATGCAGGTGATCCTGATGGGTCGCGTCACTGCCGGGGGAAAGAACGGTGCGGAAGAACAGGCAGGCGGCGGCTGTAATCGTCCGCTGGAAGGCACCTTCCACCGTTCCATCCTCGCCGCGCGGCTTCATCACCAGCGGATCGCCCTTGTCAAAGGCGATGGTGGAAATATCGACAGCATTGCCCTTGGCATGTTCGGAAATCTTGCCGGTTTCGGCACTGTTGCGGTTGCGGCAAATATAGGTCGAGGCATTGGCAATCGCCGTTACCTTTTTGTCCGGCAGGGCGAGAGCCGCGGCCGGCAGCATCATCTCCTTTGTCCAGCGCGATAGCGCAAGGGCAGTTTCGCAGCGCATGGTGCCAGATGGTTCAAGCTTGATGCCCGGCAGCACCACGGAAAGCTCGATCGGCGCTTCGATACCGCACCCCTGCTCGTCGTCGCGGATCGGCTCGAGCTCTTTGAATTCCGCGCCGATTTCCTTCAATGCGCCAAGGCAGGCCTGAAGCTCTGCCGGGTCTTCCGGCTTCACAGGCTCCGGCGGTTTTTCCTCGGGTTTCGTTGCTTCGACAGCCGGAGCTACCGTCTCACCGCCGTTTTGCCCCTTGTCATCTTTCTTCTTGTCCTCGGCACCCTTCCCTTCCGCGTCGGATTTTCCTTCTTCAGGCGGTTGCGGCTTGGGGGTCGGTTTCGGTGTGTCTTCGGGCGTTTGCGCGCCCTTATCGGCCGGCTTTTCCGTTGTGGCAGGTGCTTGCTGTTCGCCAGGCTTCGGCTGTGGCACCGGCACCTGTGGCGGCGGTTCGGAAGCGGAAATAAGAGCGAGACTCGTCATCAGAAGACACAGGCGATGAAGCATTTTCCGGGGCACTCCTGACTGTTTCGGCAGGACAGGAACGCAACTCGCGCCGGTAAGGTTCATTCCGTCGCCGGAATCCGCTTGCCAAGGCGAATTGTGCAGGCTAACAATTTTCCCATGAACATCGTGTCTATGAACATTGCTAACTGGTGGTGGAGCAGCTTTACGCGGCCTTGACCAGTCATGTCTTCAGACAAAGTCCAAGCCGCCCGAATTTTCAGGCGGCTTTTTTGTTATTCTGCCGCCTGTCATCGGGCCTGAAAAACGGGAAGTGCGAAAGAAATGGTAACGATCATTCAGGATGACGGAGCGGAAACCTACGAGACGAAAGGCGGCATAAAGGTCAGCCGGAAGCGTCGCGCCGCCGAATATGCCAGCGCCATCGACAACTACATCGAAAAGCTCGATGCCCATCGCGGCGCGGTTTTCTCGTCCAACTACGAATATCCGGGCCGCTACACGCGCTGGGATACGGCTATCATCGATCCGCCGCTCGGCATTTCCTGCTTCGGTCGCCAGATGTGGATCGAAGCCTATAACGGTCGCGGCGAAGTGCTGCTCGACTTCATCACCGAAAAGCTGAAGGCGACGCCCGATCTGACGCTGGGCGCATCCTCCGTCCGCCGTCTCGACCTCACGGTCAACGAACCGGACCGCGTCTTTACGGAAGAAGAACGCTCGAAAATCCCGACCGTCTTCACGGCGCTGCGCGCCATCGTCGACCTGTTCTATTCGAATGCGGATTCGGCCATCGGCCTGTTCGGCGCCTTCGGTTACGATCTCGCTTTCCAGTTCGACGCGATCAAGCTTTCGCTCGCGCGCCCGGAAGACCAGCGCGACATGGTGCTTTATCTGCCTGACGAAATTCTCGTCGTGGACCATTATTCCGCCAAGGCCTGGATCGACCGTTACGATTTCGAGAAGGACGGTGTAACGACGGACGGCAAGTCCTCAGAGATCGCGCCCGATCCCTTCAAGACCACCGACACGATCCCGCCCAAGGGCGATCACCGTCCAGGCGAATATTCCGAGCTGGTGGTGAAGGCCAAGGAAAGCTTCCGACGCGGCGATCTGTTCGAGGTCGTTCCCGGGCAGAAGTTCATGGAGCGCTGCGAAAGCAATCCATCGGCGATCTCCCGCCGCCTGAAGGCGATCAACCCTTCGCCCTATTCCTTCTTCATCAATCTCGGTCATCAGGAATATCTGGTCGGTGCTTCGCCGGAAATGTTCGTGCGAGTCTCCGGCCGTCGCATTGAGACCTGCCCGATTTCAGGCACCATCAAGCGTGGCGACGACCCGATTGCCGACAGCGAGCAGATCCTGAAGCTGCTGAATTCGAAGAAGGACGAGTCCGAACTGACCATGTGCTCGGATGTGGACCGCAACGACAAGAGTCGCGTCTGCGAGCCGGGTTCGGTGAAGGTCATCGGCCGCCGCCAGATCGAGATGTATTCGCGCCTCATCCACACGGTCGACCACATCGAGGGCCGTCTGCGCGACGACATGGATGCCTTCGATGGCTTCCTCAGCCACGCCTGGGCCGTCACCGTCACTGGCGCACCGAAGCTCTGGGCCATGCGCTTCATTGAAAGCCATGAGAAGAGCCCGCGCGCCTGGTATGGCGGTGCAATCGGCATGGTCGGTTTCAACGGCGACATGAATACCGGGCTTACGCTGCGCACCATCCGTATCAAGGATGGCATCGCGGAAGTCCGCGCCGGTGCGACGCTTCTCAATGATTCCAATCCGCAGGAAGAAGAAGCCGAAACCGAACTGAAGGCATCCGCCATGATCGCGGCCATTCGCGATGCAAAAGCCACAAACTCGGCCGCTACCAAGCGCGATGCCGCCAAGGTGGGCACCGGCGTCAAAATCCTGCTGGTCGATCACGAAGACAGTTTCGTGCACACGCTGGCGAATTATTTCCGCCAGACGGGTGCCACAGTTTCCACCGTCAGAACGCCCGTCGCAGCGGAGGTCTTCGACCGCTTCCAGCCCGATCTCGTCGTGCTTTCGCCCGGACCGGGCAGCCCGACGGATTTCGACTGCAAGGCGACGATCAAGGCCGCCCGCGCCCGCGAGTTGCCGATCTTCGGCGTGTGCCTCGGTCTTCAGGCGCTGGCGGAAGCCTATGGCGGCGAACTTCGCCAACTTGCGGTACCAATGCACGGCAAGCCCTCACGCATCCGCGTGCTGGAGCCAGGCCTGGTCTTCTCCGGTCTCGGCAAGGAAGTGACCGTCGGTCGCTACCATTCGATCTTCGCCGACCCTTCCACCCTTCCGCGTGATTTCATCATCACCGCGGAAAGTGAAGACGGCACAATCATGGGCATCGAACACGCCAAGGAACCGGTAGCCGCCGTTCAGTTCCACCCGGAATCGATCATGACTCTCGGCCAGGATGCCGGCATGCGCATGATCGAGAACGTCGTGGTGCATCTCACCCGCAAGGCGAAAACCAAGGCAGCGTAAACATCCTGCATCGGCGGCGTCACTTCGGCGCCGCCGGGCAAGCCTCAAACAGCGCGACTTCGAGATCGCCTGCTGCCTAGCTACGCGGCAGCGATGTGGAAATGCACAGCGCGAATTTCTTCAAAAGTTGCATGTCGAAGTGGCCTTCCCGGCGCAACATCCACGTCAGCGCTTCGTTTGCCGTCCACGGCTTCTTGTAGGGCCGAACCGAGGTTACGGCGTCATAGACATCGCAGATCGCCGCAATGCGCGCGTGAAGACTGATCTCGTTTCCGGCGCAGCCGCTGGGATAACCGCCGCCATCAATGCGCTCGTGATGATTGAAGCAGACATCCAGAACCATGGCCGGCATCTGCTCGTTGCGAGACAAGATATCCCGGCCGAACGTTGGATGAAGATTGATGATTTCCCGCTCGGTGGCGCTTAAACCTTCCGCCTTGTTGAGGATCGACGAAGGAATTTCCACCTTGCCGATATCGTGCAGCAGGCCGCTGATGCCGAGCAGATCGACCGTTCCCTTGTCCAGCCCGAGATAATTGCCAAAATGGATCATCAACCCGCTGACGGAAACCGAATGCACGAAGGTCGTCTCGTCCTTCGACTTCAACCGGGTAACGCCGATGAAAATCGCCGGGTTCGACTGGACCGCATCGGAAATCTTGCCGGCCGCCGCTGTCATGCCCTTGAGCGACACGCAGCCACCGGCTTCGGCAACGGCAAATGTCTCGGCAATGGCATCGGCGGCGGAGCGCACGGCATGGGTGATGGCAGCCATGGTTTCGGGGCCATTGTTTAATCGCGGCGGGACGGTTCCAGAGTACGGCCTACCCTCGATATCGTTTCCCTTGGCCGTATTGATGATGATGCTTTCAGCGCCGCTCAATTTCAATTGACGCATCAACTCTTCATGGCGCAGAAGAAATCGATATCGCTGCAAAAATTCGCTGTTCGAAAGCGCTCCCTCGACCGCTTCGATAAACATGCCAACCGTCAATTGCTGGGTAGAAATTCGTTTGAGCATCAGACGCTTTTATTTTCCTTCCCGGGAATGGTAACCTCCGCTGGCAATTGCTGAAAAGACCGGGACCAACCGGTATCCCTCCAAGGGTAAGTTACGCATTCCTAACATTGTTCAATTTTGGAACTTAAACATAAGATAGCACGAATATGAAAATTTTTTACTCTGGATATATTTAAAACACAAAGAATCAATTCGATTAAGTCAAGAAACAACCTAAGAATGTAAATACTGAAAATTCTCGCGAACGACGTAAACCAGGAGCCGAAGAAAAGCCGCATGAATTCGAAACTTGAAACGCGCATCGATCAGGGTACGGGCCGTGAACCGGCAGATATAGTTCTCAAGGGCGGACGATTCTTCGACCTCGTAACTGGAGAACTTGTTGCCTCCGACATCGCCATCTGCGGCGATACCATCGTTGGAACTTGCGAAAGCTACAAGGGTCGCCGGGAAATCGACATTTCGGGGAAAATCGTCGTTCCAGGTT
The DNA here is from genome assembly GCF_056393925.1 of Agrobacterium sp. 10T429. NCBI lineage: Bacteria > Pseudomonadati > Pseudomonadota > Alphaproteobacteria > Hyphomicrobiales > Rhizobiaceae > Agrobacterium > Agrobacterium sp. 10T429. The sequence goes on from NZ_JBFTGV010000009.1 coordinate 184,143, forward strand.
TCATCGATACCCATCTCCACATCGAATCATCGCTGGTGACGCCGCACGAATTCGACCGCTGCGTTCTGCCCTACGGCGTTACTACCGCCATCTGCGACCCGCATGAGATCGCCAATGTTCTGGGCGCGGAGGGGCTTCGGTTCTTCCTGGACAGTTCCATGGAAACCATCATGGACATCCGCGTGCAGCTCTCGTCCTGCGTGCCCGCAACCCATCTGGAAACCTCGGGCGCCGATCTGCCGATCGAAAAACTGCTGCCGTTCCGTGATCATCCGAAGGTTATCGGCCTTGCCGAATTCATGAATTTTCCGGGTGTCATCCACAAAGACCCGGTATGCATGGCAAAACTCGAAGCCTTTCAAGGACAGCATATCGACGGACACGCGCCGCTTCTGTTGGGAACGGCGCTGAACGGATATCTGGCAGCCGGCATCCGCACCGAACATGAGTGCACCAGTGCTGCCGAGGCTTTGGAAAAGATCCGCAAGGGCATGCATATTCTCGTGCGCGAAGGCTCTGTCTCAAAAGACCTGCACGCCCTGATGCCTGTTATCACCGAGCGTCTGTCGCCTTATCTTGCGCTTTGCACCGATGACCGCAACCCACTCGACATCGCCGAACAGGGTCATCTCGATTATATGATCCGCACGGCAATCGCCAACGGCGTGGAACCGCTCGCCATCTACCGCGCCGCCTCGATTTCCGCCGCAAAGGCCTTCGGCCTGCGCGATCGCGGTCTTATCGCACCGGGCTGGCGCGCCGACCTCGTGGTGATCGACACCTTGCAGAACTGCAAGGCCGGCATGGTCTTCTCCGGCGGCCGTATCGTCGATGACGCGCTGTTTGCCACCCGCAAGCCGGTCGCGCCCGTCGGTCTTGACAGCGTCAAGGCAAGACCCGTGCTCGCCGCCCATTTCGGCGTGCCGGTCGCGCAAGGCGAGACCCCGGTGATGGGCGTTCTCCCCGGCAAGATCATCACCGAACATCGCCGCTACACGCTGCCGACGGACGGCAACCAGACGACTGTCGATCTCGCAAACGACATCATCAAGGTCGCCGTCATCGAGCGCCATGGCAAGAACGGCAACCACGCCAACGGCTTCGTGCAGGGCTTCGGGCTGAAGAAGGGCGCCATCGCCTCCACTGTCGGTCATGACAGCCACAATATCTGCGTTGTCGGCGTTAACGAGGACGACATGGCGCTGGCCGCCAACCGGCTCGGCGAAATCAAGGGCGGTTTCGTGGTGGTCGAAGACGGCAAGGTGACGGGCGAGATTGCGCTCCCGGTCGCCGGGTTGATGAGCCTCGAACCTTACGAAACGGTGCGAGACACGCTCCACACCCTGCGAAAGGCAGCCTATGCGCTCGGCACGACGCTCGAGGAGCCCTTCCTGCAGGTGGCTTTCCTGCCGCTACCCGTCATCCCGCACCTGAAGATTTCCGACATGGGCATGGTGGATGTGGATCGGTTTGCACTGATCTGACGATGGAGTTTATCGGCTGGAAACAGCGTAATCTGCTTATGCCGCGTTTCTGAGACGGCGCGAGCCGTCTCAGGTTTTCGTTTCTGCAGGCTAGGTCATGCAATAATATTTGCCCGCGACCCTGCCAAAATAGGCGTGGCGCAAGTTCCCGGATTAAGCAGAAAAGAGCCGAGCGACGTCCACATGAAAATGCCGGTTCAGACAAGGCGAAACGGACGGATTGCTAAATCGGCTGACTTACAGCATCGGCAAGTCATGAATGCGATGGCAGCAGCTTGCGGAAATAAACCACCCGTTCGGTCTCCTCAAACCCCAGCGCCGCATGCATGCGGTGTGAATCGATATTGGCAATATCGGCATCGGAGGCAAGCTCGCTCACGCCCTTGCTGATCGCCCAGCGGGTGACCTCGGCGATCAATGCCGCGGCAACGCCCTGACCGCGGAATTCCTCCTCCACATAAACGCCTTCGAGAAACGCAACAGGCGAGGTATCGCATCCGTTGACATAATCCCACCGGAGGCTGACGTCGGCAAAACCGATGGCCATTCCGACCAGATCATAGGCAATGAAACCGGCGTCGTTGTCGGAAAGGTTCTGCAATTCCGCCCTGTGTTCGGCAACAGAGGCATCGGGCCATAAACGGTGGCGCAAAAGGGACCAGTCATCCAGAGATGCTGCGGCGTGCCTGATGGAAAATTGCAGGCTCAAGCGACGACCCCGCAAAACACGTCCAACCCCTCAAGCTTCACGATCCCGGCGTCGAACAGCGGCTCAAAACTTGGCATCGGCAGGATATCCGTGACCTCCATACCCTTCGGGACAGGAAATTCCACCGCCTCACGGGTCAGGTTGAAAACGAAAAGTAGTTTTTCGTCACCCTTGTGGCGCGTGAAGGCCAGCACATCGAGATTGGTCTTGATGAAGTCCATATCGCCGTCGCGCAATGCTCCATGGGTTTTGCGGAAGGACAAGACCGCGCGGTAGTGGTTAAGAACCGAGTCCGGCTTGCGCTCCTGCGCATCCGCCGCCTGCATGGCGTGGGCATAGGGCACCGGCAGCCACGGCTTTTCCGCGCTTGAAAAACCCGCATTCGGCTTGCCGGTTTCCCACACCATCGGCGTGCGGCACCCGTCACGCCCCTTGAAGGCGGGCCAGAAGCGAATGCCGTAGGGGTCACGCAAATCCTCGAAGGCCAGTTCGGCCTCGGTCAGGCCCAGCTCCTCACCCTGATACAGACATATCGAGCCGCGCAGGCTGGCGAGAACGCAGATGGCGAGCTTCGCAACCTGCGTCTGCTCCTCGGAGCCTTCGGAAAACCGGCTCAGATGGCGCACCACATCGTGGTTGGAAAAGGCCCAGCAAACCCAGCCATCCGTCACCACCTTGCCAAAGGTCTCGACCGAGCCCCGCAGGTGTTTTGCGCTGAAATCCGGGCCAAGCAGATCGAAGGTATAGCACATGTTGAGTTTGTCATTGCCGGATGTGTAGGCCGCGACCGTCTTCAGCGAGCGTGCGCCGTCCCCCACCTCGCCCACGGTGGCGCGGCCCTCATATTCATCGAGAAGCGCGCGGAAGCGCTGGAGGAAGGCCACGTTTTCTGGCCGCGTCTTGTCGTAGAGATGATCCTGCATGCCGTAAGGATTGACGTCGGACGCATCGAGGCCAAAGCTTTCGTCGTCCAAAAGCGGCGGGTTGTCGCGCAACAGCTTGTCGTGGAAATAGTGATTGACGGTATCGAGACGAAAACCGTCCACGCCGCGATCGAGCCAGAACCGTACGGTTTCCAGAAGCGCATCCAGAACATCCGGATTGTGAAAATTGAGATCCGGCTGCGAGGCGAGAAAGCTGTGCATGTAATATTGCTTGCGCACGCCATCCCATTCCCATGCCGGCCCGCCGAACACGGAAAGCCAGTTGGTGGGCGCCGTGCCATCCGGTTTGGGATTGGCCCAGACATACCAGTCCGCCTTGCTGTTGATGCGGCTTGCACGGCTGTCCACGAACCAGGGATGCTTATCGGATGTATGCGAAATCACCTGGTCGATGATGACTTTCAGCCCCAGCCGGTGCGCCTCGGCCATCAATGCATCGAAATCGGCAAGCGTGCCGAACATCGGATCGACATTGCAATAATCGGAAACGTCATAGCCCATATCGGCCATGGGGGAGGTGAAGAAAGGCGAGAGCCAGATGGCATCGACGCCGAGCGAGGCGATGTAGGACAGCCGCTTCGTCACCCCGGCAAGATCGCCGTAACCGTCCCCGGTCGTATCCTGAAAGGATCGCGGATATACCTGATAGATCACCGCCCCCTTCCACCAGTCCGATTGCGCTTGGGATTTGTGGACCGGGGCATGGGTTGTCGGCATGAGCGATCTCCTGATGAGGGTTGGTCCGAGAATATAAAGCAGCTGTCCCTGCGTAAACCGGAACTTCGCAAATGCCCAAAATCACCTCGAAGCGGGCTTGTCAGGCACCTCCTGTCGTCGTAATCCCGAAGGTAAAGTAAGTGGAGGATGACGGCGTGGGCGGACGGTTTCTGTCGATTGGCGAATGTATGGTGGAACTGTCGCAGGCCGGAAACGGGCTGCTGCGCAAGGGTTTTGCCGGTGATACCTTCAATACGGCATGGTATGCACGTGCCTGTCTGCCAGAAGACTGGTCCGTCGATTATTTCACGGCACTCGGCGACGATCCTCTTTCGCAGGACATGCTGGCCTTCATTGCAGATGCCGGTATCGGCACGGAAAAAATCCGCCGCATCAAGGGCGGCACACCCGGCCTTTACCTCATCAACCTCAAGGATGGTGAGCGCACCTTCAGCTATTGGCGCAACGCCGCCGCAGCAAGGCAACTCGCAGCAGATGCGGACCACCTGCGCAAGACGGTGGAAAGCGCCGACGTCATCTATTTTTCTGGCATCACGCTCGCCATTCTCGCTTCGCCCCACGATGTAGATACTTTCCTTGCGGAACTGCGCCGCGCCAAGGCAGCGGGCAAGCCCGTGGTCTTCGACCCGAACATCCGCCCGCGCCTCTGGTCCGACAAGGACACGATGCTGGAGACGATTACCAACGGCGCACGCGCCGCAACGCTGGTAATGCCGAGTTTCGATGACGAAGCCAGCCATTTTGGTGACACATCCGTCGAGGCCACAATCGAGCGTTACCGTGCGCTCGGCGTCGCCAACATCGTCGTCAAGGATGGCGCAAAGGGTGCGACACTCGATTTCAGCGGCGCACGCAGCCACGCTCCGGCGGTAGAAGCCGTGGATGTGGTGGATACGACAAGTGCAGGCGACAGTTTCAACGGCGCGTTTCTCGCCCGATATGTAACCGGCAGTTCGCCGCATGACGCCGCCGTCTTTGCCGCACGGGCAGCGGCAACCGTCATCGGCCATCACGGCGCGCTGATCAGCCCCGAGCTTCTTCCGCTGGTCGGATGATGCCAGACGGAACCGGCTTCCTGATACCTGTGCTTGTCACAGGGATGACCAAGAGAGCGCATTACGGACAAGAGCAAGCTTGTATGTGCAAAGGACACTTCTCTACCCTCATCCGCCCTGACATGATCCTGTAACACGCACGCCGCATATACGGGCGGAAGCCGGGTGGTGGGGAATCGCCCGTGCGCAGTCGAGCAGGATCGGTGTTTCATGACGAGAATCACGATTGTCACAGATGCCTGGCACCCGCAGGTCAACGGCGTGGTCCGTTCCATCGAAAATACCAATACGGAACTCGCGCGGCTGGGCGTGGATGTGCACATGGTGACACCGCAGAGTTTCTACAGCATCCCCTGCCCGACCTATCCGGAAATCCGCCTGTCAGTCGCCGGCTATCGCCGTGTCGCGGCGGAGATTGAAAAAAGCCAGCCCTCCTTCGTCCACATCGCCACCGAGGGTCCGCTGGGTTTCATGGCGCGGCGCTGGTGCGTGAAGAACAGGATGCGTTTTTCCACCAGCTATCACACCCGCTTTCCCGAATATGTCGCGGCGCGCTTCCCCATCCCGGAAAGCTGGCTTTACGCTTTCGTGCGCTGGTTTCACAATGGCGGCAACACCTGCATGGTGGCGACGCCAAGCCTCGAGACCGAGCTTGAGGCCCGCGGGGTTCGCAACTTGAAGCGCTGGAGCCGCGGCATCGATGCCGAACTGTTCCATCCACGTCCAAAAACGTCGCTGCCTTTCGATCTGCCGAGACCGATCTTCATGACGGTCGGTCGTGTGGCGGTGGAAAAGAACCTGCCTGAATTCCTCGACCTCGAGCTGCCCGGATCGAAGGTCGTGATCGGCGATGGCCCGGCCCGCCATGAATTGCAGGAAAAATATCCGGACGTGCTGTTTACCGGCATCAAGACCGGGGAAGAACTCGCGGCTGCCTATGCGCAGGCCGATGTCTTCGTTTTCCCGTCCAAGACCGACACATTCGGCAACACCATTCTGGAAGCGCTGGCGAGCGGTGTGCCGGTGGCCGCCTTCCCCGTTACCGGGCCGATCGACATTCTCGGCGGCAATCCCGGGGCAGGCGCGCTGAATGACAATCTTCGCGACGCGTGTCTTGCAGCGCTCCATTGTTCATCGCAGGAGGCCCTGGCGCTTTCCAAAAGCTACAGCTGGGAAAAGGCATCGCGGCAATTCCTCGACAACGTCATTCACGCCGCCGGAAAATCCCTGCCGCTTTTGTCCCGCTCACGACTTGCCTGACGTTGAGACACATTGATCCCCGACATTTTATCGGGGAACGGTGGACGAAACAAAGCAGGAGTGTCACAAGACGATCTGGACGCGACCGCCGTTATCTTTAGAACGGGGTCGGGCTGCTGATTGACGTCAGGCGGCTGCCGCGAGATCACGCTGGCCGTCCTAATTTCACAAAGACTTATCCCGTCTCAGATCACCACACGCCGACGAGCGCCTGGCCGGAAAGCGGCACCGTCCGCGCCTTGCCGTTCCGCTCCGTGACCGAAAGCGACGGGGACATCTGTTTCGGCGACTTGCGGAACCAGTTTGCGGCGACGCTTGCCAGATCGCCGATCATCGCCTGTTTGTGCCAGTCGGCAAAACGCCGCGCGGTGGCTTCCGGCTCGGAGCGGTAGAAGAAATCGCCGGAATGATCGAGATCGTTGATGGAAGCCGCCATGGCCGATAGCGGACGCTGAAACATCTTCGGGGGCACGGAAAGTTCGCGTGCGCTCTGCGAAAAAGCGGGCGCCATGAAATCGATCGCCCATCCGTCCGCTTCGACCCAGCAATGGAAATTATCGCCAGCGCCCGTTACGTAACCATCGTCACGATGGTCCGCAAAAAGCATGACCGTTCCACCAAGATTATAAGCGGCAAGCCCGCCCTTCGGCACAGCTTTCACCTTGTAATGCTGCTGAAGGATGAAGGCGCCGAAGGTGCTGAAATACATGCAGGCCGTAGCCGGGTCGGCATTGTCGTTGACGAGCAGGCTGTTGATGACGCGGTAAATCCGGTGATAGTCGGTCTGCTTGATCAACATGGTTTTTTACTCGCCGGTTTTATGGTTATCGGAAGGCAACGGGAGAGACCGGTTCACCGTCGATCTCGATATTGGTGAGACCTCGGCCCCACGCGACGTCATCCTCGGGCTTGTCCCGAGGATCTACCTCCCGAGTCGCAAAATCGAAAGTTTGCAGATTCTCGGGACTAGCGCGAGAATAACGGAGGAGAGGTTTTCAGCAGCCGATTACCGCCTCTTCTTCGCCTTGCTCTCGAATGGATTGTCCGAGCCACGATAATGCACGCGGATCGGCACGCCCGGCATGTCGAAATCCTTGCGCAGACCGTTCACGAGGTAGCGCGTGTAGCTCTCCGGAATGGCTTCCGGTCGGGTGCAGGAAATCATGAAGGCCGGAGGGCGCGCCTTTACCTGCGTCATGTATTTCAGCTTGAGGCGGCGGCCGGAAACGGCCGGCGGCGGATGCTGCGTGGTCTGCGCATCGAGCCAGCGGTTGAGCTTGGCGGTCGAGATGCGGCGGTTCCAGATCTTGTCGGTATCGATGATGTTCTGCATCAACCGGTCAAGGCCATAGCCCGTCTGGCCGGACATCGGCACGGCGCGAATGCCGCGGGCCTGCGGCAGAAGCCGCTCGGTCTTTTCACGCAGATCGGCCAGAAACGCCTGCGGATCTTCAACCAGATCCCATTTGTTGAAGGCAAGCACGGCGGCGCGGCCTTCGCGGATAACGAGATCGACCAGCTGCAGGTCCTGCTTTTCGAACGGAATGGTGCTGTCGAACACGATCACCACCGTTTCGGCGAAACGAATGGAGCGCAGGGAATCCGCGACCGAGAGCTTCTCCAGCTTCTCCGTCACCCTGGCCTTGCGGCGCATTCCGGCCGTGTCGAACATCTTGATGGTGCGGCCGCGCCAGTCCCACTCGACGGAAATACTGTCGCGGGTAATGCCCGCTTCCGGGCCGGTTAGCAGGCGGTCTTCACCAAGGAAACGGTTGATGAGGGTGGACTTGCCCGCATTCGGTCGGCCGATGATGGCGACACGCAGCGGCTTGGTCTCGTCATAAACAGGCTCTTCTTCTTCCTCTTCCTCGCTGCCGGGCTCAGTGCGCGGAAGAACGATATCGGTCTCCGCCTCATCCACTTCAGGCGGGAAGGCAACGTCTTCGCCGATCGCCTCGACGATGGCGTCGCGCAGGTCGATCATGCCCTGGCCATGTTCGGCCGAGATGGCGCACGGATCGCCAAGACCGAGCGTAAAGGCATCGTAGAAGCCCGCATCGGAACCGCGCGCCTCGGACTTGTTGGCCACCAGAACCACCGGCTTGCCACGACGGCGCAGCATTTCGGCCAGCGTTTCATCGGCGGGCGTCAGGCCTGCCTTGGCGTCAACGACAAAAAGGGTCACATCGGCTTCGTCGATCGCCGCTTCGGTCTGCGCCCACATGCGGCCCTGAAGCGTCTCCGGCCCGGATTGCTCCAGACCGGCGGTATCGATGATGGTGAAACGAAGGTCGACAAGCTTCGCGTCGCCGGGGCGGCGGTCACGGGTCACGCCCGGCGTATCGTCGACAAGCGCCAGCTTCTTTCCGACCAGACGGTTGAAAAGCGTGGACTTGCCGACATTGGGGCGCCCGACTATGGCGACGGTGAAGCTCATTGATCGTTAATCCTTGGAGGTGGGAAAGCCGTGTTAGACAGCTTTGCCCGAAGCAGTGATATTGTCGAGCATGATCTGCGCGCGGTTCGTCACATTGCGTGGCGCCTGCGCGTCGCTGACGATCTGCTCGAACCATTGTTTGGCCTTGGTGAAATCGCCAGCCTTGTAGGCGGCAAGACCAAGGGCTTCGCGAGCCGATGCACGCATGGTCTGGCCTTCGCCGCTCAACGGCTCCGCAAGTGCAACGACCTGATCATACGTACCGTTGTCAACCAGCAGCCACGCCGCGCGCACCTTCGCCGTATCGCGGAAGACCTGCGGGGCAGACGTGTCGTTGCCGATCGCGGTGAAGGCAGCGATGGCGCCGGCCGCGTCGCCCTTCTGCGAAAGCAGCGTCGCAGAACGGAACTTCGCCAGTACCGGATAATTGCCATGACCGGAGGTTTCAAGATCGGCAAAGGCCTTCAGCGCTTCGTCCGTCTTGTTGTCGGAAGCAAGCTTCAGCGCCGCAATGAACTGGTCGCCGGAATTGGAAGCGCGGCTGGTGTTCCAGTATTCGTAGATGCCAGCACCGGCGGCGCCCACAACCACGAGAACGGCGGCGCCAACGACCACGATACCGTAGCGGCCCCAGAAACGGGAAAGCTGCTCGGAACGGATCTGCTCGTTCACTTCGCGGATAAAGGTATCATTTTCGTTTGCCATCAAATTCTCCGTTACCCGCGCGGAGATCGTCGCCGATCCATCCGTTCGCGGACATACCAAGCCGCTTACCCGGGTCAGCAAAAGTCCGGCCGACGGGTCATGGTCGGCCTTCTAGCCTATTTTGCCTGATATGTAAGGGGGAAACGTTGATTTCCTACATGGCGATGGGCTGAACGCCGATCAACCATTCGTGCAGTTTCAGGATGAAAGCGCCCCAGAGAACGATGCCGCCGACGATGGCCACCAGATCGTAACGGCCCGAGACGAAGGGACGGACCACTTTTTCACCCGCTCTTTCCCGGCGCTTCAGCGAAATCCGCATCACTACACCCCAGGCGAGGAACGATGCAAAGAGAAGAATCGAAGAGGTCTCTCCATTCGCCAGAAGATGGGCGAGCGCCCAGATCTTGACCGCCAGAATGAGCGGATGTTTTGTTCTGGTTGCGATGTGGCCAGCCGGGATGAGGCTGGCGATAAGACAGATCATCGCGGGCAGCATCAGGGTCACGGCGAGGTGGCTCGTCCAGACCGGCGGGTTCCACAGAACGCCGGTTTCCTGTCGCGCCTCGCCAAACGCATAGATGACGAGACCGAGCGTTATGAGGCTTGCGAGAGAATAGACGCCCTTGAACGGTCCTTCTCCCATCTTCGCGATCATCTGCGCGCGAAATCGCGGCGCAAACACCTTCAAAAGATGCGTCAGGAAAAACAAGGCAAGACAGAGTACGAGAAAAAGCATGGAACACGGTCCCCCGGTGGAACGGAATGCGGCCTCATTACCGCGACGCAGAAAAGGAATTAGGCTGAAAGACGTAAAAAAGCCAGTTTATTCAAAGCTTCGCCTTATTCCACCCGCAAAAGGCAGCGGTGTTTCACATGACGGATGCCTGATGTTTCGCCCATTGACTGCTTTTTCCCTGTCGCTATGCCTTGCCCTTCCCGCTTTTGCCGAAAATGCAGAGAAGCCGAAGCAACTCGTCATCGTTTCTTTCGACGGTGCGGGCGACAATTCGCTGTGGGAAAGAAGTCGTGCGACGGCGAAGGAGGTCGGCGCGCATTTCACCTATTTCCTTGCCTGCACGCTGGTGATGGACCGCAAGACCAGCGCTAAGACCTATCAGGGCCCCGGCCAGAAGGCCGGGCGCTCCAATGTCGGCTTTGGCCAGTCGCCGGAAGAGGTGGAGACGCGGCTGCGCAACATCTGGTCGGCCTATCGCGAAGGTCACGAAATCGGCAATCACACCTGCGGGCATTTCGATGGCGGCCAATGGACCGCCGAGCAATGGGACGGCGAGTTCACCACCTTCACCAGCACGCTGGAAAATGCCTGGCAGATGATTGGCAAGAAGGGTGAAGAACCCGAAGGCTGGCGCGACATGGTGAAAAACATCAACGGTTTCCGCGCGCCCTATCTTTCGCAGGGGCCGGCGCTGACCGCGGCTCAGAAGAAACACGGCTTCGTTTATGACGCCACCAGCATCACCAAGGGACCGGAATGGCCGGTGGAGCGCGACGGCATCGAACATTTCGGTCTGCCGCTGGTTCCGGAAGGCCCCGGCAATCGCCCGATCATCGCCATGGACTACAACCTCTTCATCCGCCACTCCATCGGCATCGAGACGCCGGACCGCGCGCAGGAATTCGAGGACCGCGCCTATGCGGCGTTCCGCACCGCTTTCGACAAGCAGTATAATGGCGAACGCATCCCTCTGCAGATGGGCTTCCATTTCGTGAAGATGAATGGCGGCGCCTATTGGAACGCCTATGAGCGGTTGCTGCGCGAAGTTTGCCGCAGCGACGATGTTGCTTGCGTGAGTTACGCCGAGGCCATGCCGATCATCAAGGCGCGCAGGAAGCAGAAGACAGAGGGCTAAGGTCCCCGGATACAATGCAAAAGGGCGGCCAGTCGGCCGCCCTTTTTGTTTTCCGTCAGGGCTTGTTGGCCGCCAGCTCTCCGGCTTCCGCTTCCCGCTGAAGATAACGCTCGTCGATTTCAGGCAGGGGCTTGTCATCGATCGCGGCCTCGAAAGCCACAAGACGTTTGTGGATGGACAGCAGCTCGATGATCGTGGTCCAGGAATTGACCAGATACTGGAACGAATTACTGACCTGACCGAAGGCCGTGGCGATCTGCTGGTAGATACCATAGGTGATCTTGCCCGCCACTATGGTGGGAACAAGCATCAGGAGCAGGAACACGGCATCGGCCTGAATGTAGAAATACCGCGCGACGTTGAAGTAGAGGTAGTGCCAGTACATGCGGAAATAGTTTTTCCGCACATTGGAGTAAAGCTCCTTGACAGTCGGCGGCTGGGCGCGGTCGGCGTGATCCTCACCGTAGACCAGTTCCTTGCGATAGGCCGCTTCCACACGCTGGTTGCGGAAATTCAGGCCGGGCAGCTTGATGCCGACCGTCGCCAGAAGCACGGTGCCGAACACGGACCAGACAATCGCCAGCCAGAACAGCGCGTGCGGCACTTCGCCAAGGATCGGCAATTCGGAGACGTAGGACGACAGCGCAAACAGGATCGGCAGAAACACAACAAGCGTCATGACCGAATTGATCAGGGTAATACCCAATCCCTCCAGCGTGGAGGAGAACCGCATCGTATCTTCCTGAACGCGCTGCGAGGCACCTTCGATGTGGCGCAGCTTTTCCCATTTTGACATGTAGAAGTCGTTCATCGCGGTGCGCCAGCGGAAGATGTAATGGCTGGTGAAGAAATCCGTGAGGATCGACACAGCCATGCTGAGAAAGGCGATCTTGGCGAAGACAATCTGAAGACTGTAAAAATCCCAGACTTCGATACCCGGCTGTTTTGACAGCGCATTTTGCAGGAGATCGCCGAAAGGCCGCCGGAAATTGTTGATGACGACGGAAATCTGAACGCCGAAATAGGTCACCGCGATAATCAGCAGCGATCCCCATATGGACCAGAACTTCCAGGGGTGATCCTTGGCGAGAACGGTCCAGACAGCCCCGAACAACACCAGGCACAATGCCAGATAGGCGTAGAAGAACAGATTGGCGGGAACCAGAAAATAGCTGAGATCGTAAGGTTCTTGCTCGGGCATCACGTAGCCCCAAGACCTGCCTAGCCCTTCAACGATGAAGTACCATCCAAGAATGGCGACAAAAGCCCAGACGATGGCGGAGGTGAAGAACAATTTAGGTTTGGGAAAGAAAGAATGAAACACGTTTCGAACTCACGCGCGTTTGAAGTCAGCCATTATTGGCGAAGCACTAGATGGCCCGAACCTAGGGCAGAAATTTGTGCACAGCAACGAAGAAGCGACGACCTTAACAAGATGTAAGGCGCAAACGGCGGATCGATCCCGCAAGGAACCCCTGAAATCGCCCCTTGTGAGGCGCGAAATGCCCGGGCGGATTTAGCGCCGCCGCTCCGTGGCGAGAACCGGCAGCATCAGGAGAATGCTGGCGACAAGCACGGCAGAGGCGAGAATACTTGGTGCAGTAAAACTTCCCGTCACCTCGGCAATCCAGCCGGCGGCGAGTGGTCCGACGATCTGTCCAGTACCGAAGGCTGCCGTCATCAGGGCAAAGGCGCGGCGTGGGCTTGGGCCTGCGAATTCCCGGCCGAGCTGAAGGCCATAGGCGGTGATGACCATGAAGGTCAGCCCCAGAAGCAGACCGCCGGCAAGCACGCCCGGAACGGGTGGCAGCATGACGGAAGCGAAGACGCCGACGGCTTCCACAGCAAGCACGATCACGAAAGCGCGCTTCAGCCCCTGCGATTTCAAGACTGGCTTCCAGAGGAAAAGCGAAATGGCGGCGGCACATCCCGTCACGAACCAGGCCAGAAACTCCACGAAAGCGCCAGCAGCAGCCATGCGGGCAATCGCAACAATGAAGGTGGCGGTGATGACGTAACCGAAGCCGAACAGCCCATAGGCGAGCGTCGTCAGAAAGAGCGGCTTCGTCCATTTGAGCGGCGGCTCCGACAGCGCAGAGGCATGCCGGGGTGGCCCGGCGGGCATCACCCGCCAGACGAGAAGAAACGTAGCGAAGGAAAAGACGGCACCGGCAATCCACTCCTCCCGCCAGGAGGCACCGCCGCCATCAAAAACGACGCCGATGAGATAGACCACAAGCGAGGAAATCGCGATGCCGGCACCGACGCCGCCATAATGCAGCGCCTGAATATGGTCCTTGCCGGCTTTCATGGCGTGGCCGATGACGATCTGCGACGTGAAGATCATGGTCATCGCACTGGCAACGCCGGCGAAAAACCGGATCAGGGTGAAGGCCGCAACGGAGTTGAAGGCGGCCATGGCAAGCAGCAAGGCGCCCGTGGAAACCAAGCCGCAAAGGGCGACCAGCCGTTCCCGTCCCGAGCCCCATGAATAGGCGGCGAGAACCGCCCCCGCGAGATAACCGGCGAAATTTCCAGCCGCAACAATCCCCGCATCCCCCGCCGATAGCGGAACATCAGCCATCATGCCGGGAAGAATGGGGGTGAAGGAAAAACGGCCGAAGCCCATGGCGGACGCCATCATCAAGGCGCCGGCGAAACCGAGTGCAGTCAGATGTTTGGGGGAAAGTGGCTTGTCGATGCTCATGTACGGCTTATCGCAACCGCACTGCCACGGAACAAGCGAGTTATTTTGATCGGCAGCATAAGCCGTCTTTGTTGGTACGAGATGCAAGATCCCGTCGCCTGCGCATCCCCTCACTCAACCAGCGTCAGCACCAGCGGGCCGTTCTTCGTAGCAACCACGGTATGTTCATACTGCACGGTCGGCGCGCTCGGATCGCTATAGAGCGTCCACGGATCGTCGTCGCCATCTTCGGCCCAATAGGCACCCGTCGACAGGAAGGGTTCAACGGTGAAGACCATGCCCTCCTGCATGATGCGCCGCTCACCCTTGTCCGGCCAGGTCGCCAGTTCCTTCGGCTCCTCATGCAGGGAGCGGCCAATGCCGTGGCTCGCCAGATTGGTGATCAGCGTGTAGCGGTTCTTTTTTGCAAAGGAGCCGATGGCATTGCCGATATCGGCAAAGGGCCGACCGGTTTTCACCTGCTGCAAGCCCGTCCACATGGCGCGCTTGCCATCGCGGCACAGCCGCTCGATCTCCTTTTTCACCGGCGGCACGGCGAAAGACGAACCCGTATCGCCGAAGAAACCGCTCTTCACCGCCGAGACATCGATATTGACGAGATCGCCCGCCTTGATGATGCGCGGGCCGGGAATGCCATGCGCAACCTCTTCGTTGACGCTGATGCAGGTCGCGCCGGGAAACTGGTAGCAGAACTCCGGCGCCGATTGCGCGTCGTTATCCTCCAGTACCTTTCGGCCGATCGCATCCAGTTCGGCCGTGGTGATACCGGGTTCCAGCGCATCCGCCATGGTCTGCATGGCCACGGCGCAGATGCGACCGATATCCTTTAGCAAAACCAGTTCTTCGTCGGTGGAGATGACCATGTTTCTGTCCGTCGTTCTAAATGGCGAGTCTGAAGACGCCCGCCTTGGTAATAATCAGGCCGTGGCTTTCACCGGATCGGCACTCCCCGTCAATTCTTTTCTGACAACAGGCGCGACTTTCGTACCATAAAGCTCGATGCCGCGCATGATCTGGTCATGCGGCATCAGGCCGATTGCCATCTGCAACAGGAAACGGTCGTTCTTGAAAACGCCATGCGCCTTGATGATCTTTTCCGCCACCAGCTCAGGTTCGCCAAGGAAGAGGTTGCCCTCCGGCCCACGCGCCGCATCGAAATGCGCGCGGTTTGTCGGACCCCAGCCGCGCTCGCGGCCGATGCGGTTCATCACCTCTGCCTGCGGTCCGTAAAACTGGTCCGCTGCCTTGTCGGTGGTGTCGGCAATGAAGCCGTGCACGTTGATGCTGGTGCGCAGCCTGGTCTTTTCCTGCCCCGCCCGGCGTGCAGCTTCGTGATAGAGATCGAACAGCGGCGCGAAGCGGCGATATTCGCCGCCGATGATGGCAAGCGCCACCGGCAGCCCCATGGCGCCGGCCCGCGCCACCGATTGCGGCGTGCCGCCAACCGCGATCCAGACCGGCAGACGCTCCTGAAGAGGACGCGGATAGACCCCGCGCCCATTGATGGCGGGGTGTTTGGTGCCGGACCAGGTGACGATTTCGTTCTCGCGCAGCGCCAAGAGCAGATCGAGCTTTTCCGCAAACAGCACGTCATAGTCTTCGAGGTCGTAACCGAACAGGGGGTAGGATTCGATGAAGGAACCGCGCCCGGCCATGATTTCGGCTCGGCCGTTCGACAGGAGATCGACGGTGGAGAATTGCTGGAAGACCCGGACCGGATCATCCGAACTCAGAACCGAGACAGCGCTCGTCAGGCGGATATTCTTCGTCTTCACCGCCGCCGCCGCAAGCACGGTGGAGGGTGAGGACGCGACATAGTCCGGGCGGTGATGTTCACCCAGCCCAAACACATCCAGTCCGACCTGATCGGCAAGCTCGATTTCCTCAAGCAGTTCGCGCAGCCGGCGCGCACCTTCCGGCCCACGGCCATCGGCGGGGTTGGGATTGACATCCGCAAAAGTGTAAAGACCGAGTTCCATAGACGATACCTCTGTTTGATTGTCTGAGAGATAGGCACGGACGGCCCTTCAGACAAATGCAAAATCTGGCGTAAAATCTGGATGCTTAGCTTCGAAAAAGTGGATGGGCGCCGGCGCATTATGCCCCATGCTGGCCTCCCCCGAAATCGCGCCCGAAATCGCGATTGCCAGCCCGCCCCCTTTGGGCATAACCTGCTTAAATATGTGCGAAGTAATGCAAAAAGGGGAAAGCATGCATCGGACAGTTATCGTGACAGGCTCCACAAGTGGCATCGGCCTTGGCATCGCACAGAGATTTGCGAGGGAGGGCGCGAATATCGTGCTGAATGGCTTCGGCGACGAAGACGAAATTGAAAAACTCCGCCTCTTGCTGGAAGCCGAAAGTGGCGGGCGTGTGCTCTACCACCCGGCAGATATGACGAAACCGGACGAGATTGCCGATCTTATCAATTCCGCGCATGAAAAGCTTGGTTCGGTCGATGTGCTCGTCAACAATGCCGGCATTCAGCACATCGCTCCGATCGAGGAGTTTCCGACGGAAAAGTGGGATTGGATCATCGCCATCAATCTGACCAGTTCCTTCCATACGATGCGCGTTGCGATACCGCTGATGAAGAAGGCCGGCAAAGGCCGTATCATCAACATTGCCTCTGCCCACGGTCTCGTCGCCTCGCCGTTCAAATCTGCCTATGTGGCAGCCAAGCACGGCATCATGGGCCTGACGAAGACGGCGGCGCTCGAGCTTGCGCAGACGGGCGTCACCGTCAACGCCATCTGTCCCGGTTATGTGCTGACGCCGCTCGTCGAAAAGCAGATACCGGAAATGGCCAAGGTGCGCGGCATCAGCGAAGAGGCGGTGAAGAACGACGTGATGCTGGAATTGCAGGCGACAAAGCAATTCGTCACCATCGATGACGTGGCGGCAGCGGCGCTGTTTCTGGCAAGCGATGCCGCCAGCAACATTACCGGCACGCATATTTCCGTCGATGGCGGCTGGACAGCGCAATAATCGATGACATCTCTTTCCGTTTTGGAAACAATGAATTGCCAAAACGGAAATCGATATGCGCGCGCGGGCGTGCATAGTTAGCAGATTGGGAACCGGCTCAACCGGACAAAAAGCAAGGCAGTGCATGAACGACGCGATCAGCTTCATCCTCAACAGCGAAACCATTTCGCTTAAGGGTTTCGGACCAACAGACACGCTTCTCGATTATCTCCGCCTTCAAAGACGGCTGACCGGGACGAAAGAAGGCTGTGCTGAAGGTGACTGCGGCGCCTGCACGGTGTTGGTCGGGCGGCTTGTTGATGGCTCGCTGCGTTATGAAGGCGTCAATGCCTGCATCCGCTTTTTGGGCTCGCTGCATGCAACCCATATCGTGACGGTGGAGCATCTGGCCGGCCGCGATGGCACGCTTCACCCCGTGCAGCAGGCAATGGTGGATTTCCACGGTTCCCAATGCGGTTTCTGCACGCCGGGCTTCATCATGTCGCTCTACGGCCTGTGGCTTGCCAGCGAAAACCCGTCCCGCGCCGATATTGAAAAGGCGCTGCAAGGCAATCTCTGTCGATGCACGGGTTACGAGCCGATTGTGCGGGCTGCCGAAAAGATTGCAGCCGCCCGCCCGAGTGCGCTGTTCGACCCGCTGCAACGCGACCGCACCGATATCATGGCAAGGCTCTGGGCGATCCGCGCCAATGAGACCATTACGGTCACCCGCGGCGAAGATCGGACCATCATCCCGGCAACGCTTGCTGAATTGACCGATATCTATGCCGCCGAGCCGAAGGCTACCATCGTTGCCGGTTCCACCGATGTCGGCCTGTGGGTGACAAAGCAGATGCGGGCGCTTAACCCTGTCATCTTCATCAACAACCTCGGCGATCTGCAGGGTATTGCCGTGGATGAGAACGGCGTGACGCTCGGTGCCGGTGTCACCTACAGCCAGGCCTTCAAGACCATTGCAGAACATTTCCCGCCGCTTGCCCGGCTGTTCGATCGTCTTGGCGGCGAACAGGTGCGCAATATGGGAACCATCGGCGGCAACATCGCCAACGGTTCGCCCATCGGCGACACGCCCCCGGCCCTGATCGCGCTCGGCGCCACGCTCACCTTGCGCTCGTCTCCCGGCAGCCGCACCTTGCCGCTGGAAAGCTATTTCATCGATTATGGCAAACAGGACCGGCTGAGCGGCGAATTCGTCGAAAAGCTCTTTATTCCATTCCAGAAACCCGAAAGCCACTATGCCGTCTACAAGATTTCAAAGCGGCGCGACGAGGATATCTCCGCTCTCTGCGCCGCCTTCCATCTGACGCTCGAGGCCGATGGCACGGTCGAAGACATCCGCGTCGCCTTTGGCGGCATGGCCGGCACGCCGAAACGCGCCGCACATCTGGAGGCGGCACTTCTCGGCAAGCCCTGGTCTCAGGAAACGATCGATGCGGCGCGCGATGCGCTGGACGATGATTTCACCCCGCTGACCGACTGGCGCGCCACCGCCGAATATCGGCAACTGACGGCCAAGAACCTGCTGACACGGTTTTTCCTCGAGACATCAGGGGAAAAGCAGGAACTTGCCCGCTTCTCGCTGGAGGAGGCTTGAACCATGGACACGACAAGCTTCGATAAGACCAAGACCGAAATCGACGGCCCTGTACACGCCTCGCTCAGGCACGATTCCGCCCATAAACATGTGACGGGCGGCGCCGAATATATCGACGATATTCCCGAACCCGCCGGCCTCGTTCACGGCGCGCTTGGCCTTTCCGACCGGGCCCATGCCGAAATCGTCTCGATGGACCTTTCCGAAGTGGAAGCTGCGCCGGGCGTGTTATGGGTGATGACAGGCAAAGACGTGCCCGGCGAAAACGACGTCTCCTCCGGCGGGCGTCATGACGAGCCGCTGCTGGCCGAAACGAAGGTTGAATTTCACGGCCAGCCGATCTTCGCGGTCTTCGCTGAAAGCCGCGATATTGCCCGCAAGGCCGCCCGCAAGGCGAAAATCGTCTACAAGGACCTGCCGCATTTCACCGATATCGACACGGCGATTGAAAATGGCGGCGCGCTCGTCATCGATCCGATGACGCTGAAGCGTGGCGATGCGAAGCTCGAAATGGACGTGGCACCCCGCCGCCTGACCGGCACGATGCGGATCGGCGGGCAGGAGCATTTTTATCTCGAAAGCCACATCGCCATGGCCGTACCGGGCGAGGACGATGAGGTGACGCTGTGGAGCTCCACCCAGCATCCAAGCGAAATCCAGCACATTGTCAGCCACATATTGCAGGTACCGTCCAATGCCGTGACGGTTCAGGTGCGCCGCATGGGCGGCGGTTTCGGCGGCAAGGAAACGCAAGGCAACCAGTTCGCAGCTCTTTGCGCCATTGCCGCCAAGAAGCTGAACCGGGCCGTGAAAATCCGCCCCGACCGCGACGAAGACATGACCGCCACCGGCAAACGCCACGATTTCCGCGTCGATTACGAGCTAGGCTTTGATGAGGAAGGCCGCATCCACGCCGTTGACGCCACCTATGCCGCCCGCTGCGGTTTTTCCTCTGACCTTTCCGGCCCGGTCACCGACCGCGCGCTCTTCCATGCGGATTCCAGCTATTTCTACCCGCATGTGCACCTCACCTCGCGGCCGTTGAAAACCCACACCGTCTCCAACACCGCTTTTCGCGGTTTCGGCGGCCCGCAGGGCATGCTCGGGGCTGAGCGTTTCATCGAGGAAATCGCCTATGCCGTCGGCAAGGACCCGCTCGATGTCCGCAAGCTCAATTTCTATGGCGAGACCGGTTCGGGCCGCACCACAACCCCCTATCATCAGGAGGTCGAGGACAACATCATCGCCCGCGTCGTCGAGGAATTGGAAGCCTCCAGCGAATACCGCGCGCGCAGGCAGGCAATTGTCGAGTTCAACAAGACCAGCCCGATCATCCGCAAGGGCATTGCGCTCACCCCGGTAAAATTCGGCATCTCCTTCACCATGACCGCCTTCAATCAGGCGGGCGCGCTGGTGCATATCTATAATGACGGTTCGATCCACCTGAACCATGGCGGCACCGAAATGGGCCAGGGCCTCTACACCAAGGTGGCGCAGGTGGTGGCCGATGCCTTCCAGGTGGATATTGGCCGGGTGAAAATCACCGCCACGACCACGGGCAAGGTGCCCAATACGTCGGCAACAGCCGCCTCGTCCGGTACGGACCTTAATGGCATGGCCGCCTATGACGCCGCCCGCCAGATCCGGGAAAGGCTCATCAAATTCGCCGCCGAGAACTGGAACCTGCCGGAAGAAGAGGTTGTCTTCCTGCCAAACCGGGTGCGCATCGGGCTTGAGGAAATTGCCTTCAACGATTTCATCAAACGAGCCTATTTCGCCCGCGTCCAGCTTTCCGCCGCCGGTTTTTACAAGACGCCGAAAATCCATTGGGATCGTGCCGCCGGCCGCGGCACGCCGTTTTATTATTTCGCCTACGGCGCGGCCTGTTCGGAAGTGTCGATCGATACACTGACCGGCGAATACATGATGGAGCGCACCGATATTCTCCACGATGTCGGCAAGTCGCTAAACCCGGCCATCGATATCGGCCAGGTGGAAGGCGCCTTCGTGCAGGGCATGGGCTGGCTGACGACGGAGGAATTATGGTGGGACGGCAAGGGGCGGCTGCGCACCCACGCTCCCTCCACCTACAAGATCCCGCTTGCCTCCGACCGGCCGAAGATTTTCAACGTTCAACTGGCGGAATGGTCGGAAAACGCCGAGCCCACCATCGGCCGCTCCAAGGCCGTGGGCGAACCGCCTTTCATGCTGGCGATCTCGGTTCTCGAAGCACTCTCCATGGCCGTCGCGTCCATCGCCGACTACAAGGTCTGCCCACGCCTCGATGCGCCGGCAACGCCCGAGCGGGTGCTGATGGCGGTGGAACGGTTGAAGAAGGTGTGAGGGGAGACATAATGACGTCCCTCTCCCGCTTCCTCGCCAGCTCCGGACCTGCAATCCTCGTGGAAATCGAGGCCGTGAAAGGGTCATCGCCGCGCGAGGCGGGAACCTTCATGCTGGTAAGCCGGAAGGCGCTGTGGGAGACCATCGGCGGCGGGCAGTTCGAATATATGGCGATAGACCATGCCCGTGCCATGTTGAAGAACGGTACGACCGAAGACGGCATGGATATTCCGCTCGGCCCCGAAATCGGCCAGTGCTGCGGCGGCCGCACCCTGCTCCGCTTCCGGCTGGTAACGCCGGACATCGCGGCAGCACTCGAGGCAAGGCTTAAGGCTGAAACCGAGCAGCAGCAGGCCGTCTTCATTTTCGGGGCGGGCCATGTCGGCAAGGCGCTGACAGATGCTCTGTCGCTTCTGCCTTTGACACTGACCGTGGTGGAAACCCGTGAAAACGAGTTGCGCGATCTTTCAGCCGGTGTCGTATCCGTGCTGACCCCCATGCCGGAAGCGCTGATCGCGAAAATTCCCGTAAACGGCGCTGCGATCATCGTCACCCACGATCACGCACTCGATTTCCTGATTGCAAAGGAAGCGCTTGCCCGCGACGATCTCGCTTATGTCGGCATGATCGGCTCGAAAACCAAACGCGCCACCTTCGCCCATTGGCTGGAGCGGGGGGGAGAACCCGCCACCCGCCTTCAAAAACTCATCCTGCCGATCGGTGGAAGTAGCGTCAGGGACAAGCGCCCCGCCGTCATAGCGGCCCTTGTGGCAGCCGAGTTGCTGCAAGCATTTTCCGCTGCCGAAACCCGTCGCACCGAAAATCAGCGCGGCCATCCTCAAGACCAAGATCACGCCTGATCCCGTCGGGCAGGCTTTCATCTACCAGATTATCCGGTCGAAGGCTTTCAAGGGAAAACCGTTCCGCGGTCCGCAGACCCGCGCGCAGGCGGGACCACGCGCGCAAGAGTGCTGTGCGCATGTTCGTCTCCATTTAAAAAATGTCAGAAGCTCAGTTGATGAATTGAGCTAAAAATGCTCTGTTTTCAGGATAAAAACCAATGAAACCTTTGGCAGTTGGCATAAAGAGAACTTATCCATAAAAATGTCCCGCCAGTTCCCCCTGAATGCCCTGCGCGTGTTCG
Source organism: Agrobacterium sp. 10T429 (assembly GCF_056393925.1). NCBI lineage: Bacteria > Pseudomonadati > Pseudomonadota > Alphaproteobacteria > Hyphomicrobiales > Rhizobiaceae > Agrobacterium > Agrobacterium sp. 10T429. Next base: position 206,125 of record NZ_JBFTGV010000009.1, read on the forward strand.
AAGCCGCCGCCCGGCATCTCAGCTTCACCAAGGCCGGTGAGGAACTGGGCATGACGCAGACGGCGGTCAGCTATCAGGTGAAACTGCTGGAAGAGAATGTTGGCGAGCCGCTCTTCATCAGAAAGGCGCGGCAGGTTGTGCTGACCGAGGCCGGGCAGAAACTGGCGCCGAAAGTTGCGGAAGCCTTCAACACTTTACGGGAGGCCGTCGACAATGTCCGTGACACCTCTGACACCACCCTGACCATTCACTCCACCGCGACTTTCGCATCGCGCTGGCTTTCGCGGCATCTGGGAGCTTTCCAGCTTGAACATCCCTCGATCGCCGTGCGGCTCGACACATCAAGCGCATTGATCGATTTTACGCAGTCCGATTGCGATGTCGCCATCCGCTGGAGCAGCGACGATGGCAAAGGACTGATCTATCATCAGTTGCTGCGGGGCGTTTACACGCCGATGCTGCATCCGAACCTTGCCGAAAGCATCGGTGGATTGAAAAAGCCGGAGGATCTTCTGCGCCTGCGCATCATCGATCCGGGTGACATCTGGTGGAGCCAATGGTTCCGGGAAGTCGGCATCGAAAATCCGGGCCTCGACCGTTATCCGCGCAGCCGCCTCAGCGTGCAGGCTTTCGAAGCCGCAGCGGCAATTGCCAGCCAGGGGGTAGCCATGCTCACCCCTGAACTTTATGCGGACGAGATTGCCCTCGGCCGCCTTTATCAACCCTTCGAGCACCTCAGCAACGAAGGTAAGAACTACTGGCTCGTCTACCCTGAAAACCGCAGGAACATTCGCAAGATAAGGCTGTTTCGCGACTGGATACTGAAGCGGATCGACGAAAACCGGCCGCAAACATCTCAATACCCCATATCAGGCGCATAAAAGCAGCGCGGCGTGTCCTCGTCCGGGAACAGACAGAGATGATATTCTCCATCCTCGGATCGTCTTGCCTCACGCTGCGACCAGCTGAAGACATGGCGCCGCGTCACCAGACGATGATCGCCGGGCGCAAGCGAGACCTCGTAACCATCCTGCGTGACACGAACACTTCGCGTAGGGATCATCTGGCAATCGCCGGTTTCGGCGTCGCCATTGCAGCAGTAGCTTTCATATTTGAACCCCTTGTGGGATTCATGCGCAAGCGCCGTGGCGTTGAACGCCATCAGCAGGAAAAGAACTGTCAGAACAAGGCGCATCGGCACGGTCTCCGTTGAAAACAACGGCGGCTGCCGGAAGGTCATTGCGTCACTTCATTCAAAATCCAAGCATAAACGCATACCCGGACGCAACGGCACCGGGAACTGCAACACCTGCCCCTGATCTGCCCCCGCCCCCAGGGTTCGCAGCACCCGCTTTCGGAATGAACCGCCAGCGAAAACATGTCATTGAAGCCCTGCGCCTCTGACCGAAAACCGGAAAGAACATGCGCAACATAAATGTGTCAGAGTGCCCTTCGAAGCGTCCATTCGGACGCAGGTCGCTCCAAGGCCCCGCAGCCCAATAGTTTTGCACATCAGCAGACTGCTCAACGGATAATAGCTGAGTCGCGTTAGCCAGCTAAGCACAAACTCAGCAGCAGAACGGCTCCTTGACGATTGGGCGGAGCCGGAAGCGGGGCGTCGCCGCGCCTGCGCCAAAGTTGTGGACACGAGCGTACGGGATTGTGAACAATCATGGTGCGGTGTTTGCTTTTCCCTTTCCTAACGGTCAAATTTCTCGCAAGGTGCGCTGCACAAGGATCAGGGGAACCGAATGTACGAATATGCCATTGCGTGGGAATGGATGGCCTTTGCCGTCCGCTGGCTCCACGTCATCACCGCCATCGCCTGGATCGGCTCGTCCTTCTATTTCATCGCGCTCGATCTTGGGCTGGTCAAACGGCCGCATCTGCCGCCGGGGGCCTATGGCGAGGAGTGGCAGGTGCATGGCGGCGGCTTTTACCACATCCAGAAATATCTGGTCGCCCCGGCCCAGATGCCCGAACACCTGACATGGTTCAAATGGGAAAGCTACGTCACCTGGCTGTCCGGCTTCGCCATGCTGTGCATCGTTTATTACGGCGGCGCCGACCTTTTCCTCATCGACCATTCGGTGCTGGCGCTCACTCAGTTCCAGGCCATCTGTCTGTCGCTGGCATCGCTTGCCGTCGGCTGGCTGTTTTACGATTTCCTCTGCAAATCGCCGCTTGGCAACAACACCTGGGGCCTGATGGTGGTGCTTTACGTCGCGCTGGTGGCGATGGCGTGGGGCTATACGCAGGTCTTCACCGGCCGCGCCGCCTTCCTGCATCTCGGCGCTTTTACCGCCACCATCATGTCGGCGAATGTGTTCTTCATCATCATTCCCAATCAGAAGATCGTCGTTGCCGACCTGATCGCCGGGCGCACGCCGGACCCGAAATATGGCCGCATCGCCAAACAGCGCTCATTGCACAACAACTACCTGACGCTGCCCGTCATCTTCTTCATGCTGTCGAACCACTATCCGCTGGCCTTTGCGACCGAGTTCAACTGGATCATCGCAGCACTCGTCTTCCTGATGGGCGTCACCATCCGCCACTGGTTCAACACCACCCATGCCCGCAAGGGCAAGCCGACATGGACCTGGCTGCTGACCGCGCTCATCTTCATCGTCATCATGTGGCTTTCCACCGTGCCGAAGGTGCTGACCGGCGAAGAAGAACAGAAGGCGGCAACGCTTTCGCCGATGCAGCAGCAATTCGTCAGCGACGCCCATTTCGCGAGCGCCCGCGATGTCGTTCAAGGTCGCTGTTCCATGTGCCACGCCGCCGAGCCGGTGTGGGAAGGCGTGCCCTTCACACCGAAATCTGTGAAGCTCGAAACCGACGCGCAGATCGCCGCACACGCCCGCGAAATCTATTTGCAAGCCGGCCGCAGCCATGCCATGCCTCCCGGCAACATCACCGCCATCACCCCGCAGGAGCGCAAAGTGCTGACCGCATGGTACGAAAGCGCCGTTTCCTCGGGCAAAGACGCCAAGGAAAAAACCGAATGAGCATGGTTCTGCTGCGTGGCCGCCTGTTAAGCTTCCGCCGCGCGCCGCTCGCAATCGACGATACGCAAAGCTATCTCTACATCGAGGATGGCGGCCTGCTTATCGAAAACGGCAAGATCGCCGCCATTGGCGACTATGCCGATATTCGCAAGCAGGCACCTGATGACATTGAGGAGAAGGACCACCGCCCTCATCTCATCGTGCCGGGCTTGATCGACATGCACCTGCATTTCCCGCAGATGCAGGTCATCGGCTCCTATGCCGCCAACCTTCTGGAATGGCTGAATACCTATACTTTCCCGGAAGAATGCCGTTTCGTCGAAAGCGCGCATGCCCAGCGCATCGCCACACATTTTTACGATGAGCTTCTGCGCCACGGCACCACCACGGCTGTCGCCTATTGCTCCGTGCACAAGACCTCAGCCGATGCGTTTTTCACTGAGGCCCTGAAGCGCGGCATGCTGATGGTGGGCGGCAAGGTGATGATGGACCGCAACGCCCCGCAGGGCCTGCTGGACACGCCGGAAACCTCCTATGACGAGACCCGGGCCGTGATCGCCGACTGGCACGGCAAGGGCCGCAACCACGTCGCCATCACGCCTCGCTTCGCCATCACCTCTACGCCGAAACAGATGGAAGCAGCCGAGGCGCTGGCGCAGGAATTTCCCGATCTCTTCATCCAGACGCATCTTTCCGAAAATCTGGACGAGATCAAATATACCTGCGAGCTCTACCCGGAAGCGACCGATTACACCGACATCTATGTGCGTTACGGCCTGATGGGCAACAAGACCCTGCTCGGCCACGCCATCCACCTCTCGGAACGTGAGGCGGACGTGCTGTCGGAAACCGGTGCGGTCGCCGTGCATTGCCCCACATCGAACCTCTTCATCGGCTCCGGCCTCTTCCCGATGAAAAAGCTGCAACGGCGCGAAAAGCCGGTGCGCATCGCAGTCGCGACCGATATCGGCGGCGGATCGAGCTATTCCATGCTGCGCACCATGGATGAGGCCTACAAGATCCAGCAATTGCTGGGCGAACGCCTGAACCCGCTGGAAAGCTGGTATCTGATGACGCGGGGCAACGCCGAAGCGCTTTCCATGGTCGACCGCATCGGCACGCTGGACGCAGGCACGGATGCCGACATCACGGTTCTCAACGCCTCTTCCACGCCCGCCATGGCGCTGAAGATGGAAGTGGTGAAAAGCCTGACCGAAGAACTGTTCCTGATGCTGACCATGGGCGACGACCGCACAGTCGTCGAGACCTACGTCGCCGGCAAGGCGATGAAAAGCGCGCTTGCATAGTTCGGTTTAGGCCGAAACATCAGGTCGTCGCCTCATCTATATCAGTACATATTCAAACGAGCGGGCGTCGCCTGTTTTTCTCTCCCCGCCGGGGAGAAGAAACAGGCCGCACTCGCCCGTTTCATATGATTGCCTGACAGCCCAAGTCAGCCGAAATGCGAATGACCTCTGGAGTGTGCCGTGCCGGATTTTGAGACAACCACAACGCTCATGATTGTCGCGACATTCATCGTCGCGGGCGTCGTCAAGGGCGTCACCGGCATGGGCCTGCCGACCGTTGCCATGGGCGTTCTCGGCCTTTTCATGCCGCCGGTCGTTGCCGCTGGCCTGCTCATTCTGCCCTCCTTCATCACCAATATCTGGCAATTGCTGGCCGGACCCGATTTCAAGGCGATCGTCTCGCGACTATGGCCGATGATGATCGCCATTGCCGTCGGCACGCTTCTCGGCATCCGGCTGATGACATCAGGCACCGGCGTCTGGACCACCTCGGCGCTCGGATTGTGCCTCGCGGCCTACGCAGCCTACAGCCTTCTTGCAAAGCCCTTCGCCGTTCCCGCAAGGCTGGAACCGAAACTCTCCCCGGCCGTCGGGCTGGCGACCGGCCTTCTGACCGGCGGCACCGGAATTTTCGTGGTCCCCGCCGTGCCCTATATCCAGTCGCTTGGCTTCAGCCGCGACGATCTCGTGCAGGCGCTTGGCCTGTCCTTCACCGTTTCCACCGTTGCGCTTGCCGCCGGCCTTGCCTCTCAGGACGCCTTCCGCGTCGAGCACATGTCGCTTTCCGCACTCGCCGTCCTGCCAGCGCTTCTCGGCATGTGGCTTGGCCAGAATATCCGCCGCATCGTCACTCCCGCGACATTCAGGCGCTGGTTCCTCATCTGCCTGCTTATGCTAGGTGGTGAATTGTTCCTGCGGGCTTTCTGGAGTTGATTCAAGCGCAGTCGAACCGTCACTGCTTCAGAGGCGCAATCAGATTATAGGCGACAATTTCTTCGTCTTCCGTCCCCTCATCGTAAATCTTCGCCACCGTGGCGCGCAGATCCGGCGAATAAACCGCTGTCCATCGTTCTTCCTCTTTGCCGTTTTTACGAATGTCGTAGGTCACATAAAACACCTCGTAATTGCAGAATTTAATCGGAAAGGCGCGCCGCTTCGTAACTGCAAGGGTCAGTGACCACTTATCCTCGATTTTGGTAGTTTCGAGGGGCAGAAATTCAAAAGTGCGTCGAGCGCCAACTTTCAGAGGCCAGAATGCTTCCAGATTTGACGTAAAGTGCTGGCTGTAATTGCCGTCATCGCCCGAACGCGCCAGCTCGATTAACCCCCGAAAGAGAAAAAGCCTCTGTTTGCCTGCGCCTTGAAAATCATTCTCCACCAAGACGATCGGTCCGGATCGCCTGAATTCGCTGCGCACCTGACCGTGGGCAAGAACAAACTCATCTCCATCATTTTTACCGGAGGGGCACTCGGCGGCGAAAACAATCGCGGGCGAAATAAGAACTGCGATAAATAATCTGAGTAAATAATTTAACATATTAAAATACGCTATTACTTGAGAAACCATCTGAATTATTATCGAAATACAGTATATTTCAAGCATAATTCCTAGCCATTTGCGAGTGCAAAAAGCACTGCTGCAAAGACGATTGCCATCGCGTAAACGCGATTACCATGTTATGTGAAGCCATCATTCAAATGTGAAGGCTTTATCCATGGGCAAAATCCTCACCATAGCGGACCTGAAGAAACAGGCTCAGTGCCGTGTGCCGAAGATGTTTTTCGACTATGCCGATAGCGGCGCCTGGACGGAAGGCACCTACCGCGCCAATGAGGAGGATTTTTCCAAGATAAAGCTACGCCAGCGTGTGCTGGTGGATATGACCGACCGGTCGCTCGCCACCGAAATGATCGGCCAGAAGGTTTCGATGCCGGTGGCGCTCTCCCCCACTGGACTAACCGGCATGCAGCATGCCGATGGCGAGATGCTGGCGGCAAAAGCGGCGGAAGAATTCGGCGTGCCTTTCACGCTTTCCACCATGAGCATCTGCTCCATCGAGGATGTCGCCTCCGTCACCTCCAAACCTTTCTGGTTCCAGCTTTACGTGATGAAGGACCGCGACTTCGTCAATAATCTGATCGACCGGGCGAAGGCAGCGGGATGCTCGGCGCTGGTGCTGACGCTCGACCTGCAAATTCTCGGCCAGCGCCACAAGGACCTGCGCAACGGCCTCTCCGCCCCGCCGAAATTCACCCCGAAACACATCTGGCAGATGGCGACACGGCCAAGATGGTGCCTCGACATGCTGCGCACGCAACGCCGCAGCTTCGGCAATATCGTCGGCCACGCCAAGAACGTCTCCGACCTCTCGTCGCTCTCCTCCTGGACGGCCGAGCAATTCGATCCGCGCCTGTCGTGGAAGGATGTCGAATGGATCAAGGAGCGTTGGGGCGGCAAGCTCATACTCAAGGGTATCCTTGACGAGGAAGATGCGCGCGCCTCGCTCGATACTGGCGCGGACGCCATCATCGTCTCCAACCATGGCGGTCGCCAGCTCGACGGCGCGCATTCCTCGATCGCCATGCTGCCGAGGATCGTCGATGCCGTTGGCGACAGGGTGGAGGTGCATATGGACGGCGGCATTCGCTCCGGCCAGGACGTGCTGAAGGCAGTAGCACTCGGCGCCAAGGGAACCTACATCGGCCGCCCGTTCCTCTACGGCCTCGGCGCGAATGGCAAGCAGGGCGTGACGACGGCGCTCGAGATCATCCGCAAGGAAATGGATATCAGCATGGCGCTTTGCGGGAAGCGGCTGATTACGGACGTCGATCGCAGCATTCTGGCGTGATGGTGACGACACGGCATACAACGTAAAGATCGAAGCCGATGCTTCGGTAAGAATATCGCCTTTACGCCGCCTCCCTCAGTCCTGTGCTTGTCACAGAGATCCAGCGAGCCCAAGCCCTTGGGCTGAAAGGACTATTCTCGTCGCGCAGACGCGCGCCGGCTGGATTCCTGTGACAAGAACAGGAATGAGGTGGAGAAGTCCGCTCAATGCCCCACCGTCTTCGAAAACACATTGACGATCACCACCCCGGTTACGATGAACCCAAGACCAACCACCGCAGCAATATCGAGCGTCTGGCGGAACACGAAATAGCCAATGCCGGAAATCAGCACGATGCCAAGCCCGCTCCAGATCGCATAGGCAACGCCGACCGGCAGCGCCCGGAGCGTGAACGACAGGAGATAAAAGGCCGCACCGTAAAACAGCGCCATCAGCACCGTCGGCAACAGCTTGGTGAATTGCTGCGATTGCTGCAGAAAGGAAGTTGCGATGACCTCGCAGACGATAGCCGCGACAAGCGCCCCATAAGTCAAAACAGCCGCGTTCATCGTTCCACTTCCTTTTTCGTCTGGGCGATCATCCGGGCCCTCAGAGCCGCCCTGTCGCCACCCGCTTTACCGTCGTCGGCCAGTAGATCGGCAAACCAGATGCCGTCAGCCGCAAGCCGCACCATCTCCAGGACCACCCCGTCATCCGTTTCTTTATGACGGGCAAGGCGCCCCTCAATCCAGCTGTTCCACATGCGCCGAAGCGACGGTTCACCGACCATGGAAACCGAGATCGCTGCCCATTGCCTGCCCGAATCCCTGCCCCGATCCGAGAAAACCGCGTTCACATAGGCCCTTGTGAAGCTCCCAAAAGCTTCACAATCCTGTGAGATGAGGTCGTCGATCTCAGCGTCCAGAGCCGCCAGAAGGTCAGTCATCACCGCTTCCAGCAGCACCTGCTTGGAGGGAAAATGATGAAACAACCCACCCTTCGTCACCCCGGCGGCATCGGCCACTGCCTGCACGGAAAGCGCCGCAACCCCCTGCTCGGCAGCGAGTTTCGCCGCGCAATCGAGAAGATTGCGGCGCACGATCTCAGGCTGCTTTTTGCGTTCATGTGCATTTGTCATGGTCTCAAACATACCGGATGGTTGGTTTCTTTGCAAGGAAATTGTGAGGGCGACGGCCGACTTGAATTTCATACTTAATTAAGCATGAAAGCGATCTCTAAAGTTTTAGCGGTTTTGTTGCCGGAAAGTGTCAGTAAAACTTCGCCCATCGCGGCGATCGAACAAAAAGGGGTGGACCATGTCGGGAACGATCAAACGGGGAATGGCGGGCGCATGGGTATTCGCACTCGCCTTCTTTTGCGCGATCCTCTCATTGCAGGCATCGCCTGCGCAGGCCGGTTATGCCCATTTCATCATGGATGCCAATACCGGCAAGGTCCTCGCCGCGCAGAACGCCGATGTGCTGAACCACCCGGCATCGCTGACCAAGATGATGACGCTCTATATGACCTTCGAGGCGTTGCACGCCGGCCGAATTCGCTGGGACCAGAAGATAAGGATGTCCAGGAACGGCGCAGCCGTCATCCCCTCGAAGCTTTATGTGCGTGAGGGCCAGACGTTTACGGTCCGCGAAGCCGTCTACGGCATGATCGTCAAATCCGCCAATGACATGGCGGAAGGCATGGGTGACCATCTCGGTGGGTCCGAGGCACAATTTGCGCAGATGATGACCCGTAAGGCCCGCCAGCTTGGCATGACCAAGACGGTTTTCCGTAACGCCTCCGGCCTGCCCAGCAAATCGCAGGTGACGACGGCGCGCGACATGGCGAAACTCGGACTTGCGCTGCAGCGCGACTTTCCGAAAGAATACGGCCTCTTTGCCATGGAATCTTTCAGCTTCCGGGGCAAGCGCATCCGTGGCCACAATAATCTGATGTATCGCTATCAGGGCATGGACGGCATCAAGACCGGTTACACCAATGCGTCGGGCTTCAACCTCGTCAGCGCCATCAATCACAATGGCCGCCGTGTCGTTGGCGTCGTGCTGGGCGGCAAGACCGCGCGCAGCCGCGATGCGCAGATGGCTGCTCTGCTGGACAAGGCGATACCGCAGGCCTCGAGAAGCCGTAATACCGAACAGCTGGTGGCAAGCGCCAATGTCAGCCGCACCTTCGATGTGCCGCCCGCAGCCGTCCCTCCGGCAGCCGTACCATTGCCGATGTTTGCCGAGCGTCGCGCCGATCCGATCGCCATGCAGATCGCCACGGCGAACAGCCAGATGGCGGATATGATCCAGGTCTCTGCCATTCCGAAACCCGCACCAGCTGCACAAATGACCGGCCAACGCAGCCGCTGGGAAGTACAGATCGCCGCCACCGACAGCGAAGCTGCCGCCCGCTCGCTGCTCGCCAATGCGCGCTCCAACATCGCCGGCAGCTACTCCGGCATCGCGCCCTATACCGAAGCGGTGCAAAGCGGATCGGCAACGCTCTACCGCGCCCGCTTTACCGGCTTTGAAGACCAGTCCTCGGCGGTTTCCGCCTGTAAGGAGTTGAAGGCGCAGTCTTATGCCTGCGTTGTCATGAACAGCGAAGGGTGAGTTCTACCGCTTGAGCCAACCGTTTTCCAACGCATCGGCCAGATACGGAATGCCGTTGACCTTCGCCATCTCGGCCATGGCAAGATTATCGTAGCGTATCTGCCGGAAATAGACCTGCCAGCCGCGTGCGGTTTCTTCGAGCACGGCGTAGCTGGCAAGCGGATGACCGACTTCGACATGATGGTCGAACGGCGTGCCATCCTTCCAGCCGGGGCAGCCGACGCTGCCGGGATTGACAATCAGGCGGCCATCGGAGAGCTGCACGGTGCGGGCGATATGTGTGTGGCCGCACAACATCAGCGGCTGGGTGATGCCATCAGCCATGGCCTCGATTTCGGAAAGCGGTCGCAATTTCAGCACCCCTTCCGTCGAAAGCGTTTCCAGCCAGTATTCCAGATCACCGCGCGGCGAGCCGTGGCAGCAATAGGCGACGTCCTTGAAAACCATGCTGAACGGCAGGGTGTGCAGCCAGTCCAGATGCGCGGCGGTCAGCTGCGCATGCGCCGGCCTCTCCCAGCTGCCCATCTCTTCCGGCGCGCGCTCGATCAATTCGCGATCATGATTGCCGAGAACGCTGGGTATCCAGTTGCCAACCAGCACATCGCCGGTAAAACCCGCTTCCAGCGGACCACTGAAGCAATCGCCGAGATTGACGATGTCCTTGATGCCCAGCCTCGCGATATCCTCAAGCACGGCCTCCAGTGCGGCGCAGTTTCCATGAATATCGGCAATGGCGGCAAAGATCATGGCGGTCAGCTTCCTCGATAGGTGGAGTAACTATAGGGCGAAAGCAGAAGCGGCACATGGTAATGGCCGCTCTCGTCGGCAATGCCGAAACGGATGGGGATGATGTCGAGAAAGGCGGGTTCCGCCAGGGTGACGCCCTTGCCACGCAGATAATCGCCCGCAAGGAAAACCAGCTCGTATTCCCCTGCCTTGAAACTGTCGCCCACAAGTAGCGGCCCGCCATCAACGCGGCCATCGCTATTGGTCTTAACCGTCTTAATCTTCTCGCGACGATCACCCGAGAGCCGGAAAAGTTCGATCGTCAGCCCTTCGGCGGGCGTGCCATGGGCGGCATCGAGGACGTGGGTGGTCAAACCGGTCATAGGCTGGGCTCCGCGATCATGTAGGGCGCATCGAAAAAATGCTCTTCCAGATTGTTACCCGGCCCCTCGCGATCGGCAATCAGAAAATCCGAAACCGCCAACAACGGCATCAACGGGTAATGCCATACGTTGCGGCGGTAGTTCACGCCCTGATCGCCGCGCGCCAGAAAAGCCTGCGGCCGACCAGGCTTACCGCCCTCGTCCTCGGCAACGACGACAAGGAAAGGCCTGCCGGACAGCGGCGAGAAACTCTGGCTGCCGAGCGGATGCCGCTCCATCATCTCGATTGTATGGGGAAAGGTACGCGGCTGTCCGCGGAAAATATTGAGGATGATGCGCGCACCCTCGCCCGCGGCCTCGGGTGCCGCAAGCGCATGATGCCGCTCGGTCTGGCCGCCATTGATGTGGCGCATGGAAGAGGGTGTAATTTCGATCACATCACCGAAGGATGCGAACGCCTCTTTGGTGAGAGGCTTGATCTCGAGAAAATCAGTCAAATGTCATTCACCTTGGGCATGCCAGTTTCGGAGGAGTGAGAGACGCGCCTGCAAATCCGGAATGCTCTGCGTTATCGTTTTCCAGAACACCGAGAGTTCCGCCCGAAAATAATCATGCACTACCAAATTGCGCATACCCTTCATCTTTATCCAGGGGATTTCCGGGTGCTGCTGTAAAAACGCGGGGTAATGTTTGTCCAGTTTTGCGACCGCCTCGCCAATCAGGGCAAGGCACATCATCACCGCCATCTGGGTTCGCGTATCGGAAGAAAAAGTGGCCTCATCCATATCCTGAATGAAATCCCGTATTCGGGAGGCGGCAACATCCATCTCCTTCAGGTAGAGCAGAAGTCGATCCGTACTCATACTGCTTTGGCTTCCATCAGAACACGCGCCCGGATATCCGAGTGCAGGCCGCCTGAGGTGACGACGTCAACCTCGACACCGAGGATAGTCTTCAGTTCCTCCAGCAATCCGCCAAGATCAAACAGCGTCGTGCCCGGCAACGCATCCACCAGAATATCCAGATCGCTGTCCGGCATGTCTTCGCCACGGGCGACGGAACCGAACACGCGCGGGTTTGCCGCGTTGAAGCGCTTCGTCGCTTCGCGGATCGCTTCCCTGTTCTTTTCCAGCACCTCGGAGGGTCTCATGGCCTCAATCTCCAGATAGCACGAGTATAGCGGAACGACCGCCGCTCGCCAATTCAACCCTCGGGCAGCATCGAGGAAAGGCGCAGCCAGGCGATCTTTTCCACCTGCGCCGTCGCCGTCGCAAATTCTGTCGCCGCATCATTGCCGATACGCGTCTCGAAGGCGGAGAGAATATCGTGCCTGTTCAGCCCCTTGACCGCAATGATGAATGGAAAGCCGAATTTTTGCGTATAGGCGGAGTTCAGCTCGGTGAAGCGCGCATGCTCCTCGGGCGAAAGCCGGTCGAGCCCTGCGCCCGCCTGTTCATTGCGGCTATCGGCGGTCAACTCACCTGCTATTGCGAGCTTGCCGGCAAGATCAGGATGCGCGCGCAAAACACCCAGCCGTTCCACTTCGGAGGCGGCACGAAACTGCGCGCATAATGCGCCATGAACCGCCTTCGCCGTTAACTCCAGACCTGCGCCTCCGACATCATAGGCCCGTTCGGCGATAAAAGGCGAATGTTCGAACACACCGCCGAAACGGCTGACAAATTCATCCCGCGTCAGCATCAGAGCGTTCCCGGCTTGTGGTTTTCATGCCAGTGACGAGCGATCTCGATACGCTGCGGGATCCACACCTTTTCATGGCCCAGCACATATTCGATGAAACGGCGAAGGGCTGCGGCGCGGCCGGGACGGCCGACGAGACGGCAATGCAGGCCGACGCTCATCATCTTCGGCGCGCCTTCAAGCCCTTCCTGATAAAGAACGTCGAAAGCGTCTTTCAGATAGGCGAAGAACTGGTCGCCGGAATTGAAACCCTGCGGCGTGGCGAAACGCATATCATTGGTGTCGAGCGTGTAGGGAATGATCAGGAACGGTTCATCCTGCAATCCCTTCACCCAATAGGGCAGATCGTCGGCATAGGAATCGGACGAATAGAGAAAACCGCCCTCTTCCATGACGAGACGCAACGTATTGTCGGAAGGCTTGCCCTGATACATGCCAAAGGGGCGCTCGCCCGTCAGCTCCGTATGCAGGCGCACGGCTTCGGCAATATGCTTGCGCTCTTCCTCCTCGGAAAAATCCTTGTATTCCAGCCAGCGATAACCGTGGCTGGCGATTTCCCAACCCGCTTCCTTCATTGCCGCAACGGCTTGCGGGTTGCGCGCCATGGCAGCGGTCACGCCATAAACAGTTGTGGTGACGCCGAGATCGGTGAACATGCGCCACAGCCGCCAGAAACCGGCGCGGGAGCCATATTCGTAGATCGATTCCATGTTCAGGTTGCGCTGGCCGGGCCAGGGCTGCGCGCCGACGATTTCCGACAGCAGCGATTCCGACGCCTTGTCGTTGTCGAGAATGCAGCTTTCGCCGCCCTCTTCGTAATTGATGACGAATTGCACGGCGATGCGCGCGCCGCCCGGCCATTTCGGATCGGGACTATTGCGGCCGTAGCCCACCAGATTGCGGGAGTAATTCTCGGAAATCATTCAGCCACCCAAAACACCTCTCCCGACGCGGAACCCGCTTCTGGAAGACATGAGCAAAACAACCATCCGAAGGTGTCTGCCCGACACGGGTAAACACGACACGCTTCAGACATGCGATGCACGGACGGTAGCATCCGCATTCGGAATGTCGAGAGCAATTTTGCCGACATTCCGATGCTTTTTTGTGTACGATTTCTGCGGGGCGCTTCTCAGGCGATCTTTCGGGCGGAAACACGACCCATGGGGTGCAGCGAGTGCACCCGGAAAGGCGCACCGGGTTCATCCTCGATGAAAAGCGCAAGGCTGGAAAATGACAGAGGCCGAGTGAGCAGCGGCTCGAAAACCTTGCGCACGGCACGCTCGATCCTCTGGCTGCTGGAAGGCTCGACACCGCCCGTCAGCGACATCTGAAAACGGAACTCGTCCATCACATGCGGACTGCCCCAGCGATGCAGATTGGTCAGCTGCGAAGCCGAAAGCCGGTCGGGATCCGCCCGCTCGATTTCCGCCTCGGAGAGCGGCGCGCGGTAGCGGTCGAATTCCTGCACCACACGGGCTGCGAAAAAATTCAGCACTTCGCAGGGGCGCTCGGGAACGAGGCTGAAGACATTGTCATGCCGCGCTACTATAAGTTGTGGCAGCGTGAAGGGGTCCTGCCTGCCGGAAAAATACATCAGGTCGCGCAACAACGCGGCCTCGGAATGACCTTCGGCAAGACGGAACGGGGCTTTTATGGTGCCGTGGAAACCATAACGGCGCGGCAGGGCGGTATGGTAGGAAATCTCCTGCATGCCGAGATCGATCGTGCCCGGCGGCTCCACCGCATGGCCTGAATAGGCATCGCGTCCCAGCCACGCGGCAGCCGCCTGCGTCAGCGGGTCGTTGGGGGAAGGCGTGAAATGGATGGCGTATCGCATGCGCTATCACCTCGCCGCAAATGCGGCCAAACGGGGCTCTTTGCAGGCCAGCAAGTAAGCGATTTGCGTGACAGATTAACGACGTGGACCAAACTAATCAGAAGTTTCTAAAGTCCGGACAGCAATACTCACGTGTTCTTGAAGGCGAAAACCGGAAGGCACGTCCGGCGTGTGGCCACATACGGCCTGCAACGCAGCATCGGCAAGACAGTGGGCAAGGCCGAAGCTGACCTTGAAGCCGCCCGATAACGCCACGAGCCGCGGATATTCGGAAAGTGCCCCCACCATCGGGTCCCGTCCAACCGCCTTCGGCCGCAGTCCGGCCCAGCGTTCGATCACCGGCGCACGGCCAAGCGACGGCACCACGGCGCATGCATCCGCGAGCAATTTTTCCAGCTTTTCGTCGGTGCTGAATGGATCGGAAAAACAATCTTCGCTGGTACTGCCGATAGCGACAGTGCCATCCTCATGCGGCACGATGTAGAGACCGTTCAGAAACACGACCGGCATGGCCGGATCGGCCGCAGCATCCAGAAGGGCGGCCTGCCCCTTCACCGCCTGTCCAAGCACAATGCCGGGTTCCAGACCGATGGCATCGCGGATTAGCGCGAAGGAACCATGGCCGTTCGCGACGATGACATGATCGAAGGCGACCTCGTCGCCCGACGACAGCACCGCCCGCCCTTTATCCGGATCGAGCGAGACGACGCGGCACTGTTCCGCCACCCGCACATGCCGGGCGTTGCGGAGGAAAGCCGACAGAAGGGCGATCATCGCCCGGGGAGAAACCCGTGCGGCCAGCGTATCCAGCACGAAGCCCGCTTGTCCCGCCGCATCGTCCACCCATCCGGCAACGGAAGGGCTGTCACCGACATGCCAGTGGAACCGGCGCCCGTCTGAAAACCAGTTTTCCCCGGCATCCCGCTGGTGCCGTTCGGCAATGCTGCGCAAATGTGGTTTCGGCAGGGGAATGATCCGGCCGCAACGCCGGTAACCGGCGGAAAGCCCGGTCTCGGCTTCCAACTCGGCGATCTGTTTTTCCAGCGCAACGAGAGCGTCGAACTGGAATTGCTTCTTGTCCGACCAGCGGTCCGGCATATGCGGCATCAGTGCGCCCAACAGCCCGCCGCTTGCACCATCTCCAAGACAGCCCGCTTCCAGCAGCAGGGCGTTTATGCCCATCCTCTCTGCCTTGACGGCAGCCCACAGTCCCATAATGCCGCCACCGACGATGAGGAGCGGCACCGAGCCAGGCAATCTTGGCGCTCGCAATCTTGGTGATTGACCAGATTCGAAAGCGGGACTATCGGCATTAGTCATGACACATTCCAAGGAAAACACCGCAGATATCGGTTCGGCAGCCGACAATCCGCCCGCCGCGCTCGACTGGCGTGAGGGGGATATGCCCTATTCGCTAGCCTTTGACGATCATTTTTATTGCCAGACGGATGGCAGGCTGGAATGCGGCCATGTCTTTCTGTCCGGAAACGGCCTGCCGCAGCGCTGGCTTGAGCGAGAGAGCATCTTCCGCATCGGCGAACTTGGCTTCGGCACCGGTCTCAATCTCTGCGAGACCTGGCGTAAATGGAAAGAGGTGCGCAACGGTCACTCCAAGCTGCATTTCATGTCCTTCGAACTCTACCCGATGAAGGCGGACGAGATCGACCGGGCGCTTTCCCGCTGGCCGGAAGTTGATACCGAACGCAAGGCACTGGTCGCCCGCTGGCCGGCGGACCCGAAAGGCGAGGTCGATATCGAACTGGACGACCAGACGCGCCTGACAGTGGTGTGCGGGGAAGCGCTCACCGGCATTTCCGGCAGAAGCGAAGGCTTCGACGCTTGGTTTCTGGACGGTTTCGCCCCTGCCCGCAATCCCGACATGTGGTCGCTGGAAATCATGCAGACGCTGTTCGGCAAAACGGTACCGGGGGGCACATTCGCCACCTATGCCGCCGCTGGCTTCGTCCGCCGCAACCTCATAGCCGCCGGTTTTGAACTGGAGCGCCGCAAAGGGTTTGCCGGAAAGCGTGAGATGCTGTGCGGCACCAAGCCATCCCACTGAGACGGCTCCCACAGCAGCAACCGGCCTTCACTGTCAGGCGGTCGGCACGTCGCGGCGTGGCATCGCGTCTCCCAGCCATTGCGCGATCTTGTCCTCGAGAATTTCGGGGCTGATGGGCTTCGACAGATAATCATCCATGCCTGCTGCGATGCAGAGCTCGCGGTCCGCGTCCTGTGTATGCGCGGTAACGCCGATGATCGGAACATGCCGGCCGTCGGCAGCCGCCTGTTCGGCGGCGCGGATTGCCAGTGTCGCCTGATGCCCGTTCATCACCGGCATCGACACATCCATAAGGATGACGGCGGGATTGTGCTCCTCCCACGCCTGAACGGCCTTCTTGCCATTGCCGACGATCAGGAACCGCAAACCCGCCTGCTGCAAGATCTGGGTAAAGACGATCTGGTTGACGTCGTTGTCCTCGGCCACCAGCACATCCACAAGGCAGGGTCGGCGCCGGTCTGGAACCGTCGTCGGCGGTGACACAACCCGCCGCTTCTTGTCCGTCGGGCCATTGTCTGGCCGCACCGGCGCATCGCTGCCGCCTGACCCCAGCCCCTGCGGATCCTGCCGGGCGCGTTTCTGCCGCACATCCCGCACCACATCGAACAGGGTGGAACGCAACAGACGCGCCCGCGCCGGCTTCATCAGATGTGCCTGCACGCTGAGATCGGTGAACAGGCTCTCGTCACCCACGACATCCATAGACGTCAGGAACACGATGGCGATATCGTCGAAACGGCTATCCGCCCTGATCCGCTCGACCACATCCAGCCCGTTCATGACAGGCATGTGATAATCGAGAATGATGGCGTCGATGGCAAAACCGAGGGACGCAGCCTCCTGCAGCACGGCAATGCCCGATGGCCCGTCCTGCACAGCATGGCCGTCGATTCCCCAAGTCTTCAGTTGCTCCGTCAATATGCGGCGATTGACGTCGTTATCGTCGATGACGAGTACGCGTATATCCTCGATCGCCATGGCAAGAAGCGGAGCGTCGCGCCGTTTTTCCGTAACGTGAAACGGAATATTGACCTCGAAGGTCGATCCCTTGCCGACTTCGCTCACCACATTGATCGTACCGTCGAAAAGACCGACAAGACCGACCGTGATCGCCAGTCCCAATCCCGTTCCCTCGTGCCGCCGCGTCGCTGAACCGTCGACCTGGCTGAATTTGTCGAAGATGGTTTCTAGCTTGTCTGCAGGAATGCCGATGCCGCTATCTTCGACGCGCAGCGACAGAATGGTCTCCGACGCTTCCGCCGACTGCGCCGAAAGTTCGATCAGCACATGCCCCATTTCCGTGAACTTGACGGCGTTTCCAACAAGATTGGTGACGACCTGGCGGAACCGCCCGGCGTCCCCCATGACCTTGCCGAAAACCGATGGATCGATCCGGACGACAAGTTCTATGTTCTTTTCCAGCGCCGCTGAGGACAGGAGGGAAACGACATCCTCCACCGCTTCCGCCGGATCGAAAGGCACGCTGCGCAGCTTCATCTGCCCGGCCTCGATCTTGGAGAAGTCGAGAATGTCGTTGATGATCGTCAGGAGCGCATTGCCGGATTTGACGATGATATCGGTGAAGGTTTTCTGGCGTGTATCCAGATTGGATTTGGCCAGAAGTTCCGCCATGCCGAGCACGCCATTCATCGGCGTGCGGATTTCATGGCTCATATTGGCAAGGAATTCAGATTTGGCGCGATCTGCCGCTTCCGCGCGGGAAAGCAGCCGCTGCAACTCCTCCTCGCGCATCTTCATCTCGGTGACGTCGGTGACGATGATGAGCCAGTAATTGCCGGAACTGTTGGTCGCTTCCAGATTAAGCCACGTCTTTCCGGCAATATGGATCAGCCAGGAGAACGGCCTGTTGGCGGCTATGTGCTCTCTCCAGGCGGTCAGCGTCGCGGCCGCCTCCTCTTTGGTGCCAAAATCTCCGCGCCCGGCACAATGGGCAAAAAACCCCGACCAGTTGCAGCCCTTTTCCAGCAGCTGCGGCGGCACGTCGAACATTCGCGCCACAGCCTCGTTGGACATGATGATGGTTCCCTGCTCGACCAGCACCAGCCCCTGCGCCATGGCGCGCGTGGCGCCCTGCATATATTCGCCGACACGCTCAAGTTCGGCCTTTGCCTCACTGATCTCGGCGTCGCGCATGCGCACGTCGGTCACATCGGCATAGGTGCTGAGGATTTTTCCGCCGTCGAGGCGGGTCTTGGAAATGACGGTGACCTTGCCGCTTTTGCTGCGCACCTCGCGCGGCGTGAAGACCTTGTCGTTGAGCAGCCGTTCTGCGCGCTGGTTGTAGAGCTCCTCGAAGGGTATATCGCCATAGTCATAAAGGCCGCTTTCGAAATTCGCCTCCATGAATTCGCGATAGCTTTTACCGACAAGCGACTTCTCGCCGCCGATTTCGCCCCATAACGTGTCGAAGCACGGATTGACATATTCGATGACGAGATCCGCGTTGAGGAGCAGTACGCCAACCGGCAGGGCATGAAGAACCGTTTCGAACTGGCGATGCAGCGCTTCGGCCTGCGCCTGCGCCGCGATCAGCGCATTTTCCCGCTCCTTCAGCAGGCTGACATCGGTGACTGAACCCACCAGATAATATTCGTCATCGGGCGTCGTGACCCGGCCGAGCCGGGTTATGACCGGAACGGCGCCGCCATCCGAAAGCGGAATGGTTCCCGTCTTTTCAATCGCCTCTCCGGTTTGCAGGATATGCTCGTTTTCCCGCTGGAACTCTGCGCCCTCCTCCGGAAACATCTCGCATTCGGTCTTGCCCAAATAGTCGGCGAGGCTGCCGCCCCGGAATTTCTCAAAGGCCGCATTGGCAAAGGTCAGCCGCCTGTCCTGGTCCCGCAGGAACACGCCCACGGGCAATTGCTCAAGCGCGGCGCGCAGCAGCCAGGTCTCGCGGATCTGCTTGCTAAGCAGGGTCTCATGCGCCTTGAACTCCGTCACATCGACGCGAAGCCCCACCAGCATGCCGTTTTCCAGCCGCTTGTTGACCATACGCACCCAGCGGCCATCGGCAAACTGCTCCACCCTTTCGAGATAGGGCAGGGAAAAATCCCGCAACTGCTTCTGCAGCCATGCCTGGTAATCCGGATCGTCCGATTTCACGCTGCGGTAGCCGCTCGAGAAATAGACCGCCTCCATTAGCGTCTCAAGCCGGGTGCCGGGCTTTAGCTGGAGGTTGAAATCGCTGTAGAATTCCACAAAACGCGCATTGCAATAGACGAGCCGGTTTTCACGGTCATAAATCACGATGCCGGCATCGATGAGGTCGATAACGCCGCTGTCGAACAGCAGGTCGGCGCTGCCGCCGTCCGAAACACCCTTCACGACAGAGGGCATTTCTTCGAACACCTCAAACAGGAACAGACTGCCGTCATCGCCGGTGAAACGTTCGCAACGCAGCTTGTAAGGCCCTGAAGACGCTGCACCATGGCATGAAATCACTTCGTCCGTGGCAAAGACCAGCGAGCGGCGCTCCCTGTCCTCGCGCTCGGCATCGCGAATATCGGCGGAAAGGGCAAGGCTGGTGTGGCCCGTGAACGCGGCGGGCGGACGCCCCATGACCCGGCCATAGGCTGCATTGACCATGAGGTAGCGAAGCTCGCTGTCCTTGATGCACGCGGGCAAATCCAGGGCGGCGATTGCCCCGTAAGCTTTTTCCAGCAACCCGCATCCTTGGGTCAAGCGATACTCCACACCGTGCAGTTCCATCCTTGTCGAATCAAATATTTCCAGACGTCGTTGCAAAAACGTTATGTGAGAAAACCGCTATTTGCTATGTGCGGAATGGTCGCTTTACCCTTTTTTAACCATAATTATTCGCAAGCCTCCGCGCCTCGCCGGCAATCGCCAGCCTGCCTTCTGCATGGCAGCCATGCGCCGCGAGACGGCAGCGTTACAAAACTATTGCTTGACTTTACGCCATAAAACGCCCACATGCCGGTCAAGCTTTCACCTTCGGCAGCCGCGTGAGCTGCAGCACATGACCAAGATGACTTGGCCCGCATGAAGGAAAAGCGCAACGAATACAGAAGACGGCGTTTTGCCGCACTGATGCGCAGAAAGTTATTCCAACCCACAAGTTCCCAATTCACGCGGGGTTCTTGACGCCGAAACCGCCGGACAGCAGCAACTGCTCCGGACGATTGGTTTTTGGCGCCCCGAAAGGCATTACTATTGACCAGTTTTAGCGAACTCGGCCTCTCTGAAAAGATTGTGGCCAGCGTTACCCAGCTCGGCTACACAACCCCCACCCCCATTCAGGCAAAGGCCATTCCGCTGCTGCTTGAAGGCCGTGATCTCATCGGCCTCGCACAGACCGGCACGGGCAAGACGGCAGCATTCGGCCTGCCCATCATCGAAATGCTGATGAAGCAAGCCGACCGCCCGGCAAACCGCACCACCCGCACCCTCATCCTTGCACCGACCCGCGAACTGGTGAACCAGATCGGCGAAAACCTGCGCTCCTTCGTGAAGAAGACGCCACTGCGCATCAACCAGGTTGTCGGCGGCGCGTCGATCAACAAGCAGCAGCTTCAGCTCGAAAAAGGCACGGACGTCCTGGTGGCGACACCCGGCCGTCTGCTGGACCTCATCGCCCGCAACGCGATCTCGCTTTCCAAGGTCACCTATCTGGTGCTTGATGAAGCCGACCAGATGCTCGATCTGGGCTTCATTCACGATCTGCGCAAGATTTCCAAGATGGTTCCGGCCAAGCGCCAGACCCTGCTGTTTTCGGCAACGATGCCGAAGGCGATTTCCGAGCTTGCCAGCAACTTCCTGACGGACCCGATCAAGGTCGAGGTAACACCTCCGGGCAAGGCCGCCGACAAGGTCGAGCAGTACGTGCATTTCGTCGCCGGCAAGAACGACAAGACCGACCTTCTGAAGAAGTCGCTCAACGAAAACCCGGATGGCCGCTCTATCGTTTTCCTGCGCACCAAGCACGGCGCGGAAAAGCTCTACAAGCATCTGGAACA
This sequence comes from Agrobacterium sp. 10T429, assembly GCF_056393925.1. Taxonomy (NCBI): domain Bacteria; kingdom Pseudomonadati; phylum Pseudomonadota; class Alphaproteobacteria; order Hyphomicrobiales; family Rhizobiaceae; genus Agrobacterium; species Agrobacterium sp. 10T429. The sequence continues at coordinate 227,604 of NZ_JBFTGV010000009.1, forward strand.
TATCGGCTTCAAGGTCGCTTCCATCCACGGCAACAAGAGCCAGGGCCAGCGCGAGCGGGCACTGAAGGGCTTCAAGGACGGTGAGATCAAGGTTCTGGTCGCAACCGACGTCGCTGCCCGCGGCATCGATATTCCGGCCGTGACGCACGTCTTCAACTATGACCTGCCGGAAGTGCCCGACGCCTATGTCCACCGCATCGGCCGTACCGCCCGTGCCGGCCGCGACGGCATTGCCATCGCGTTCTGCGCACCGGACGAAACACGTCTGCTGCACGATATCGAAAAGCTGATGAAGATCGATATCCCGGTTGCATCCGGTGAACGTCCGGCCGGTCTTGCCAGCCCGACGCGCCCGAACAACAACAACCGTGGTCGCAACAACAATGGCGGCCAGCCGCGTGGACCCCGCGAAGGCGGACGCCACAATGGCGAGCCCCGTCCCTCGCGTCACCACGCCCCGCGTGATGCGGACAATGATCTGGAAGTCACGTCAGACTTCAAGCGCGTGAAGACGGCGGAAGGTGACGCAGGTCGCCCGGCCGGCCCTCGCAAGCAGCGCCGCCCTGCCCGCAAGCCCGGCGGCAGCGGTGGCAACCGTCACGCTCCTGCTGGCGGCAACGGTCAGGAAAAGCGCGCTTCCGGCAACGGAAACGGCAATCGCGGCCGTAACCGCTAAGTAACTTAACTCTGCGCGAGCCGATTCCCCGGTATCGCGTGTCTACCTTCAAACCCCGCAAGCGCAGGCTTGCGGGGTTTTCTTTTTGCTCTCAACCGCCCTGCGCCAACGACCGGCGCCGCGACGGCAGGGTCATGGCCAGCACTCCGGCAATCACGCAGACAAGACCCACCCACATGGCAGGCGTCGGCACTTCTCCAAGAAACACCATGCCAATGGCGACACCGATCGGAACCCGCAGATACGCCTGCGACGTGGTACCGACCGAACCGAGCGTCTGCATCAGCCGGAAATAGACCATGAAGGCGAGCGCGGTTGAAAAGACGCTGAGGCACACAAGTGCGGTGAGCGACGCCGGAGATGGCGACAATGTCCAGGGCCGGTCAACGATCACGCTCACCGGCAGCAGAAGCACGGCGCCGCAGATCAGCGAGCCGGCGGCAGGCATAACGGGATCGAGACCCCTGAAGTTTTTGCTGAAGATGGCGGCACAGGCGTAGGAAAAGGCTGCAGTCAGCACTGCAATCTGGCTCCACAGCGCCTCACCCGCCCCGTTCAACGCATCCAGACCGATGATGAGACAGACACCTGTCATGCCCGCAACAGTGCCGAACAGCTTGCGCCCGCTGACCTGCTCATGCCGGATGATCAGCGCAGTGAGAAGAAAGGTGAAGATCGGCGTCGTCGCATTGAGGATGACGGCGAGACCGGCATCGATGCTCTGCTCCGCCCACGCGATCAGCGTGAAAGGCAATACGCTGTTGATGCAGGCCTGAACGAAGAAGAGCCGCCATGTGGCGAAATCCCGCGGCAACCGCAGCCCGCGCAGGCGAATGACCGCCAGCAGCAACAGACCGGCAATCAGGGTTCTTGCCGCAATGAAGGTCAGCGGTGGTATGGTCTCCACCCCGATCTTGATGAAAGTGTAGGATGCGGCCCACAGAGTGGACAACAGGGCAAGCAGCAGCAATTCGCGGGCGATAGGGTTTTGACTGGTCACGGATCAATTTTCCAACTGCGTTCAGGATGAACCGTTCCTAACCCGAAAACAAGCATCTATGCTTCGGTGACGGCCGAAGTTTCCAACGCTTCAAAAGCATGAAGCCCCGCACGGTACCAGCCATGCGGGGCTTCAATGACAGACCGGTGATTGCAGCGGCCGATCAGGCCCGGCGTTCATCCACCGAGAAAGCGCCCGGACCGGCAAACACGAGGTAAAGGAAGATGAAGCAGAACAGGATCGCGGCGTCGCCCCCATTGAGAGCGGGGAAGAAGCTCTTAGGCCCGTGCGCAATGAAATAGGCAACAGCCATCTGGCCGGACAGGATGAAGGCAACCGGACGCGTGAAAAGGCCGACCAGCACGAGAATGCCGCCAACGGCTTCCAGAAGCGCCGCCACCAGCAGCATCGTCGGCAGGGAGCCGTCCATCTGTGATGCCGGGAAACCGAACAGCTTCTGTGTTCCATGCGAAATGAAAAGCAGCGCCGTCATGATGCGCAGCGCCCCGAGTGCCTGCGGGCGATAGCGGGAGAGATTGTCTAAAATTGCCATGTTCATGTGTCCCCGTTGAAGTGGTGCGACGCTCGATACAGCGCAATCATGCCTTTATGGATACACTCTCGAACACCGAAAATCACATTTCCGATATAGCAGAACTCCCTTAAATACATAAAGGGAGTCATTCTACACATGGTTGATTTTCCACCATAAAACTGCGCTCATGTGGAAAAAATCAACCCAAGGATACAGGCATTTTTTCGAGTGGCAAAGGCGGAAAAATCCGCCTCTCCGTCAGGCCTGCAGCACCACGACCCTGGAGCCAACCGGCACGCGGCTGTAAAGATCGATGATGTCGTGGTTCAGCATCCGGATACAGCCGCTTGACATGGCGTGGCCGATGGATTGCGGCTGGTTGGTGCCGTGCAGACGGAACATGGTGTCGTTGCCGCCGCGATAGAGGTAGAGCGCCCGTGCGCCGAGCGGGTTGTTCGGGCCCCCCTCCATGCCGCCGGCGTATTTCAGATTGCGCGGATCACGGCGCATCATGTTTGCGGTCGGCGTCCAGGAAGGCCATTCCGACTTCCGGCCGATATAGGCGTCGCCCTTCAGCGCAAGGCCCTGACGACCGACGCCGACGCCGTAACGCATTGCCCGTCCATCGCCCAGTACGTAGTAAAGACGCCGCGCGGGCGTATCCACAATCACCGTTCCAGCCGGATGCGCGGTATCGTATGCCACTTCCTGCCGGCGCAGCTCGGGCTTCACCTTTTCGAGATGCATTTCCGGAAGCGGAAACTTCTCGTCCGGCTTCGCCGCATAATTAAGCCTTTGCTGCCCGATGCCGGAACTTGCGCAGCCGGCCAGCAACAGCGGCAATCCGAACAGAACACCACGACGTGAAATAGACATGTAACCCCCGCCAAATCTCTAGATTAACGAGAGGTATAATTTTATGGTTAACAAATCTCTAATATGAGGTTGTAGGAATTAATGTGCCTCAACCGGCGCTGCGGGCCGGCGGTTGGCCAGATACACCCCCGTTACCGCAAGGACCGTGCCGGCAATCATGGCAGGCGTCAGCGTTTCCCCGAAAAGCAGGGCCGCTTCCACGGCGGCAAGCGGCGGCACGAGATAGATCAGCGAGGCAGCGCGCGAGACCTGCCCGCGCCGGATGAGATAGAGCAGCAGAGCCACCGCACCGATGGAGATCGCGCCCACCGACCAGACGAGCGTGGCGGCAAGCCCGAGGCTCCAGTCCACATGACCATCCTCCAGCAACAGCGCGAAGGGAACGGTGACGATGAGGGCGCCGACATATTGCAGCGTGGCGACCGCCATGATGTTTCCGCCATGGACGTATTTCTTCTGGTAGAGGGTGCCATAGGTCACGGACGTCATGCCCAGCACATTCACCGCCACGGCATAAAGCGGCACGGAAAGGCCGAGCGCGCCTGACGCCATGACTTTCGGCAGCACGGCGATGGCAATGCCGACAAAGCCGAGAAGCAAGCCGGCACGCTGCACCGGAGAGATCTTTTCGCCGATCATATAACGGGCGGCAACCGCCGTCATCAACGGCTGCAAACCGGCAATAATGCCGCCGATCGCCGCCGGCACGCCCTGCCCTATCGCCCACCAGATCATGCCAAGGTAAAGGCCGTGCAGGAACACGCCGGACAAGATTGCCCGGAAAACATCGATGCGCCGTTCAGGCCATTGAATGGAGGAAAACCGGCAGATCGCCCACAATATCGCACCCGCCAACAGGTAACGCAGACAGAGGAAGGTCAGCGGACCAGTATAATAAACGGCATATTTCGCGGTGACCCAGCCGGTCGACCAGAGAAAGACGAAGATGGCCGGAGCCAGACGGTCGAGCGACATGGGAACTTCCCCTGTGCCGCGTGATGCCCCGCAACCGGACATGGGCCCGGGACATAAGGCATGCGGCGAATTGACATTTTTACGACTTGAAGCAACCGGTCAATGACCCGGCCGGATCTCGGCGCGCACCCCTTGGCGAAACACAGCCGTCCAAGCTAGCCGGTATCCCCATCCCCGCAAAAGGTCAAAAGTGTTTTGGTGATCGCATCTTTCAGATTTTCTGATGCCACACCCAAAACCCATCAACCGAAAGCGAACGAATAAAATTTGTGCATTCGCCCACGGCGCACACAGTGCCACCACCCCGTTCCACCCCACCTTGCCCTGCAACCAATTTGCCAATGCCGCATTTATAGGCTGAAAGCGAAAAAACGCTTCTTTTTTAAAACTCTAGGGCGGTAAAAAATCTTCACGGAGGCCTCCGCATAGTTCTTGCATTGCATTTGTCGTTGTATTCATATGGCAAAAAAGGGGACATCGAAGTTGGCATTTGACGAAATGATAAATGCGGACAACGCGCCGCGAAGCCCATATGAAAACTATAACGAGTGGTACAGCCGGCAGGACAGGGCACACCTGATCCAGAAGTCTAAAGACGCGGAAAACATCTTTCGAAAAACCGGCATTACTTTCGCAGTCTACGGCCACGCCGACAGTTCAGAAAAACTGATCCCCTTCGATATCATTCCGCGCATCATTTCCGGGCGCGAGTGGCGCAAACTGGCCCAGGGTATCGAACAGCGCGTTCTCGCTCTCAACGCTTTCCTCGACGATATCTACCACAAGCAGGAAATCATTCGCGCCGGGCGCATTCCCCGCGAAATCATAGAGAAGAACGTCGCATTCCTCCCGGAAATGATCGGTTTCACGCCACCCGGCGGCGTTTATACCCACATTGTCGGCACGGATATCGTCCGCACCGGCGAAGACCAGTTCTATGTTCTGGAAGACAACGCACGCACGCCTTCAGGTGTCAGCTACATGCTGGAAAACCGTGAAACGATGATGCAGATGTTCCCGGAACTCTTCCATGAAAACCGGGTGCAGCGGGTGGAGGATTATCCCTATCAGCTGCGCCAATCGCTCGCCTCGCTTGCACCCCCCGGCTGCACCGGCAAGCCGCGCGTCGCGGTGCTGACCCCCGGCATCTACAATTCCGCCTATTACGAACATTCCTTCCTGGCCGACATGATGGGCGTGGAGCTGGTGGAAGGGTCCGACCTGCGCGTCATGGACGGCAAGGTCAAGATGCGCACAACCCGTGGCTACGAGGCCATCGACGTGCTTTACCGCCGCGTCGACGACGACTTCCTTGATCCGCTCACCTTCCGGCCGGATTCGGCGCTCGGCGTACCCGGCATCATGGATGTCTACCGCGCCGGCAACATCACCATCGCCAATGCGCCGGGCACCGGCATTTCCGACGACAAGGCAATCTATTCCTACATGCCCGAGATCGTCGAGTTCTACACCGGCCGCAAGCCGCTTCTGGAAAACGTGCCGACATGGCGCTGTTCGGAGCCGGACAGCCTGAAATACGTTCTCGACAACCTTGCCGAACTGGTCGTCAAGGAAGTTCACGGTTCGGGCGGTTACGGCATGCTGGTCGGCCCAACCGCGTCGAAAAAGGAACGGGCGCTTTTTGCCGAAAAGCTGAAAGCCCGCCCCTCCAATTACATCGCGCAGCCCACGCTGTCGCTTTCCACCGTGCCGATCATGGTGAAAAACGGCATAGCGCCGCGCCATGTCGATCTGCGTCCTTATGTGCTGGTTTCAGACAAGGTGAAGATCATTCCCGGCGGACTGACCCGTGTTGCCCTCAAGCAGGGCTCGCTGGTGGTCAATTCCAGCCAGGGCGGCGGCACCAAGGATACATGGGTACTGGAGGACTAAGCCATGCTGGGCAGAACGGCAAACGGGCTCTACTGGATGTTCCGGTATATTGAGCGCGCTGAAAACATCGCCCGGCTTATCGATGCGGGCCTGCGCGTTTCCCTGACGCGCAGCGGCAGCGGCGATGAGGACTGGGACGGCGTGTTGCAGAGTGCCGGCGTGCACGAAGCCTTTCTCGAAACGCGCGAGAAGGTGACGGCGGCCAATGCGATCGATTATCTCCTGCGGGACAAGGCAAACCCTTCGAGCGTCATGTCCTGCATCGAGGCAGGCCGCAACAATGCCCGCATGGTGCGCACCGCGCTGACGCGCGAGACATGGGAAGCCACCAACGAATTCTGGATCGAGCTGAAGAACATCCTCGGCCGAAAGCTCAGCCATGCCGAACTGCCGCAGACCATCGATGTCATCAAGCATCGCGCCGGTCTGGTGCGCGGCGCCTTCCACGGCTCGATGCTGCGCAACGATCTCTATAATTTCTCCCGCATCGGCACCTTCATCGAGCGCGCTGACAACACCGCCCGCATTCTCGACGTAAAATATTACGTGCTGCTGCCGGCCGTGGCGCATGTTGGCTCCTCGCTCGACAATGCCCAATGGGAATCCATCCTGCGCTCGGTCTCGGCGCACCGCTCCTATGGCTGGGTCTATGATGCGGAATACAAGCCCGCCAACATTGCCGACTTCCTCATTCTCAACGGCCGCATGCCGCGCTCGCTCGCCTATTGCTATGAGAAGATCACCAGCAACCTCAATTACATAGCTGAGGATTACGGTGAAAAGCACAAGGCGCATGAAACGGCGGAAAGCATTCGCGACAGTCTGCGCAAGACGACGATCGATCGCGTCATGGATGAAGGCCTGCACGAGTTTCTGGAGAGATTTGTCAACCGGAACGGGCAGCTGGGGCAGGAAATCATGGAAGGCTACCGCTTTTATCTGTAAGCGCGTGGACGGGGACAGCTTATGCGTCTGAAAATCACCCATACGACCGAATATGTCTATGACGAGCCGATGCCTTATGCATTGCAGCGGCTGCGCCTGACGCCACAGACCGGCCCGTGCCAGACGGTGGAGGACTGGGATGTATCGGTCGACGGCGCCACCGTCGAAGTGAGCTATGACGACCATTTCGGCAACCGTGTCGCACTGGTCGAGACCGAAGGCCCGCAACGCAGGGTCAAGGTCGTGGCTCGTGGCCTCGTCATAACCGAAGACAGGGCCGGCATGGTCGGCCCCCACACCGGCAGTGCGCCGCTATGGCTGTTCCTGCGCGAGACGCCGCTGACGAAGCCCGGCAAACTCGTGCGCGAACTGGCGAAGGCCAGCACCGGCAACAGCGAGCTAGAGCGCCTGCACGACCTGATGGAGAAGATCAACAGCAAGGTGGAATATGTGCCGGGTTCGACCGACACCGAAACCACCGCCGAACTGGCACTCGAAGCCGGCAAGGGCGTCTGCCAGGACCATGCCCATATCCTCATTTCCGCCGCCCGGCTGATGGGCCTGCCCGCCCGCTATGTTTCCGGTTATCTGATGATGGAAGACGTGGCGGAGCAGACGGCAACCCATGCCTGGGCCGAGGTGCATCTGCAGGGGCTCGGCTGGGTTGGCTTTGACGCCGCCAACAATATCTGCCCTGACGATCGCTACGTGCGCATTGCCCTTGGCCTCTGCTACCGCGACTGCGCGCCGATATCGGGCATGCGGATCGGCCCAGCCGGCGAAACACTGAACGTTTCGGTGACCGTGCAGCAATCGCAGAGCCAATCGCAAAGCTGAGACAATGGCCGGCAGAGACGACGAAACGATCGGCTTTTATACGGATAATGCCGGAGCCTATACGTCGAGAGGGCAGACGGCGGACCTTCCCCATCTGGAAAAATTCCTGACGCGCCTGCCCAAAGGCGCGACCATCCTCGAACTGGGGTGCGGTGGCGGGCAGGACAGTGAATTCATGCTCGCTGCAGGCTTCGACGTGCGCCCGACGGACGGCACACCCGAAATCGCCAAGGCGGCCGAAACGCGGCTCGGCATTCCCGTCGCAACATTGCTGTTCGAAGATATCGGCGACGTGGAGACTTATGACGGCGTGTGGGCCAATGCCTGCCTGTTGCATGTCCCCCGCCCCGCTCTTTCCGGCATCATCCGCCGCATCCATACGGCGCTGAAACAGGGCGGCGTTTTCTACGCCAGCTTCAAGGCCGGAGAAGCGGAAGGCCGCGACACGTTCGGCCGCTATTACAACTATCCTTCGAAAACCTGGCTTGAGGACCTGTACGGGCATTTCGCCTGGGCAGGGGTGGAAATAGAAGCACGGCACGGCAGCGGTTACGACAAGCTGCCAACCGACTGGCTGCATGTGACGGCAACGAAACCCTGATCCGCTTTCAACAACCTGTGGGTTGCGAAAGCCCGCCTTGACCAGTTAAATCGCCGCAGCAACCGATCAGGGAGAGGGCTTTTTGTACAGTATTTCCGACTATCGCGACTGCCAGTCCCATGGACCCATCATTGCGGAACGGGTCTGGACGGCATGGTGGCAGGATAGTGGCCTCCAGGTCGGCGATGTGGCTGAACATCTGAAGGATATGGTGAACCCCCATGCCCTGCCGACCGGCTTCGTCGCCCATGACGACAAGGGTTACGTCGGCTCCGCCTTTCTTATCCATTGCGATCTGGAGGAGCGGCCACAATATCTGCCATGGGTTGCCGCACTCTGGGTGGAGGAAAACAGCAGACGTTCAGGTGTCGCCCGGGCGCTCATGCAGGCCGCAACACAACGGGCCGCCGAACTTGGTCACGATACCAGCTACCTGTGCTGCCAGCGCCGTCTCGAAACCTATTATACGAACTGCGGCTGGACCTTTCTGGAACGTGGTGTTGGCAAGCACGACCTGACGGTGCTGACCTACAGCACGAAAACATAGACTGTCCGCTATATCCGTTGCCGGACATCGGGGAGGAACCATGAAACCGCCAGCCGCCCTTATGGAAACGGCGATCTACGCCAACGATCTCGACGCCGCCGAGGCCTTTTATCGCGATGTCTTCGGGCTGGAGGTGGTGCGCAGGCTGCCGGGCCAGTTCGTGTTCTTCAAATGTGGCCGCCAGATGCTGCTGGTCTTCGATCCGCAACAATCGCGCACGGCCACCCCCGACAATCCGATCCCGCGCCACGGCGCCACCGGACAAGGCCATTTCTGTTTTTATGCGAAAGACAAGTCGGAAGTGGACGACTGGAAAGCCCGCTTCGAGGAGCTTGGAATTCCCATCGAACACTATCACCGCTGGCCGAATGACAGCTATTCCGTCTACATCCGCGACCCGGCCGGCAATTCCGTGGAGGTGGGCGAAGGCAGGCTGTGGGGGTTCGAGTAAGCCCCAGATACCCGGAAGAACACTATGAAGAACATTTTTGTCGTCACGCACACCCAGTCCGTCCATCATGTCGAGAACAAGGTTGGTGGCTGGTATGATACCGAACTGACACCCAAGGGAAAAGCCGATGCGCAGGCGACGGCCGAGAAACTTGTGGCCTTGATCGGCAACGCATCAGTCGAAATCTTCAGTTCCGATCTTCTGCGGGCCTCCCAGACTGCGGCAATCATTGCTGAACACCTCAAGTCCCCTTTTGAAACCACGGATGGCCTGCGGGAAATCAGCTACGGTTCGGCGGGTGGTATGCCGCAGGAATGGCTCGACGCTCGTCAGATACCGGCCCCCCATCACGACCGGATGGATCATCGTGGCGGAATTGCTGATGGCGAAACGAGACGAGAGTTGGCCGAAAGAGTGTACCGCGCCGTGGACACGATTATATCGCGTCCTTGCCCCACGCAGATCATCGTTACCCATGGCTTCGCTCTTACCTTCGTCATCGCGGCATGGATCAAAATGCCGATCGACAGCGTCGGTTATGTCAGCTTTCCCGCGTCTTCCGGCAGCATTACGCACCTAAGACAAGACGATTACTGGCAAAACCGCGGCGTTATCGCTTTGGCGGATGTGTCCCACCTGAAGACAAGCCGGGGATGACGTCGAGAGGGGGACGCTGAGCGACCCCCTCCCTCAACCGTTTAACGTGCAGCCCCGGTAGATCAGATCTGCCGAACCGTGATTTCTTCTTCCGCATTAACCGCAAGCGGGTTCCTCAGCGGCAGGCCGAAACCGGCGGCCTCGATCTCGAACACGTCACCCGCTTCCGGCTTGATGCCCTCCGCAAAAGAGAGCGTCGCGGTGCCGAACATGTGCACATGGACGTCACCAGGTGCGCGGAACAGGCCGTATTTGAAGTGGTGATATTCGAGGTTCGCGAAAGTGTGGGACATGTTGTCCTCACCCGAAACAAACGGCTTTTCGAAAATGACCTTGTCGCCACGACGGATGCGCGAGGTGCCGCGAATATCCGACGGTGCAACGCCGACGCGGATTTCCGGGCCGAAGCTTGCCGGGCGCAACTTGGAATGGGCGAGGTAGAGATAGTTGATCCGCTCGGTGACGTGATCGGAAAATTCGTTCGACACGGCAAAGCCGATGCGCACGGGTTCGCCCTTGTCGGAGATCACGTAGATGCCGGCCATTTCCGGCTCTTCGCCGCCATCAAGCGCGAAGGACGGAGAGGTGAGAGCAGCACCGGGTGCCGCTGCGACATAGCCGTTGCCCTTGTAGAACCACTCGGGTTGAACGCCCTTTTCGCCAGCCTTCGGCTTGCCATTTTCCAGACCCATGCGGAACATCTTCATGGAATCCGTCAGGCTTTCCTCGGCGGCTTCCGTGGTCTTCTTGTGCATGCTGTCGCGGGTAGCAGCAGAGCCGAGATGGGTCAGGCCCGTGCCTGTCAGATGCAGATGCGCCGGATCGGGATGGGTGATCGGCGGCAGAAAGCGACCTTCAGCGTAAGCCTTTTCAAGATCGACGGCATCGCCGAGACCATGGGCGGACACAACATCGGCAAGGCTCTTGCCACCATTGGCAGCTTCCATGGCCAGCGCGTAAACCGATTGAGCGCCGTTGACGGCGTGCGCCTGGCCGCCTTCTTCGCGAACGGCGACGGTGATTTTGCCACTGGCATCCTTGATCTGTGAAATGAGCACGGGATTTCCTTCCTGCGGCGCAACGCGCCTTATCTTCTTCGGCGCGTTGCGCCTTCACCTTATGAAAGTGGCCGGAAACCGGCCACTTTTTTGACTTGCTATATTGGCTGGGCAATCAGCCCTTGTTCTTGTTGTAGACGTCGAAGAACACGGCAGCGAGCAGCACGAGGCCCTTGACCATCTGCTGGAAGTCGATGCCGAGGCCGACGATCGACATGCCGTTGTTCATGACGCCCATGATGAAGGCACCGATAACAGCACCGGTGATCTTGCCAACGCCGCCGGAGGCCGAAGCACCGCCAATGAAGCAGGCCGCGATCACATCAAGCTCGAAGCCAACGCCTGCCTTCGGCGTTGCCGAGTTGAGGCGTGTCGCGATGATCATGCCAGCCAGACCGGCCAGTACACCCATGTTGACGAAGGTTAGGAAGCTCAGGCGTTCGGTGTTGATACCGGAAAGCTTGGTCGCCTTCTCGTTGCCGCCCATCGCGTAAACGCGGCGGCCAATGGTCGTGCGGCGCGTCACGAAGCTGTAAAGCGCAATCAGAACCAGCATCACGATCAGGACGTTCGGCAGGCCACGATAGGTGGACAGCTGGTAGCCAAGGAACAGAATAGCGCCTGAGATGAGCAGGTTCTGCACAATGAAGAAACCGAACGGCTCCACGTCGATGCCGTGCTTCACGTTCACCACGCGACGGCGCCACGCCAGATAGAACAGCACGACCGTAATCACCAATGTCAGGATCATCGACGTCGTGTTCAGACCTTCGATGCCACCGATATCAGGCAGGAAGCCGGTGCTGATGATCTGGAAATCCGTCGGGAACGGGCCGATGTTCTTGCCGCCGAGCACAAAAAGCGTGAGGCCGCGGAACACAAGCATGCCCGCCAGCGTCACGATGAACGACGGGATGCGATGATAGGCGATCCAGTAACCCTGGGCAGCACCGATGATGCCGCCGATGACAAGACAAATCAGCGCCGCGAGAAACGGGTTCATGCCCCACTGCACAGTCAATATGGCCGCAATCGCGCCGACGAAGGCGACGATGGAACCGACCGAAAGGTCGATATGTCCGGCCACGATGACCAGCAGCATGCCAAGCGCCATGATGACGATGAACGAGTTCTGCAGGATGAGGTTGGTCAGGTTCACGGGCCGGAACAGAATGCCGCCGGTATAGAACTGGAAGAAAACCATGATAGCGACGAGCGCGATCAGCATGCCGTATTCGCGGATATTGGAGCGAATATACGACCCGACCGAGATGACGTTGCTTTCTTCGTTTGTGGTGTTTGCCGAACTCATGAGTTCTTCTCCCCTGAGCGCATGATAGCGCGCATGATGCTTTCCTGGCTCGCCTCTCCCTTCGGCAATTCAGCGACGATGCGGCCTTCGTTCATGACGTAGATGCGGTCGCAATTGCCGAGCAATTCAGGCATTTCCGATGAGATCATCAGAACGCCTTTGCCGTCGGCAGCGAGCTGGTTGATGATGGTGTAGATTTCGTATTTCGCGCCAACGTCGATACCGCGTGTCGGCTCGTCGAGGATCAGGACATCAGGATTGGAGAAGAGCCACTTGGAAAGCACGACCTTCTGCTGGTTGCCGCCCGAAAGATTGACCGTTTCCTGAAAGATGCCTGAAGAGCGGATGCGAAGGCGTGTGCGGAAATCGCTCGCCACCTTCATTTCCTTGATGTCGTCGATGACGCTGGCCTTCGACACGCCGGCCAGATTGGCAAGCGTGGTGTTGTGCAGAATGTTGTCGTTGAGCACCAGACCGAGATGTTTGCGGTCTTCGGTCACATAGGCAAGACCGGCATCGATTGCCTTGCGCACGGTGCTGACATCCACGGGCTTGCCGTCGATCAGAACGTCGCCGGTGATCTTGTGACCGTAGGACTTGCCGAACACGCTCATGGCGAATTCCGTGCGCCCTGCCCCCATCAGCCCGGCAATGCCGACGACTTCGCCCTTGCGCACGGTGACGTTGATGTCGTGCAGGACCTTCCGGTCGCGGTGCTGCTGGTGATAGGCGTTCCAGTTCTTCACTTCGAGAATGGTCTCGCCGATCGGCACGTCGCGCGGCGGATAACGATCTTCTAGATCGCGTCCCACCATGTTGCGGATGATGACGTCCTCGCTGATTTCTTCCTGATGACAGTCGAGCGTCTTCACCGTCATGCCGTCGCGCAGCACGGTGATCTGGTCGGCCACCTTGCGCACTTCGTTGAGCTTGTGGGTGATGATGATCGACGTCATGCCCTGCTTGCGGAACTCGATCAAAAGGTTGAGCAGAGCCTCGGAATCGCTCTCGTTGAGCGAGGCGGTCGGCTCATCAAGGATGAGAAGCTTCACGCTCTTCGACAACGCCTTGGCGATTTCGACCAGCTGCTGCTTGCCGACGCCGATATCCGTAATCAGCGTCTCCGGCGATTCCTTCAGGCCCACCTTCTTCAAAAGTTCGCGGGTACGGTTGAAGGTCTGCTGCCAGTTGATCACGCCGCCCGAAGCGACCTCGTTGCCAAGGAAAATATTTTCGGCAATCGACAGGAGCGGCACAAGCGCAAGCTCCTGGTGAATGATGATGATACCAATATCTTCGCTGTCGTTGATGGCGCGAAAATTTCGCACAGCACCTTCATAGTGGATCTCGCCCTCATAGGTGCCAGCGGGATAAACACCGGAAAGGACCTTCATCAAGGTCGACTTTCCAGCGCCGTTCTCGCCAACGAGCGCGTGGATCTCACCTTCCTTTACCTTAAGGTTGACGTTCTCAAGCGCTTTTACGCCCGGAAACGTCTTGGTGATGTTCCGCATTTCGAGAATGGTATTGGCCATATCGCAATCCAGCGCCCGATTAATTCAGGCGTTTTTATTTTTATGGAAAAACGGGGACGGCGCCAAGCCATCCCCGCATGTGTTGCAGGCTTATTTCAGCTGGTCTGCGGTGTAGTAACCACCGTCGACGAGAACCTGCTTGTAGTTGTCCTTGGTCACGGCAACCGGCTTGAGCAGGTAGGACGGAACAACCTTGACGCCATTTTCATAGGTCTTGGTGTCGTTCACCTCAGGCTCTTTGCCCTGCAGAACGGCGTTGACCATGCCAACAGTAACCTTCGCGAGTTCGCGAGTGTCCTTGAAGATGGTCGAATACTGTTCGCCAGCAATGATCGACTTGACCGACGGAACTTCAGCGTCCTGACCGGAAACGACCGGCAGCGGCTGGTCCTTCGTGCCATAACCAACGCCCTTCAGCGAGGAGATGATGCCGATGGACAGACCGTCATAGGGCGACAGAACAGCGTCAACCTTTGCGTCCGTGTAATAAGCCGACAGGAGGTTATCCATGCGAGCCTGGGCCGTTGCCGGATCCCAACGCAGCGTACCGACCTTGTCCATGCCCATCTGACCCGACTTTACGACCAGCTTGCCGCTGTCGATGTAAGGCTTCAGAACCGACATCGCGCCATCGTAGAAGAAGAAGGCGTTGTTGTCGTCAGGAGAACCGCCGAACAGCTCGATGTTGAACGGGCCCTTGCCGTCCTTCAGGCCAAGCTTGTCGACGATCGAAGTTGCCTGCAGAACGCCAACCTGGAAGTTGTCGAAAGTGGCGTAGTAGCTGACGTCGCCGCTGTTGCGGATGAGACGGTCATAAGCGATGACCTTGATGCCCTGCTGACCAGCCTGCTTCAGAACGTCCGACAGGGTCGTGCCGTCGATCGAAGCAATCACGAGGACCTTAACGCCCTTGGTGACCATGTTTTCGATCTGGGAAAGCTGATTCGGAATATCGTCGTCGGCGTATTGCAGATCGGTCGTGTAACCGGCTTCCTGCAGCTGCTTGACGATATTATTGCCGTCATCGATCCAGCGCGCGGAAGACTTGGTCGGCATGGCGATACCGACAGAACCCTTGTCCTGCGCGAAAGCCGGCGCTGCAAAGGAAGCAGCACCGATGGCACAAGCCGCCATCAGCGAAATAATGGACTTCATTAACTCTCTCCCTTGAACCCTCTTTGGTACCCGCTTGTTGCGTTGCACCATAAAATTCATGCCATCAGAGGAAGAAGCCGCATTGCGCCCGTTCCGATCTCGCAACTGCGAAATGGAACAGATGCCGCTCCTCCCCGGCATTCCGCAAATTGTTCTGAATCCATATAACTGTCAAATAGAATAAATCAGTTTACGTATATCAATTATGATATATTAAATCGATACAATAACCATTGAGGGGTATAAACCCGCGAATGAGCAACCAAAAAGTGTATGAGCAGACGCAAACAGCGGATGCGCTCTTCGTCTTCGAAGACAACCCTTTGCTGCGCGCCGGCTTGAAGATGAGCCACCTGCGCATGCTGGTCATGATCGAGGAGCACGGGCAGGTCAGCGCCGCCGCCGCCGCCATGAACATGACGCAGCCGGCGGCATCGCGCATGCTCTCGGAAATGGAAGCAATCGTCAAAAGCCCGCTCTGTCAGAGAGCGTCGCGCGGTGTGGTGCTGACCAAGTTCGGCGAGGCGCTGGCGCGGCGCGCCCGCACCATATTGCTGGAGCTGCGTGAGGCGAGCCGCGAACTCAACCAGATGAAATCCGGCAGCGGCGGATCGGTTTATATCGGCGCCGTCACCGCACCGGCCATCAGCCTGGTCGTGCCCGCCATAAGACGGGCGATGGACACCTATCCCGGTATCGAGATCAACGTGCAGGTGGAAAGTAGCAACGTGCTGGCGCGGGAACTTCTGGCCGCACGTCACGATTTCATCATCGGCCGCATCCCCGATGATTTCGACCCCGGCCTGTTCTCCATCCATGAAATTGGCATCGAGCGCGCCTGCCTGGTGGTTCGCGAGGGCCATCCCCTGCTCCACGGCGAGCCCGTGACATTGCAGGATCTGTCCGGTTACGACTGGGTCTTCCAGCCGCCCGGCGCGCTTTTGCGCAGAACGATGGAAGACGTGTTCCTCACTCACGGCGTCGCCATGCCGCGCAACGTCATCAACACGCCATCCGTGGTGCTGACGCTTGCCCTTATCTGCAACACAGATGCAATTGCGCCAATCGCGCAGGACATGGCCGAGTTCGTGGCCGGCCAGCAGGCCGATATCGGCCGCACCCGCATCCTGCCCACGGATTTCGAGCTTGTCGTCAAGCCCTACAGCATCATCACCACCAAAGGCCGCGTTTTGCCGCCCAGCGCCCGGCTTCTCTACGATCTGGTTCTGGATGAAAGCCGCAAACTGACGGGCTTTTGAGGAAGGCAAGCCAGACGCCAACTTCGTTGTATATAGAGGCCGGATTTATCGGGACCTGCCCAGGGAATAGCCGCATGCTTTTCGGACAATCCGTCTTCGAGTCGGTCGTTGAAAGACTGAGACAGGAAAAAGAAGACGAAAGCGCGGAGCCGACGCCGCCCGCCGGTCATCGTATTGTGGGTTTCAGCTCTGGCTTCGTCGTGGATACCTATCCGGATGCACCGCAACCGGGAAACGCCAGTCTCGACGCCTATCTGGCCTTTCTGCCGGAGCCCGTTGCGCTTGCCGAGCCCCAGCCGGAACCCCAACCCGAACCTATCCCGGCCCATCTCGAAAAGACCTCGCTCGCGGATGTTTCAGCAGAACTGGCCATCCATGAAACCGACACCGCCGCAACGCTTGCGGAAAAGCGCCGCGCCTTCGCAAGGCTCAATCATCCCGACGGAGTGAGACCGGAATTCCGGCACAATGCGACGCTGCGCATGACAGCGGCAAATCTCCTGATTGACCAGGCGATCCGGATGCTGCGAACCCGTGAACATTTCCAGTAGAGGCAGGTAGCGGTTTTACGCCCGGAAAGCTCGCCTCAGCCGGCGTCGTTTCTATCCGTGGGTGCGCTTTCCACTGGCTCGTCTGAATMGTCCCTGGCCGCGTCAGCCTTGCCTCCAGCGTTCTCCTCGCTGGCGGGCTTGAACTTCAGCAACAACTCATAGGCCGCATAGACAGCCACGCCGCCGACAACCGTTCCCCAGAAAAATTCGCGATTGACGAATTCGATGACGGACCAGGCGGCGCAAAAGCCGACGATGAGCAATCTGACCCACAAGCGGCGATAAAGCGGATGGCTCGTGTCGATAATCAGCATGGCGTTCCCGTTTCGGGCCTTTCCAGAACATTGCGCAGTTGCGGCATGACGAGCGCCAAAGGCGTTGGCACGTCCAAGGCGTCTTGGCCGTTTCGCAGGAAAATTGCAACGCAAATCGACCCGCTACCAATCAGACCCTCGCGAAAGGGAGGGGCAGAGGGATTGCCGACCGGCTTGACCGATACCGCTCAGTCCCGCAGGCGTCCAAGCAGAGCCAGCAGCTGGTCACGGGCTTTTTTGCCGCCGATCCGGTCGATCAGCTTTTCCTCGCGGTCACGCCATGCATCGGAAAGGCGCTCAAGAAGGCTGCTGCCCTCATCCGTCATGTCGAGGAAATGAACGCGCCTGTCCTCTTCCGACCTGCGGCGGACAAGCAATCCCTTGCTTTCCATGCTATCGACGATCGCGACGAAATTGGCACGCTGTATGCCAAGCGCCTCGGCCACATCGCTCTGCTTGAGGCCCGGATTGCCGCCGACGATGACGAGAACGGAAAAATCGGCCGGCCGCAATCCCATCTCCGCCAGCACGTCGGAAAAGCCGTTTGCCACGGCAAGTTGCGAGTGCCTCAAATGATAACCGATCGCGGTCGTCAACAATCCATAGTCGATGGCGTTTAAATGTTCCGCCTGCGTGCCGCCGCTTTCGGCCTTTTCCGCCCGTGGCCCGTTGCTATGTGCCAATTGCAAAGCCATCCGATCCCCCGCCTGATTCGTTCCTTAACCCTGCCGGAATGATAACCGACAACAGGACTAAACTGTATCCCAAATAAATGTAGATGATACTAATATTGTATAATAATTTGACAGTTAATACCCATTGCGACAACCCCTGTCTCGTAATCACCATCGGGCGCAAAAGAAAAGTATGATTATTTACCCACCGATTTTTAGGGTCAAAAACCGCCTCCCCCACCTTGTTTGAAAGGCAATACGACAATCAACCCGCCTGTGTACAAAAGTGCCAGGACAGCCGCTGGATGCGGACGTAAAATACTACTTAAAAGGGAAACGCCTTATCAGGAAGAAACGCAATACCGCAAACAACATACCGCCCTGCTATCGCAAACATGCAGACAGCAGCCCTCGCAGCAACCCACGCTCTCCCCCACACCGGAAAACAGACCCCATTTCGTAAATCTTTGATTTTTAGACATTGATGCGGAAAGAAAGCTGGGGTATGAACCAACCGCTGCACGCGATTCAAGCGTGACCGCTGCACCCGTAGCTCAGCTGGATAGAGTGTTGGATTCCGATTCCAAAGGTCACAGGTTCGAATCCTGTCGGGTGCGCCATTTTATTGCAGAGTACGGAATAAAGAACGACCTCGAAAACACTGAGCCGAATATAACGGACGCTCAGCGTTAGAAAACGTTGAGTTCGTAAGCATGTAATTGGGAAGCTCGGCCCATCGTAACGACTTCAACCTGCTACGTGTAAAACTCTCCCGTTCGCGTCGAAATTCACCCAATGCTTCCAATAGTACTGTAGAACTTTGGCGGCCCCAAAAACGGGGCGTAACACCATGTTGAATCTCTTATATAACTAGAACATTTAAAGAACAAACGAGAGTGCACGAGATATGTCAGACGCTGAAAAGATTATTGTAGTGCAGTTCAAAAAGGGACGCGGGGGCATTGTGCCGGGCGAAATGCGGCAGGCTTCCAATGCGGCGTCCGCCGAAAAGATAGCGAGCGCCATGGCAGCGCGCCACATCGGCGTTGCGGCTTATGCCGTTACCGTCGACGAGGAAAGCGGCAGCATGACAAACCCGCGCCTGCTGGTCTCACATGGGCAGATTTCCGATTTGATGCCAGACTGATTTACCGGCGCGACGGCACGCGCCTCCTTCAGCCATGCCGCGCAAGCAATCGGACCCTGCGCGGCATGTTTTTAAATCACGGCCCGGATGTCAGGCCCGCAAGCCTTGCGTCATCCCCGGGCGTGGATCGGCATGATGCCAATCGTATGGCGATCAAAACTCCTGCCAGTCGTCCTTTGACGTATCGACAGCAGCGTTACCGGAGAATGCGGATGCAATCTTGCGGCCAAGCGCGCGTACGGGGGATGCCACGTATCTGTCGTTGCCGCCGGCATTGCGAACCGGAGCGGGCTGGCTCTTCTGCTGATAGGCGGTATCGGCGAGCTTGAACTGCGCGAGAAGCTGGTTGAGCGAAGCTACCTCCTTGGCCAGATTGTGGCTGGCGGCGTTGGTCTCTTC